>JAAFJH010000054.1 GCA_013298875.1 Synechococcales cyanobacterium bin2.concoct.b11b12b14.033
TATGGTTGGAAGTTTTTCCGAGCTATTAATAAAACTTTTTCTTATATTCTTTTCAAACTTTACTTTATTATTATGTTTAAGAATAGGAAACATTATAGTGGGAATAATAAAAGGAAGTGTGGCTAATGCAATCTGTCCAGCGGCTGATTGAAGAAATTGACTACCTTCATTTTGTGATTCAGTTGTAATTCCAGCATCAGATATTTCTTTGACATAGTCATCAGCTCTATCAGGAGACATATCACCAGCATCAAATTTATATGATTTATGACTTCCAGGAATTAATCCAGATTCAGTAGTAGTAAACTCAACAATACGAGCCGCTGAATGAAGATTTTGTGAAAGTTGATTAGTATTCCGGATAGAAACTTTATCTATTTTTATGCCTTTATATTCAGGCGATTGCTGACTTTTAATCACTTTTAGCAAGCTTGTTAAATTTTTAATATCGTCAAATTTAATTGGTTCTTGTGTGGCAGTAGTTTTCCTTCCCCTATCCTGATCTTTCTTGGCAGCAGGTGGCTTTCCAAGTTTTCCAACATTTGCTAAAAACTGATCTGGAGTGATAACTGCTTGCTGAGCAGCTAAATTTTGTTGAGGTTGAGTAGGATTAGAAGCAACTGATATAGTCCGTGATTTTATAGTAAGGCTCATTTTTATAGTGAAATGAATAAGTAAATTTTTATAATTTTTTAATATATAACTTTATTAAAGTCTTATTAACAATATAACAAACTTACGTTAATACATCAAGTAGTTTTTGTTTTTTGAATATTCGTATCAAAAATGGTACAATAAATTTATGAGAGGTAAACCAAAATTTACAGTTAACTTCTATTCTGAATTATCAGGTAATGAGCCTGTACGAGAATGGCTTAAAGCTCTTTCGTCAGAAGAGAAGAAAATAATAGGAGCAGATATTCAAATTGTACAGTTTTCTTGGCCAATTGGTATGCCTTTAGTACGCTCTTTGGGAGATGGACTTTGGGAAGTAAGAAGCCACCTTCTGAATCGTATTGCAAGAATAATTTTTATAATTAAAGAGGAGAAAATAATTTTGTTAAATGCTTTTATAAAGAAAACTGAACAAACACCAAAAGAAGAAATTAACTTAGCACGAAAAAGACAGAGAGCAATAATAGAGGAGTAAAGAAATGACAAAAAATAAGCATATTGGCAGTGATTTTAGTGAATTTTTAGCAGAAGAAGGAATTGAAGAAGAAGTTGAGGCTTTAGCTATAAAAAAACTTATTGTTTATGAACTTGAACAAACTATGAAACAGAAAGGAATAAGTAAAACTAAGATGGCTGAACTTTTAAAAACCAGCCGTACACAGCTAGATCGCTTGCTTGACCCAAATAATCAGTCAATAACATTAATCACTTTATCAAAAGCTGCTTCTATAACAGGAAAAAAGCTTCATCTCTCTTTAAATGCTACTTAAATTCAAATAAATAAACTATAAACGTGAATCCCGTACACCCCGATTTAGACTGTTTTAATTTTTTCTTAATTTGGACAGTAATCTTAATATTTCAATATATACCCAAACCAAAGTTACCATTAAGCCAAAAGCTCCATACCATTCCATATAGTTCGGGAAAGAGCCTGAAGCAGACGCTTGGTCTATAAAATCAAAATCCACTAATAAATTCAAAGAAGCAATTATAGTAGTAAAAACGCTAAAGCCAATTCCAATCAGGCCAGAATCGTGAATATAAGGAACTTGAATATTAAAAAAGCTTAAAGCAAAAGTTGCTAAATAAACCAAACCAATTGCGGCGGTAGCCATAAAAATAACAGATTTAAACTTTTCATCTACTTTAATTAAACCGCTACGATATAAAAACAAACAAGAAAAAGTTACTCCAATAGTACATAAAACTGTCTGGGAGACAATGCCTGGATATTTCATTTCAAAAATCAAAGACATAGCACCTAAGAAAACACCTTCTGCCAAGCTATAAGCAAAAGATAAAACTGGTGCCCACTCTTTTTTGAAAGCAATAATTAAAGCTAGTATAAAGCCAACTCCCGCTCCACCCATACTAAAAAGTCCGATCAGATTTGGATGTAATTTTCCTTGTGACCAACTATAAGCACCAGCCAAACACACTATTAAAGTTAAAACAAAAGTCTTGATAATAGTTCCGTTTAAAGTCATTGGCTTTTCAGTCAAGTCTTGCGGATTTACTTTAAAAGATTTGTCGGAAAAAACTGGATTATCACTCATGGAACTTAAAGAAATAAGTTAATTACTTAAATTATACCTAAACTAAACTTAAAAATAATAAATTTAGGAACAAGAACTGAGCTTTATTAGTTCTAAGACATTATGAACTTACATTTATTAATAAGCTTAATTGTCGGAAATTTATTTTTATGCGGATTGATTTTGTTTAATTGGTACCGAGAAAACCATTATCAAGTGCAACTGCCAAGCCAAGAAACTGAACAATTTCATAAAATACAACCAATTAAAACTAAGCTACAAAAAAACCTAAAAAATATTAATAATTCTCCAATACTATCTCCTCAAGAGCCTAGTAAATTAATAGATAAAAGCGAAAAAAAAGATAAAAATCCAGAGCAAATCAAAACCATTACTTCTAAAGCAAAACCTGAATTAAAGTCAGAAAATATTAAAAGACTAGAAGATATTAAAAAAGTTGATATTGTTGAAAATAAAGATAAAGCTGATTTAAAAGGACAAATTAATCAAACAACTAATATTATTGCCGAAAAACCAATCCATCCAAGCCAAAATGCTGAATCTAAAGAAGCTGTTGATGATTTAACCAATCAGTATTATGCCAGCTTAAACCTCAGCAAAAAAGAAACGAGAGCCTTATTAAATACTTTATTAAAACCAAATAGCAAAAATCCTTGCTTAGCTTGGCAAATTAAAGGACATACTCTGGAAAAGTGCCGAGCTAAAAGCATTTTGGAGGCGGGTATTTATGCTATTAATGCCAAACTTATTCCTTGTAAAGAGCAAATTAGGGCTCAAGACTATAAAACCTATATTGCTTGCTATAAAGAGCGTAAAAAGCCAATTTAAAGCTTATTAATTACGTCCTAAATTCAAAATTTCTTGCTGCATACGATTTTCTAATTGCAAAGCCGCTAAGGCACTCCGGGTTAAAGCCGCTGCGGCAACTAAATTACCAATTTCTTGGCTGGGATCAACATTTGAGCCTTCATAATTTTTGCCATTAATATTTACTTTTTTGCCCGGCTTATTATCTTTTTGCATTTCTACGTGCATATAACCTCTAGGCATAGCTGAATAGCCTGCATCTTTTAGTTTTTGAGCTACTTCTGGTAATATATCTGAAAAACATTGGCATTCACAATTTGGAGCAATAACTGCCTGATAAGCTTTATAACCAATAGTTTCGCTATTAGCAATATTCATAGCAGTTACTTTGCGTAAATCTTCGGCGGCGGTCAATGCACTTTTTAAAGCTCCTACCTTTGAATTAGTAAAAACCATTTTGTTCTTCTCCTACTATTTACCTGGTCTAAAGCCATCAATAACTGCTTTTTCTTGTTTAATATTATGGTTTAATAATCTCATCATGGCTAAATTGACCAAATAAGATTGAGATAAATCAACAGAAGCCTCTCGGGGAGATTTACTGACATGAACGGTGGAAGTATTATGATCTAAAACGGGTTTAAAATTACCCCGCTCATAAGTCAAATTTTTATTGTGATCAATTTCACTAATTACCGAGGCAAAATCGACTTTACCAGTACAAAGCTCTTTGGCATTCGGAGCATTACTTTTGTTCAAATGATCAGCGTTTAAATCTCTATTCCTTTCGGTTAAGCGAAATAAATAAAAGGCTACATCTTTATTGTTTATCATGCAGAAATTAAGCCCAAGATTTAATAAAAATAAACAATTCACTTTTTGAAGCTTTGAAATCAATTGACATTAATTATGTTTTTATTGCTTTTGATCGGCGTATTCGTTAAAATTTATATTTACAATGAATAATTTGAACAATCAAAAAATAAATTTAGTTTCCGGTATGAGACCGACAGGCAAATTACATTTAGGTCATTATTTGGGTGTTTTACAAAATTGGGTTGATTTACAAAAAAGTCAGAAATACAACTGCTATTTCATGCTGGCTGATTGGCATTCATTAACCACAAAATACGAAGATACCTCTTTAATTGAGGAAAGTATTATCGAAATTACCCGAGATTTTTTGGCTTGTGGCTTAGACCCCAACGAATCTACTATTTATATTCAATCTCAGGTGCCAGAAATTGCTGAATTACATTTGCTTTTAAGCATGATTACACCAAATAACTGGGCGGAAAGAGATCCAACTTTAAAAGATTTGGTCAGAGCTTCTAATCAGGATGAAAGTAATTTGACTTATGGAATGTTAGGTTATCCAATTTTACAAACTTCTGATATTTTGATTTTTAAAGGTTCTGTGGTGCCGGTTGGTAAAGATCAGACTGCCCATTTAGAGATGAGCCGTGAAATTGCTAGGCGTTTTAATTATATTTTTAAGCAGGAATTTTTTGCAGAACCAAAGCCTTTATTCACCGAAACTCCTTTAATTATGGGAATAGACGGAACCAAAATGGGCAAATCTTTTAATAATGATATAAAAATTTCTGCCACTGAAGAAGAAACTATTACTTCGGTCAGAAAAATGATTACTGACCCACAAAGAATTAAACGTACAGATCCTGGCGATACTGAAAGATGTATGGTGCCTTTTCCTTATTATAAAATTTTTGCGGATTTAGAAACACGTAAAACTGTTAAAGCTGAATGTGAAACTGCCCAAAGAGGTTGTATTGATTGTAAAAAACAATTAGCTGACTTAATTAATACAAAATTTGCCGCAATTAGAGCTAAAAGGCAAAGTTTTTCGGATACCCAAATTATTGAAATTTTACAAGCTGGCCGGCAAAAAGCTCGACAAAAAGCCAAAGAAAATTTAAAACAAATTCGAGAATTAATGCACCTCAATTATTTTGATAAAGTTTAATTATTAATAAAAATGTCTATCGGTTTTTTTAATTATCTAAATAGTCGCCCAATTTATGAAAGTTTGACTGCAAATAAAGACTTAAGTTTTGAAATTGATAGTCCGTTAAGAATTGGACAAAAAGTTTTGAATAATGAACTGAAGGCTGGGCAAATGAGCTTATTACAATATTTACAAAATAAAGATAAATTGAATTTAAGTTCTAACTTTTGTATAAGCTCGTCTGATGGTGGTTTTATAAAGTCAGTTTTATTATTCAGCAAAAAACCAATTCAAAGCTTAAATGAACAAATTATTCAATTAACTAATCAATCGCAGACCAGCTCAAGGCTTTTGCAAATATTATGTGAGTATAAATATAAAATAAAACCAATTTGGCAAATTACGGATTTGGATGAACAAAAAGAGTTTGAGCAAATTTTATTAATTGGAGATCAGGCTTTGAAAGCTTATGAATTATACAAAGAAAAATACTTTATTTATGATTTAGCTTATGAGTGGTTTGAATGGACAAATTTGCCTTTTGTTTTTGCTGTTTTTGTAACTCAGAAAGGTTATGAATTAACCACAGATAATCAAAATTTATTACTCGGAAATTTAGAGAATAATTTAATTAAAAGTAATTTAGAAAAAATCATTCAGAGCCGAAATAATTTGAATTTGCCCAAAGATAAATTAATTGATTATTTTCAGCATATTCAATATACTCTCGATCCAATAAGGCTTTTAACTATTAATAAATTTGAATCTTTTGCAAAAGAATATTTTTGACTATAATAAGTATTAAGTTAGTGAATTACTCTTTATCGATTAAAATGCATTTGTCGAGCTTAAACTGAATAAATGTTAGCGGATTTCATTTGGGAAATAATTAATTTAGTCGAAGAAAAAGCTGACGAAAAAGCCAAGCAAAAAATATATTTAGTTGGTGGAGCAGTGCGGGATTTTTTAATTGGGCACGAAATTATTGATTATGATTTATTATGTGAAAAAAGTGCTTTGGCTTTAGCTGAGTTTTTGCAAGCTTGTAATTATGCTCAAATTATTTCAATTCATGAGCCTTTTGGTACCGTTAAAATAGAACTTAATTCTTATCAAAATATTCAGCTTGATTTAGCCACTACTCGTACCGAAATTTATAAATTCCCAGGAGCCTTGCCAATTGCTCAATATCCGCAAAGTATAAATATTGATTTGGCCAGGCGGGATTTTACTATTAATGCGATTGCCCTTGAATTGAAGTCTAATAAAGAGTTTGAAATTATTGATATTTTTGACGGACAAGCTGATTTAAAGAATAAATGTCTTAAAGTTTTGCATAATCTAAGTTATTTTGAAGACCCAACTCGCATTCTGAGAGCGATTAGATTTGCTACACGTTTTAATTATAAAATTGGCGAAACCGATTTACAACTAATTACCGAGGCCTTAAATAAGCCGGAAATACAAGGTTTGGCCGAAAAAATACGTGGAATTAGAATTGGCATTGAAATAAAAAGACTTTTAGAATTAAATAATTATTTGCAAGCAGCTCAATTAATGAGTGAGTTGGGAGTTTGGACTTTATTGAGCCGAGAAAATTTAATTATTAATTTAAACCCCGCTTATTTACCTTTAAAGTTTTGGCAAGCTCGCTTAGCTTATTTGCTTTGGAATAATGAACATTTATTAAATTTATTGGAAATATTAGGGTTTGAAAAAAAAATACAAAAGCAAATTAGTTTTATGCAAAATATTATTCAGCAAAATTCATTAAATACGCCTTCAATTAAGCTAATTAAAGAAATTAATAATTTAGATTTAGACTTTATAAATTTACTTTTTAGTCTAAGGCCAGCTTGGCAGAATAAATTTGAATTATTAGAAAAAGCTTTACCGAAAATAAAACCGGTTGAACTTATGGAACAAGGATTTTCGGGTATTGAGATTAATCAAAAACTTGAATCTTTATTTCAGGAAAATTTAAAAAGCCTCACGCAAGACTTGAATTAATTTGAGAATTTTTAGTAAAAGCATTTTATGATAAGGGAATAAGAAAATATTGAACTTTTATTAGGAAGAGAACACATATCAATGTCTTGGAAAAAAATTAAATTTGGTACAGACGGTTGGAGAGCTATTATTGCTGAAGACTTTACTTTTGAAAATGTGGCTTTAGTAACTGCTGCCATTGCCAAATATATTGAAAAAACTTATGGCAAAGATAAACCAATTTTATTAAGTTATGATCCCCGTTTTCTGGCCGACAAGTTTGCCCAGTATTCTGCTCAAATTTTGAATTCGCTAGGATTTTCTACTTTAATTACCGACCGTGATTGTCCTACCCCAGTGATTGCTTTTGCCGCTAAACAATTAAATTCAGCTGGGGCTTTTCAGTTTACCGCCAGCCATAATCCGCCTGAATACTGTGGTCTGAAATATATTCCAGATTATGCTGGACCAGCCAATGAAACAATTACCAAAGAAATTAAAACCTTTGTGGATGAATTAGGTCAAAAAAATTGTTCTTTTCCAAGCTTTGACTTTCATCATGAATACAAGAATGAGAAGCATCAAATATTTTCTCCGAAAGAAGATTATTTAAAAACTTTGAAAGAATTAATTGATTTTGCAGCGATTAAAAATTCGGGTTTGAAAATAGGAATTGACTCATTAAACGGAGCTGGACGCGGTTATTTGAATGAAATATTAAATTGCCAAGTTATTTTAGGCCAAGACAGAGATCCACTTTTCCGAGGAATGCTGCCAGAGCCAACCGAAAGAACTTTGCAAGAATTAATTAAAAATATTAAAACGCAAAAATTAGATATTGGCTTGTCAAATGATGGAGACGCTGACCGTTTTGCCATTATTGACTCTGAGGGTTTAATTTATTCACCCAATCAGATATTAGCGATTTTAAGTAAATATTTGATTGAAGAAAAAGGTTTTAAAGGTTCAATTGTTAGGACGGTCGCGACCACTCATTTACTTGATCGTTTGGCCGAAAAATTAGGTGTAAATATTGTTGAAACGGCGGTCGGTTTTAAATATATTGCAGAAATAATGCTTAAAGAAAAAGTTATTATTGGCGGAGAAGAGTCTGGAGGCTTAAGCATTTTAGGACATATACCCGAAAAAGATGGTATTTTAGCTTGTTCATTAGTCTGTGAGGCAATAGTTAAAACTAAGAAAAGTTTGGCTCAGCTGTGGCAGGAAACAATTAAATTTGCGGAGTTTGAACCCCAAAACAAAAGACTAGACCTGCATTTGACCAATGAAATTAAAGAAAAAATCATGCAAAATTTACAAAGCTCTCCGCCTAATGAGTTTGCGGGATTTAAAGTAATAAATGTAATTTTGAAAGATGGCGTAAAATTGGTTTTAGAAAATGGAGATTGGGTTTTAGTTCGTCCAAGCGGCACGGAACCACTTTTGAGAGTTTATTTAGAATCGAATTCAGTGCAGAATTTGAAAACTTTGGAAAAAGAAGCTAATTTGGTTTTTGCTCACAAGGAAGGTTAAGTATTATGCTGGAATACTTTAGAAACCATAAAAGCATTTATAACTTAATTGGAATTATATTATTTTTATTTATTATTTTTTACTTGATAACCCCAAGTTTTTACATTGTCAATGCTGGCGAGCGGGTAATAATTTTTAATAGTTTTACGGGTCTGTCAGATAAAGTTGAAAAAGAGGGTTTTCATTTTAAAAATCCTTTATTTGACAAAACTTTATTTTATAATATTCGTGATACTGGTTATGATATTGAAACAACTGCTTCCAGCAAAGACTTACAAAATGTACATGTAAAATTACGTTTTATTTATGCTCCGGTTGAAAAAGCTTTAACGGTTATCCACCGAGAATTAGGACAGAATTATGCAGATATTGTTTTTCCTTCAATTAGCAAAGAAGTTTTAAAAGCGGTCATTGCCAAATATACAGCCGAGCAAGTAATTACCAAAAGAGAAGAAGTATCAAGCTTTATAAAAGAAGACATAGTTAACCGAGCTTTAAAGTATGGAATTCGAGTCAGAGACGTGGCTTTTGCTGATGTTGAATTTTCAAAAGCTTATGCTGATGCCATTGAGCAAAAACAAGTAGCTGAGCAACAGTTAGAAGCAAGTCGCAAGCAAGCAGAAGCTGCCATGGTTAGGGCTAAAGGAGAAGCAGAATCAGCTAGAATTATTAATGAAGCAAGTTCAGCCAGCGAAAACTTTATTGAATTACGCAAAATTGAAGCCCAAAAGGAAATCGCAAAAACACTTGCTACAAGTCAAAATGTGATTTATTTACCGGCTAATTCGGTTATGATGCTAAATCCATCAAAAAACAAGTAATAAACTAACCAGTTTTATTTTTTGTCTGAATCACAGATGGACGCAGATTTAAAGAATAATATAAATACTTGAGCTTTATTTCTCGCTTTAAGAAAGGCTCTATTTATTACAGAAAATATATATAAAAAGTTTTTAGATTTTGGAAAATTTATAAATTACTCGAAACATATAACTTTTATGTTAATTTGTTTTTATTATGGAAAAGATTATTATTAAAAATTTTGGTGGCTTAAAAGACGCTGAAATTATATTAAATAAAGTAAATGTATTTATTGGTAAACAAGCTTCCGGAAAGTCTGTAACTGCCAAGTTAATTTATTTTTTTAAAAGTATTATTGATGATATTAATCATGAGGTATTTGATTTACAACTTGGTAAATTAAAACAAAAAAAAGAAAGAGATCAGGATTTTCTTGACATATTTGAAGATTATTTTCCTTCTGATACTTGGTCAGAAAAACCATTTGAAATTACTTATTATTTTAATGAAAGTGCATATATAAAAATAGAAAACAAAAGATCAAAACTTATAATTAAATATTCAGAACTTATACAAAGTTTATTCACTAAAACAAAAGAACTTTATGAAGATGCAAAGAAAATTAGCTCAGATTTTGTAGAAATTAACTTAAGTCGTTTTTATGATAAATATTTTTCATTTTCGGAACAGATATTAGGTAGTATTTTTATTGAACCTCTTTTTATACCAGCTGGTAGAGCATTATTTTCAATTTTAGAGAGTAATATTTTTGCAATTCTTGGAAGAAATAAAGATACAAATATAGACTCTTTTTTAGTTGAATTTGGTTCATTTTATCAAAGAATAAAAGAGAAAAATCAAAGTGAAAAAATAAAAGATAGTTTTATAGATAATATTATAGAAGAAATATTAGGTAGTAAATATTATTATGAGAATAAAAAGGATTATTTAATTCACAATGATAATAGAAAAATTAATTTAGCTTTTGCTTCGTCTGGACAGCAAGAAACTTTACCTTTATTATTAATTTTAAAACACTTTGCTAAAGGTAAGCGTAATTCATCAGTATTTATTGAAGAACCAGAAGCACATTTATTTCCAGCGGCACAAAAGAAAATTACCGAATTAATTAGCTTAGTTTTTAACCGAAACGGTGAGGATAATTTACAATTTACTATTACAACGCATAGTCCTTATATACTAAGTTCATTTAATAATTTAGTACAAGCAAGTATTTTATATAAGTCAGCTAGTACAAAAAATAAGAAAAAAATCAATCAAATTATCCCCAAAGAATTACATCTCAATCCAAATTGTCTTTCGGCTTACGCTTTTAGAGATGGAAGAGCTGATTTAATTATAGACCCCGAGACGCAATTAATTTATGCGGAATATCTTGATTCTGTTTCGGAAGATATTGGTAGTGAATTTAGTGATTTATTAGATGTGGAGTAATTTATGAATTGCAAAAAAATTACTAATAATAAAATAATTGTTTTAAACGACGATAATAGTAAAGCTTCATCATCAGAAATGCGATTTAACAATGCAAATAAAAAAGAAATTACTAAAATAAAATTAGACTTTTGTAAAGAGAGAAAAGAAAAACACTGCGATTATAAAACTAATGAAATATGTCCGACCAAAAAAGGTAAATTCTGTGATTATTTGATTATTGATGAAAGTGGTACTGAATATTTTATTGAACTGAAAGGTAAAAAAGTGCTTGATGCTTGTGAACAAATCGAAGAGACTATCAAAAAATTAAGCAAAAATTACCCAAATGAAAAACCGTTTTTTGCTTTTATTATTCCAGTCGCTGTAAACCCCAAAACAAATTCTACAATTCAAAATTGGCGATCAAAAATGAGAACTAAATATAAATGTAAACTAATAGTACAAAATAAAAGTTTTGAATACAAATTAAGCTAAATTGCCTGTGAAATCCGTGTCATCTATGCTAATCTGCGATTCAGGTATTATTAAATGAAGATTGTGCAAAATAGTAATCAAAATACAATTTATATAACTCATCTTTATCCGCAGCATATGTCTTTGTACGGAGACCGTGGGAATATTACGGTATTAGCTTATAAAGCAAAATTAGCTGGAATCGAAGTAGTTGTGCAAAATTGTTCGATCGGTGAAAAAATTGATCCAAAAGCCCAAATAATACTTTTAGGCGGTGGACAAGACAATGATCAAGAAATTATCAAAAGTGATTTATTAAAAAGAAAAAATGAATTATCTGACTTAATCGGGAATGGAAGTACTTTTTTAGGCATTTGTGGTGGATTTCAATTATTAGGCAAAAGTTATCAAACCGCTGATGGAAAAGAAATTGAAGGTTTGAATTTTTTAAATATGCAAACAATTAATGCAAAACCTCATGAAAAGAGAATAATTGGAAATGCAATCGCTGAAAGCCCTCTTTTTGGTAAATTAATTGGATATGAAAATCATGGCGGAAGGACTTTTTTACCGCCCGAATTAAAACCTTTGGGCAAAATTGTGCAAGGCGGTGGAAATAATGGACAAGATAAAACCGAAGGAATTTTAACTGAATTAGATAAAGGTTTAATTTTAGGCACCTATTTTCATGGTTTTTTGGCTAAGAATCCGCAAGTGGCTAATTATTTACTTAAAAGATTTTTTCCAAGTTTAAAAATGCCAGCTTTATCTCTTCTTGAATCAATGAATCAAATTAATAATCTGCAATTGAATTATTAAAAGCCAAATTAATTTTTTCTGTCTGAATCACAAATTGACGCAGATTTAAAAGATGACACAAATACTATAAATCTTGTCTTTCAAAGTTGAAAGAGACTTGAATTTTTAGCGAAAAATCATAAATAAAAATATCTGTGAAATCCGTTTCATTTGCGTCAATCTGTGATTCAGATAATTTTAAGTCTTGACGCTTTGTATTTTATTATGTTAAGTTTAGGTTAAGTTAAATAAAATCTCAGCTAGAAATTCAAGTATTTATGTTTATTAATAGAGTTGGAGCCGGAAATAAGGCAGCAAAAGATTTAAAACTAGCTTACCGTACGGTTAAATCCACTGGTGTAAGCGAAAAAGCGGATGCTGCAACAACTTATCAAAAAACATTAATAGTTCCGCATTCAGCAATGTCTGGAGCAATTAAGACAGAGATGGAAGACATAGACGGATTAAAAAATTCAGAAAAGAAGAAATTCGTGAGATTTTGAATGGGGTGAAGTCTTTATTACAAAGTGTCGGTGGGGGTTTAACAGTAGGAGAGTTTAAAGAGTGGAAAAAATTCTATAACTTAAAAGACCAAATAACCTCCTTAAAATTACAATTAACGAATCCAAAGTTATCTTCTAATGAAAAAGCTGGAATAGAGCAACAAATAGAGAAAAATGAAGAATTACTTGAAGATTTTATGCTCCCAACGCGAACGCTCTATCACGATTTCTTGTATCACTACTTTAATGGGAATAGGACAAATTCAAATAGTGACGCTTACCGTTTCTTGGCAGCCAATTTACCTTATGAACCTTTTAACGTTTTTTTGAAAAAACCTTTTGAATGGGTTAGCACTCTTTTGAAAACAAAACCAGAATATTGGGAGATTCATGCTTCAACCAATCTGGTTTTAGACAATCTAAAAGTTTTACCTTTAGAAACCCAAAACAAATTTAAAGAAGTTGCTAATCACCTTTTTAAAGAAAAAAATATACCCAAAACTGAAGCAGAATTACAAGCAGAAATCTTAACAAAATTTCGAGAAAATGGTTTAGAGGAAGAGTTAAATCGATTAAGTGAGAATCTACATAGGCAAAACACTTTTCGGGGAATTATGGCTTCTGAAATGAATGAATATAATCTCTTTTTACTTCAAGGAATTATTAGTGGAAATTCTTTATTTACTCCAACCAATCTAAAAATTCAGCAACATAAAATGAATGAAAAAATTGCCAAGCTTAATGAACATTATCGTAATCATCTTGAAGATTTTGATAATTATCCTAAATATTATCAGAGTAAAGGACGAAATCATGTTACAGATGAAATGGTCGTTGAAGAAATTACAGCGATGCGTATAAATAGTTATAATAAGCTGAGAGAATTCTTAGAAACTCCAGAAGTAGAAAAAACTATTAAAATTGAATATTTGACTTAAATTTTTAT
>JAAFJH010000055.1 GCA_013298875.1 Synechococcales cyanobacterium bin2.concoct.b11b12b14.033
GTTGTAATCTTTCAAATCTAAATTCAGAACCTGAAAATAATAAATCTCTTTACAGTTCAATTGACAGCTTAAATCCTTTGCCTGCTTTTTCGGTGCCAAGAACAGGAAATATTATTAATTTACAAACTGGAACTGTCATAAGCCAAAACGATTTAGAAACTGGCTTTGAAGAAATAATAAATAAAAATAATACGGGATTAAAACTTCTAATTAGTAAAGATGAAAAAATGTCTTTGATAGCAGCCTATGGAAGCGATAATAAATATCATGCTGTAAATTCTTTTCTGACTGGCTTTAGCCCTAATTTACTAAATACTGAACCTTTAATCTTGTGGAAAATACTTACAAAAAGAATTACTTATAAAAGAGATAATGAAAGCACCCTAGCGAGAGATCTTTGGTTTAGCAGCGGTGAAACTTTTAACCGAAAAATTGGAGATTGCGAAGATTCATCTATTTTATTAACAGACTGGTTAATTTCTTTGGGTTATACAGCCAGGGTAGTTTTAGGAGAAACCGATGGAATGGGGCATGCTTGGGTTATTTTGCAAGATTCTAAAAATAAAGAATGGTTTTTATTAGAGAGTACAAGTTACCCTTACTTTATTAATACTTTGCCTTTGGCCTCTCTGCAAGATAAGTACAAACCTGAATTTATGTTTGATAAAGAATTCGTTTGGAAAAATTCACAAAAACAAAATCCGACAAATAATTATAATGATGAACAAGTTTGGAAAAAGACTTTAGAATTTAGAACCGATCAGCAGAGTATTAGAGATTTTTCAAGCAATTATCAAAAGAAAAATTTAAGCCAAAAAAGAAATAATTTTTATGCAGAAGTAATTAGTGATGGGTCTGTTAGCAAATGGCATAAATCGAATTTGAATTATTATTTTGATTCAGCCACCATTAAAAATACCGAGGTAAAAAGAAGATTTAAAAGAGCTTTTGATTTATGGCAAAGGAAAAGTCAAATTTTTTCTTTTAACGAAGTATTTAATGAAAAACGAGCCGATATTTATATTTCTTTGAGTGAAGAAGCTGACATAGCTACTATAAACCCAGATATTATAATTCCGGCCGGAAAAGTAAATAATTTAAAAAAACAGAGTATTTATCATACGAAAATAATTTTTCCAGTTAAATATTTTGCTTTTAATTTCAATAAAGATTTTCGGAATTATAAAATTACCCAAAACTTAATTATTTATTCGCTTGGTATGACACTTGGCCTTAAACCTCATGAATCAAAGCCAGATTCTAATTCTTGTTTATATTCTTGGAGTTTGGGAAATCATGAAAAAAGAGATTGTGAGTCTTTAACTTCTTCTATTAATACTTTAAACATTATTTATAAGTAAAAATTTCTGTTCATAATTTTAAAAACCGTGTATTTGATTTAGTTTTGAGTAATTTGGCTAAAATAGTAGCCTAACTAAATTAAACCTTATAATGTCTGAAACAATAATTGCCCAAGCAACTGCTAAAATGCCGAGTGCTATTGCGATTGTTAGAATGTCGGGGATTAAAGCGACTGAAATTGCTCAAAAAATTTGCTGCCAAACTAATTGGTCAAATTTATCTAATAATCGGGTTTTAGCTTATTTGTACGATGAAAATGGAAAGCAGTTTGAACAAGCTTTAATTTTAATTTTCAAAACACCAAATAGCTTTACTGGAGAAGATATTATTGAATTTCATTGCCATGGAAATAATTTAATTTGTGATAAATTGATTAAAACCGCTTTATTTTACGGTGCCAGATTAGCTTTGCCGGGAGAATTCACCCAGAGAGCTTTTTTAAATCGAAAACTAGATTTGATTCAAGCGGAAGCTATTATGGATTTAATTCAGGCTCGTAGTGAAAAATTATTAAAAGCCGCTTCAAGTCAATTAAACGGAAACTTAAGCCAAAAAATCAATTTACTTATTCAAAAATTATTTGATATTATGGGTTTAATTCATGGGCCGCTTGACTTTCCGATGGAAACTGAATTTTTGGAAATAGATTTGACACTTATTGAAAACTTACTTGAAGAAATTAAAATTGAATTACAAGGCCTAATCAAAAAAGCCAAGCAAATTAATATTTATCGACAAGGTTTGAAAACTTTAATTTTGGGTCGTCCGAATGTGGGCAAATCAAGCTTATTAAACGCTTTATTGCAAGAAGATCGAGCCATTGTTAGCTCAACTGCTGGCACAACCCGCGACTTTATTAGTGAATCTTTGAGTATAGCTGATATTCCACTTAACTTAATTGATACGGCAGGCCTGCGTAATGAAAAATTTATTAAAGATGACTTGGAAAAAAAAGGCATTGAAAAAGCCAAAAGCTTAATGAAAGAAGCCGAATTAATTTTCTTTGTTTTTGATAGCGGTGAAGGCTGGACAATGGAAGATCAAAATTTATTTGCACAAATTCAAGCTGAAAAACTAAAGGAAACGCCAATTATTTTGATAGGCAATAAAATAGATTTATTAAATAATGCTCAGCAGGAGGTTTTAAAAACTGAATTAGAAAATATGCCACATTTAATATTAATTTCCGCCCAGGCTCAAACAGGATTTTTAGATTTGGAAAAGACAATTATTAAATTATTTCAACTTCCGTCCAGCTCAATTGAGGGAGACTTTGAAATAGCAATTAATCAGCGGCAGAGTTTATGTTTGCAAAAAGCCGAGAATATTTTAAAAACAATTAATTTAAATTTACCAACCGAGATAATCTCAACTTTAACGCAAGAGATAATTCAAGTTTTGCAAGAAATTAATGGCTCTCAGACTTATTCGAGTGATACAGCCATGCAATCAATTTTTGCAAATTTTTGTATTGGTAAATAAAAAATTAGTGTAATTAAACCTTGTTAGCTAAAATTTAAAATGTTTTATTAAATTAAATAATAATAGTTTGGAGAAGTGCCAGAGTGGCTGAATGGCGTCGCCTCGAAAGCGAATGGGTTCGCAAGAGCCACGGGGGTTCAAATCCCTCCTTCTCCGATTTTATTTATTTAAATTCCTAAAAGCTAAAATGTTTTTATAATTAATTTTAAGCTAAAGACTCAGCAGCAGCGACAATTTCAGAAATTTCTTGTGTAATAGAAGCCTGACGAGCTTTATTATAAGTAAGAGTTAATTGTGAAATCAAAGAATTAGCATTATCGGAAGCGGCAGTCATAGCAGTTACTCGATTAGCTAATTCGCCGGTACGGCTAGCAATTAAAGCTTGGTAAATAGTATTTTCAATATATATGGGCAAAAGTATTTCGAGAGTTTTAGCTAAATCAGGCTCAAATTTTATATCTGTGGGAGACTCATTCGAAGAATTATTAATTGTTTTATTAGCATTTGAAACGACATTTTTATTATTTTCTAATTCTTCAATTACTTGACCAAAAGGCAAAAGAAAATGATCTTTAATTTCTGACTTAACCATTGAAACAAAACTATTAAAATAAATTTGAGCTGAAAGAATTTCTCCGCTTAAGAATTTAGTTTTTATAATATCGGTAATTTCGCTTACTAATTCTTTTTCGGGAATTAAAGATAAATTTCCATATCTTTCTTCAATACTTGAGTCTCCATAAGTTTTTTGAATGAAATTAATGGCTTTATTGCCTAAAACTATAAATTTAACTTTGCTGCTATTACCAGCCGAAGTTTCATTGATTAATGATTTAAATAAATGAGAATTAAAAGGTCCACACAATCCACGATCTGAAGAAACTACAATAAAAAGTTTATAAGCTTTTTCGGTACTAATATTATTTTTAACCAAATTTGTTAATTGGTTTTGGTCTAAAGAATCTTGCTGAATTTGTTGAAATGACTTTTTAATTAAATTTTTAACTTGCTTGGCATATTCTTTTGAAGAGTTTAATAAATTTTGCAATTGCTTTAATTTAATAATTGCAATCAGCTTCATTGACTTGGTAACTTTTTGCGTATTCTGAACAGTTTTAATTCGGCTTTTTATATCTTTGCGATTTGATGACATGATTTAAATAATTATAAAATTTCTTCATGAATGATTTTAATTCATCAATCAGTCTTATGGCTAAGATTTTTTTATTATTTTACGAAGTTTTATTTTTATATTTTAATGTAAACTTTTTCTAAATCCCGCTTCGATGGCTTCCATTTCAGTTTTAAAGCAATTTTCTGGATTTGTTCTTTTATAGGCTGAAGCGTCTGGTAAATGATAAATTTTAGTATTTTTTAAATTGTTGATATTACCTTTAATCGGTTTATCTTTCGGGCAAATTCTCCACTCTAAGCCCCCTCGCAATATTAAATTATCTTTCGGTATTGATATTTCTTGTTCGGCTGCTTTTAAGCTGAGAGCTGAAAGAAACAAAAATAAAAAACTTAAAGCATAAATATTTTGAATTTTCATTTTGTAGTAATTTAATTAGCGGTTTGAAGCATTAATTCCGCCAATTCATCAAATTCAATGCCCGCTTCTTTCGCCTGAGCTGGTAAATCACTGGTATCAGTCATGCCAGGCAAAGTATTAAGCTCCAAAACCATAATTTTATTCGTATCAGCTTTGCTAATAATCATATCGACTCGTGCATATCCATGACAATTTAAAGCTCTGAAACAACGAATTGCAATCGATTCAACTTTTTTCAAAGTATCTTTTTCAAGAGGAGCTGGCAAAATAAATTCCGTTAAACCTTTGGTATATTTAGCCTCCAAATCATAAAATTCATTTTTACTTTTAATTTCTAAAACTGGCAAAATTTTCAATTCATTTTTTACTTTTAATAAACTAATTGTCATTTCTCGGCCTTCCACAAAATCTTCAATCATCCAGTCATTGAGGCTTTCAGGCATTTTTAATATTTGATCTTCCAAATCTTCTAAAGCATTAATTTTACTTACTCCAATGCTAGAACCGGATTCTAAAGCTTTTAACATCAAAGGAAATTTCAAACTTTCTTTATTAATATCGCTTAAAAGGCTACCTCGTGCAGTTTCAATATTATTAGCTTTTAAAACTTGCTTGGTAAAAAACTTATTCATGCAAATGGCACTCGCTAATACTTTCGAGCCTGTATAAGGTATTTTCAGCCACTCTAAAACCGATTGTAATTTGCCATCTTCTCCAAAATTGCCATGTGTACATAAAAAAGCATATTCAATTGAACCAGCGGCTTTTAGCTCTATTAATTGTTCTAAAGATTGAATATCTAACAAAGAAACATTATAACCCTGACGATTTAAAGCCGCAAAACAGGCTCTGCCTGACCTCAAAGAAATTTCTCTTTCGGGGGAAATGCCACCGGCAATGACAACTATTTTTGAATCTTTACGCATGAAATTTATAATTTACTCCTTTAATTGATTAAGCTCAGAAACTTGCGAGATTTTCTTTAAATTGTAAATATTTATAATTAAAGCTAAACCAATTGCTATTTCAGCGGCTGCAATGGCCATTACAAATAAAGAAAAAACCTGCCCACGCACAAAAGCCAAATCTGTGAAGCGAGAAAAAGCAATTAAATTCAAATTGGCCGCATTGAACAAAATTTCGAGGCTAATTAAAGTTTTTAAAATACTATTACTGCTCAAAACTCCATATAAACCTATGCAAAATAAAGCTGCACCCAAAGTTAAATATTTAGTCAGCGAGGAAACTTGCATTAAAATACATATACAAAAAGATAAAACCACAAATCCAATCGACAAGAACTTTATCATTAAATTTAGATTTTTCATTAACACTCAGCAAGTAATAAGTGTGTAAATTATTCCATTTAAAACCCTAAATGCACAAGCTAGATGATTAAGTTTATTTAA
The DNA here is from genome assembly GCA_013298875.1 of Synechococcales cyanobacterium bin2.concoct.b11b12b14.033. Classification (GTDB taxonomy): domain Bacteria; phylum Cyanobacteriota; class Vampirovibrionia; order Caenarcaniphilales; family Caenarcanaceae; genus JAAFJH01. The sequence goes on from JAAFJH010000055.1 coordinate 5,806, forward strand.
TAAGCAGAGAATTTATTTTGCTTTTTTCTTCTCTGCTTCAGTTCAAAAGAATTAACCTTTCAGCTTTTTGAGAGCTTGTTCATATCTTAAACTAATTATTTCCCAATTTGTAATACTAAAAATATTTTGGACATATTCAGCTCGGCGATTTTGATATTTTAAATAATAAGCATGTTCCCAAACATCAATACCTAAAATTGGAATATTACCCTTTGAAATTGGACTATCTTGATTAGGAGTAGTTTCAATAATTAATTCACCTTTATTATTAACACTTAGCCAGCCCCAACCACTACCAAAAACTGCAATTGTAGACTTTGCTAATTGCTCTTTAAAGCTGTCTAATCCGCCAAAAAACTTATCCAAACCGGCTTGTAAGTCTTTGGAAATATTACCATTTTGGCCATTAGGAGACATGACTGACCAATATAAACAATGATTTGCGTGTCCGCCACCATGATTTCTGACTATATTAGCGATATCAGCTGGAATTTTATTTAAATCGGTTAGTAACTCTTCAACTGGCAATTTAATTAAATTTTCATGGCTTTTAAGGGCATTATTTAAATTGGTAATATAAGTTTGATGATGCTTTGCATAATGTAATTCAATGGTTTGAGCATCAATATAAGGCTCAAGTGCATCAAAAGCATATTGTAATTTAGGTAAAACAAATTCACCTTTTTCATTTGCTATATTTGTTAAGCAAGTAGTAGTATTCATATTTTTTAATATCCTTAGATTAGTGCCTAAAGACTGAGTTTATCAAATATAAAAATTTATGCAAAGTAAAATTTACCGGTGAAGGGACTCGAACCCCCACAAGCACAAGTCTTAATTGATTTTGAGTCAATCGCGTCTACCATTCCGCCACACCGGCTAATTTACAAAGTATAATCTGATAAAAACTTTTTTGCAATTTAAATTAAAGCCAAAAATAATAAAATTACTGGCAAAAGCTTAGATTCAGCTCCATTGAAGTCATCTAAGGAAAATCGTAAATTAGGAAATACGGATTTTACAAAACTTAAAAACTTAAGTGGAGTATTAGCCAAATATAAATATTGTCTTAAGATAAACAAAGAACTCATATTCAATCCCCCTTTAGATCAAACAGTTAAGTTAATTTGTATCCTAAAAATTTTCTATTTCCCTAAGTTCCCAAAAATATCTCTCTTAATAATTAAGATTACTAATTTAATAAATATTTTACAATCCTTAAATCGATGAAAATGCGAAGCATCTAAACAAACTAAAGTTAATAATTTAATTTTGGGGTAAATTTTGTAATATTTGTTTTAAGTTTATGGGTGGATTTGTATCTTTCAAATCATTTGTTGAACTCAAAGAAGTGGGCTGTTTATCAAATAATTTATTCCAAATTAAAAATATTAAAGTGCCAATAATACTTGCTGCTCCAGTTACCGGTAAAAGTAATTTTTTAAGTTTATTTTCGGCGAGCGGTTTATTTTCTCCCATCCTCTCCTCTAGCTTTTGGGAAGAATTATTCAATCCTTGATTTTGTAGCGGTGCAGATAATCCTGTGTTGAGTTTAACGGGAGGCGGATTAACAATATCTTTTGCTTCTTTTAAAGTTCTGAGAAATATATCATTTTGTGCTTTCGGTGAATCAAGTAAACTTATTAACTCTTGTTGAGTTTTATTTTTTTTTAAAAGATTATCGATAAAATTATAAACCTTCTGACAATCTTTATTATAAGAAAGTCTATCTTCATTTGATATATAAATATTGTTTTCTCCTAATACATCACAGAATCTTTGAATAAATTTGTACATCTCATCGTGACTATGGCCTACTGTAGTGCATTGATGATTAGAAAGAAGTTTATATAAGCTAATAATTAGAGTTTCGACAGAATCATAATCGTGCTTTTTTGCAGAAGAACATCTGCCAATAGGTTTATTAATAAAAGAGTTCTGTAGAGCTATCAATTTTAGTTTTTAAAAGTGCTAATAATAAGTCAAATATGTAGTAAATGAGACTCGCTAAGATTTTTCAAATATATCATTTATAACTTTCTGAACATCATCTTTAAATTCTGATAATGTGTTTCCTCTAAAAGAATTCCACGACATATTTTGTAATCCGCTATTTGCTAGCGTAAGTTTTTGTTCTTCAGTTAAAACCTTCAAAGCTGTTTTATAAGATATCTTTAATTCATTATGCTCAGCAGAATTACAATCAATAATAGTTTTGCCTTGGGCTAAATGCTTTAAATGGGCGAGCTTTTCTGCCATCATACTTATAGAAATTGGATCAGATTTAAAAATTGATGAATGAGCTGATTTAACTTGAGGACTGCTAGCTAGTTTAGAAAAAGCTTTTAACATAGGCTTTGTAGCGGAAGAAACTCGCATATATTTATTTGATAAAACGTAAAGTGTATTATATTTAGTTAAAATTATAGACTAGATTTTGCAAGTGTAAAAACTTTGTTTTAAATTTTTTATCTGGCTCGCAGATGGACACAGATAACACGGACTTCACAAATAAAGATTTACAAAGACCAATTTTTGCGTGATCAGAAGCTTTGTTTTCGCTTATTTTAAGTTTGTAATTTTCAAAACCCTTTGTTTAACCTCCGGGAATAGATAACAAGATTTAATTTGTGAAATATCTGTTATTCTCTTGCAAATATTTGAATTATTAAGAGAAAATAAATATTTTGTTAAGGAAATATAAATATGCAAATGGGAAATCAACAATTACCGCAAACTAAAATAGAGATGGGCAGTATAAGGCTATACCCAGGGCAATTTAAAGACCCCGCCAATATAGGAAAGCTTGCTAGAAGTTTGGGAGACTTTTTAGGTGACAAAAAAAAGATACCTCACGAAAATATTTATTTAACACCGCTTCCACCAACCAATTCTGCTAATCATACAAGTTTTAATATTTTTACCGTTGAAGAACAAAAACCTTTGCAGGCTGCAAGGCCCCAAATTCTTAGAAAAAGTGAATACAATTGAAAATCTGGGTTAAACCCTTTCAGAGAGAAAATTAAAGGGAAAAGCACGAAGAAAATTAAATTGCACGGGAAGTAAAAGTCTATATTCATATCTTAAAATTTCTGATTATTATGAAAAGATTTTATTTAGCCTTTTTAACTCTTTGTCTTTTCTGATAGTTTGGTAAACTTGCCGGCTGGATCCGTTTTTACTTTCACGAAAGATATTGTAATTCCTGCTAATCAAACTTCTGTTTTACTAGGCAGTTCGCACGTTGGTTCTTTTGTCACCGAATGTTACTTGGCCGTCAATCGACTTGATATTAATAATCGGCAAATAAAATCGGGTACTAAATATTATTTAAGAGATACAGCCGAAGGTTACAATGCCAAAGTTGATCTTTTATTTGATTCAAAATCGATAAAGTCAATTGCCTGTGAAAGTTATAATTATCGAATCGGTTCAAGCTCTTTGCCATCTGAAAATGATATTGCTGTGCCTAAATTGAGTCAAGCCAAAAAAGCCATGGGTGGAAAAGTAAAACTTGAAATTACTAAAGAATTAAAAATAATTAGTGATTAAACAAAGCTGAGAAAGTAGTGCTATAAGCTGGGTTCTGTCGAGAATGATCATCTATCTAGGCTTAAAATTACTCTTAAGCTCAAGCGGTTTAGCTTTTATAAATAATTAATAAAGACGGGCAACCTCAATTAATCAAAGCCTTCCCTTGCACCTTCAGCGGGGTTTACCTAGCCAATATCCTCACGAATACTGCTGGTGTGCTTTTACCACACCGTTGCACCCTTACCTTCATAAATAATAAAAGATATGATGGCGGTTTTCTTTTCTGTGGCACTTTCCTCACGTTCACACGCACTGGGAATTACCCAGCAACCAGCCCTTTGGTGCCCAGACTTTCCTCACAAATTAGCTTCTAAACTATTTGCGCGATCATTTACGCTACTTTCTCAGAGTTCAATTGTAATTCATTTTTCGGTCTAATAAAAAATAATTAATAATACACAAAAAAATTAAAATACTTGAAAAGCTGCCTGAAATAGTACTCGAATACAGATAGAAAAAATCTCGTGCAGGAGCGAAAAGAAAATAAGCTAAAAGATAGATTAAACCCGATAATGAATTCACAGCAAGAATTTTGGCTAATACAGCTTTAATAAAAAAGTTAGCTTTATTTACGACTAAATTCACAGCTTTTCATTTTTATATTTTTGCTGAAGGGCTTTTTTTAAAGCATTGATTGACGATAATTTATCAGATTCAAAATTAATTTTGCCAGAATTACCCATATATATTAATTTAAAATCTTCACCTTTCCAGTATTGACTAACAAATAAATTACTATAATAATTGGCTTCTTTGTCTCGGTCAATCAAAATAAAATTACTTTTTTTGTGTAACTGAAACCAAATATCCAAAAATTGTGAAATAAAATCTTTATTCTTTTCACTAGAAGACTTATAAATTAGAATTAATGTTTCTCTTCGCTGATTAACTAAATTATTCAATGAAGCAATTCTAATTTCTTCCGGATATAAGTTTTTAAGCGGCAATGTATTTAAATATTCTCGTCCATAATCACTTAAAAACTTAGTCGAATAATTCAAATTAGCTGTATTGGCCGCTGAGTTATTAATTTGAGCTTTGCTGGGCTGATTAATAAATATTATAAAAAGTAAAAAAACATGCAAATTTAAATTTATTATTTGAGAAAAATTTTTCATGAGCTTTATTTTTATTTCTAAGGATTTTAATTATTCAAAGCCCAAAACTTAAGTCTGGCTTCGGTAAAAGGCATAAATTCTCCATCCAAAACTTTTTGGGTATCTCGGCTTTCAAATTTAGTAACTGGGTCTTTGACACGTCCTTCATCTAATATATATGATCTGACAATTTGCTCTGAACCAAAACCAGCAATAACAGTTTTACCTTTAATAGAAGCTAATTCTTTTTCTCTTTTTTCAATTTCTATGGACAAAAGCTTTGATTTTATAATCTGCAAAGCTAATTCTTTGTTTTGGTGTTGGCTTCTTTCTTGGTCACAGCGGACTGCAATACCGGTTGGAATATGTTTAATACGGACGGCTGTTTCTACTTTATTAACATTTTGTCCGCCAGCCCCACCAGACCGCATAGTGCTTATTTCTAATTCATCATCTTTTAATTGTATTTGTGAGTCTAAATCTTCCATAATCGGTGAAACTTCAAGCCCCGCAAAACTAGTTTGACGACTATCATTTCCGGATTTAAAAGGAGATTTGCGTACTAAACGATGAGTCCCTCTTTCGGCATACAAATACCCAAAGGCCAAAGAGCCAATTATTTTAAAACTAACCGACTTTAAACCCGCTTCTTCCCCGAGAGATTTTTCAATTAATTCAATTTTATATTCATGAATTTCCGCCCAGCGAGCATACATACGAAAAAGCATTTCGGCCCAATCTTGTGCGTCTGTGCCACCAGCACCAGCATTAATACTTATCAGTGCGGAAGCTTTATCATATGGAGAATTAAGCAATTGTTCAATTTCAAATTTATCTAATTCGGAATTTACATTATTTAGCTTTTCAATATATTCAGCAATTAAACTTGATTCATCCAATTCAAGAGCAATTTCAGCTTCTGCAAATTCATTTTCCCAAATTTTAAAACGATTAATTTTCTTTTTTAAATGGCTAATTTTTTGGCTGATTTCATTGGCAATGCTTGGCGAATCCCAAATATCTGGATTATTTAACTGTGTTTCTAAATCATTTAATTCTAAAAAAACTGAATCTTTGTCAAAGATAGTCCCGAGCATTTTTCAAGCGTTCCTGGCCTGAATTTATTAAATTTTTTAAATCATCAATAATAAAAGTCATAATTTTAACTTTAATAATTTACTTGTTTGGAAAATATTTTATCAGCTAAATATGTACTTTGTAATTTCTACTCAAAAGCAAAAAATATTAAAAATTAATAAAAAGAGCTGTAAAACTAGTCAGTCAATAAGCGATTTGCAAGTAATTTTATCAAGCTTTTTAAAATCACAACTAAAAGTATAGTTTATAATATCAAGAAGTAAATAATTAATTTAAGCTGTTTAAAAGGTGAAATACGAAGATTATTATAAAGTTTTGGGCGTCAATAGAAACGCTGACGAAAGCGAAATAAAAAAAGCTTATCGCAAATTAGCACGCCAGCATCATCCGGACACAAACCCAACTAATAAGGCGGAAGCGGAAGCCAAATTTAAAAAACTAAATGAAGCTTATGAAGTTCTTTCTGACCCCAAGAAAAAAGCTCAATATGATCATTTAGGCCATAGACCTCATGGTTCAGATTTTAGTCCACCGCCAGGTTTTGATTTTGGTGGCATGAGCGGCAATAATGACTTTGCTAGCCTTTTTGATTTACTTTTTCAAAGCGGACAAATGGGCGGACAAAGTCAGCAAGCAGGTTCCCAAAGAGGTTTTGGTGGTTTTGGACGAAATACTCCGGTTAAAGGTCAAGATCTTCAATCGAGCTTAGAATTGAGTTTAGAAGAAGCTTTTAATGGCTCTCGGCGGAGACTGAATTTAAATGGCTCTTCAATTGAGGTTAAAATTCCAGCTGGAATCAGAGAAGGTCAACAAATAAGATTAAGTGGACAAGGAGAAATTTCCCGTTTTGGTGGAGCCAGAGGAGATTTACTTTTACAAGTCAAATTAGCTAAACATACAGTTTTTTTGCTTAAAGGAGACAATATTGAAAGCCAAGTTTATATTTCAGTTAAGGATGCGGTTTTTGGGGGTGCAAAAAATATTCCAACTTTAAGCGGCAAATCAATTGAAATTAAAATTCCAGCGGGTATTCAAGGCGGACAAAAATTACGGTTAGCAAATATGGGTTGGCCTAAAAAGCCGTCTGGTTCTGGAGATCATTTGGTACAAATTCAAATCAAAATTCCTAAAAACTTAAGCGATCAAGAAAAAGCTTTATTTGCCGAATTAAAAGCCTTTCAAGAAACAGATTAGTTTATTTTAATGATATAATACGTTCTCTTTTAGACTTAAAAATATCGTTAGCAATTTCAATGAAAATATCAGTCATTATTCCGCTTTACAATGAAGAAGGCAATATTGAAAAAGTAATAGAAGAATTAAAAAACCTTGAGCCTTTCGGTTTAGAAAAGGATTTTGAAATAATTTTTATTGATGATGGTAGCTTAGACGATTCATTAATAAAAATAAAAAAATACCAAGCATTTGATCAAAGAATAAAATATATTAGTTTTTGCAAGAATTTTGGTCATCAATTAGCATTAAAGGCCGGCTTTGACCATGCAAAAGGAAATTGTGCCATTTCATTGGATTGTGATCTTCAGCATCCGCCAAGTTTAATTCCGCAAATGCTTGAAAAGTACGCTGCCGGCTATGAAATAGTAAATACTAAAACGAATTATAAAGATTTTTCAGTCAAGATTTTTTTGAGTAAGTTTTTTTATGATTTATTTAATTTATTCTCTGAAATTAAAATTATCCCTTTTGCTTCC
>JAAFJH010000056.1 GCA_013298875.1 Synechococcales cyanobacterium bin2.concoct.b11b12b14.033
TTGTAAATTAATAATATTTCCTGTTCTTGGCACCGAAAAAGCAGGCAAAGGATTTAAGCTGTCAATTGAACTGTAAAGAGATTTATTATTTTCAGGTTCTGAATTTAGATTTGAAAGATTACAACCAAACTGCAAAAAAATTAAAGAAATTAAGGCAAACCAAATATAAGTTTTCATTTCCAGAAAAATCAGATTAAATATGTATTTTAGACTTTTTACACAGATAATAACTTTGATTCACCTAAATTAAGGTGAGTTCGATAGAAATAAAACTTTTTTCCTGGTTCTTATTAAAGTACTAAATTCATCATGGGTATTTTGGTACTCAGCTAGAAATTCGTAAAACGAGTGCTAAAGATTTACTAACTTTAGCAAAGTTCTCTAGTTGTATTTTTTAACTAATATTATTTTTTAGAACTTTATAGCTGGACTTTTAAGGAATAGAATTTTCTTTATATTTTCTTTATAATTCACTTTAATATTGTTTACCCTAAGGGTGTTTTTATGAAAATTCCAAACATTTCTCCTATTTTGATCAAACCATCAACTAATCATGGAAAAGGTAAATTATTTCAGGTTAGATCAGCGGCCGAACAGCTACCCTACTTAACAGAGCTTTGTGGAAAGATTTTAACGGATAATCCTGGCATAGGTTTAACGGATTTAACAGAGAAACTTAATGATGGTAAGTTAGTAGGTTGTAATGCTAATGAGTATACTGCTGTATTGCCCCTAGTTGTTAAGGAAGTAAAACGAGGCTTAGGGCAACAATAAATAATGGGAATTGGGTTAAAAGCATTGGGAGCGATATGCAAAAGTAAGTCTAGTTGACAATCTGATTCAAAGCAAGTCTGAGACAGATTAAAGTGAAAGGAATAATTGTCAAGAGAGGCATAGATTAGCAGGGTTTCACAGAAAGACAATTGCTTTAAATATGTATTTTAGACTTTTTACACAGATAATAACTTTGATTAACCTAAATCTAAAACCGACTTTGTTTTTAATATAAAATATATAAATTAAATTGTATTCATTCCAGATCAACGTGAAAAAAATCCTAAAGCCATTAGCCCACAATCAATCTTTAAAAGGTGAATGCCAAGTTCCTCCCGATAAATCAATTGCCCAAAGGTCTGTTATATTAGCTGGCATCGCCAAAGGCGAAAGTATTATCAATAATTTTCCAATGGCTGGTGATCCGCAAAGTACCCTAAGTATTATGGAAAAACTTGGCCTTGAAATTGAAAAAAACCAAAATACTTTAAAAATTAAAGGCCAAGGAATTCAAGGCTTAAAAGAGCCAAGTCAAATTTTAGACTGTGGAAACTCCGGGACTGGCTTTAGATTAATAATGGGTTTAATGGCTGGCCATCCAGCTGGCTTCTTTTCGGTTTTAAGTGGTGATCAATCTTTAAGCAAAAGACCGATGAAAAGAGTAACTGAACCTTTGAAAAGCTTGGGAGCTCAAATTTGGGGACGAGAAAATGCTAGTAAAGCACCAATTTGTATTATTGGAAAATCTTTAAATGGTGGTTCTATCAAAACAGCCGTGGCCAGCGCACAATTGAAGTCAGCTTTATTATTAGCCGGCTTAAATGCTCAAGCTCCTCTTATTATTACAGAGCCAGTGGCGTCTCGAAATCATACCGAAATTATGTTGCAAAGCTTTGGAGCCAATTTTAAACAAGTGGATGAATTGACCGTACAAATATCACCAAACTCTTTGAAAGCAACAGAAATAAATATACCGGGGGACTTTTCGAGTGCGGCTTTTTTGATTGCAGCCGCTTTAATTATACCTAATAGCGAATTGACAATTAAACAAATTGGTTTGAATCCTACACGCATCGGCTTTTTGGAAGTGGTAAAAAAAATGGGAGCTAATTTGCAAGTTGATTATAATCAGCAAAGTCCTGACCAAGAACCAATTGGTAATATTACAGTTAAAAGTTCCAATTTGAAAGCAGTTTGCTTAGAAGGATCATTAATTGCCAATATTATTGATGAAATTCCAATTATTTCTCTTTTAGCAGCTCGAGCAGAAGGAATTACCGAAATTAAAAATGCTGAAGAATTAAGAGTAAAAGAATCAGACCGTTTAAAAGTAATGTTTGAAGTTTTAACTGGTCTAGGAGTTAAAGTAAGCGAAAAACCAGACGGTTTAATAATTGAGGGGCAGCCCGATAAACCTTTTGAGAGTAAGCAAAAAACTTTTGAAGCTTATCATGACCACCGCATTGCTATGACTATTAAAATTGCAAGTTTAATTTGCCTTAACGAAATTGTATTAAATGGCTCTGAATGGGCTAGTGTTTCTTTTCCGAGTTTTTATGATTTATTAGATAATTTGACAAAATAATAAATACAAATAATATAAAAATATAAAATCTTCAAATTTTCTTAAGCTTCCCTTTACTTTTGACGTTACATGTCTGTATACTGAAAGTAGGATTATTATTTCAATCTTTTTAAAAACCTTTTATTATACATTCTTTTTTAATATAAAACAATATAATGGCTGTATCTTTTCCAAGAACTAACCCGTTTACGGGAGCTAGGAATGCCATCGGTAACGGCGTTGCATCTATCCGAAATAGGGTGCGTTCGTCTGCTCCGGTTGGTAATGGCCCAATTGCGACTATTCAGCGCAGCTGCTGGCATTTTACTGCTTACTCAGCTGATGATTTTAATCAAAGATATTTTTGCCGTAGACGCTTTAAATCATTTTTTTCAATTGTTTTCGCATAAAATTAATAAAAAAGGCTCGGCTGTAGTAGATCCTAATACTCCTAAAGCGATTAATACCGAATCATTAGCTAATAAAGAATTAGTGTGCGTTGTGATTGATTCGATAGCCGTCACTTTACAGCTTATTACAGCTTTGTATGTCAGAATTCCGCTTCTTCCTTCGGCCGCCCAAGCTTTATTGATGATGACAGCTGAATATTTGAAAAAATTAATTTTAAAAGAAGAAGAGCAGATGATTATTTCTCAATCTGACCTTTTAGAGAGTAATAATTCTGACAATAATGAAATTAATCCAGCCGAACAAAGCCCTAAGCCTAGAGATGATGACAATAATATCGATAATAAAAAAAATTCCCAAGAAGATAATAAAGCTGATAAAGCCGGAGAAAAAGATTCCAAAGATAAAGATAATGCCAATGACGGAAAAAATATACAAGGCAATGGAAAAGAGCAAGGTGGTGGGGCGGATAAAACTGGGCAAGGAGGAAAAGCTCAAGGCAGCGGAAATGGCAATGATGGAAGCGACGATGATAAAACTAAAAATTCAAACGGACAAAATCCTAATTTGGGTGCTGGCGGTTTAACTAATCCTAATGGCGGTGCGGGTGGTGTGATGACTTATCCTGGAGGAGCGAATAATCTTTCTCCTTTTCCTGGCATAAACACAAATGGAGCTCCAGTCTATATTAGATATGATCATAATGGTAGTGGCTCATTGATACCTAGTTTGGGAAAGATTAATTAAAATTTATGTATTACAAGCACAAAATATTTTCAAAACCCTTGAGAAAAAGCCTTAATTCAGACGAGAATATAAGACGTCAAGATTATTTGATCTTGAAATTAAAAAATAAAATATGTTTTTCAAATAAAATGGTTAAATTTTCAGACCGATTATTTAGCCATCAAGAGCATAAAAACCTAATTGATTGTCTTCACTTTATTCAAAGGTGGAGGAATTAAACAAATGTCTGGAATAGCGGCTTTAGGTAAGACATTATCAATTATTAGTGTAACTGGAAGAAATAATAATTCCGGAGCACCTCAACCTTTTAGTTCGCCTGCTAATAGCTTAAATGCCGCCAATATTATAAATACAAATCAAATCCCGGTTTTAAGTTTAATTAATAATTCCCCAGCAACTGAGCCAGATAATACTAAAACTCATCAAGAGAAAAAAGAAGAAATACAAGATTTGATTAATGCTTTAGCACCTTGGAAAAATAATCCTTTAGGTTTTGGGGTGGATATTTTATTTAGTTTTATAACTTATGTTTTAACTTATAATCTTTTAAACATGCATGGAACGCATTCTTTTAAGATTAATGATGAATTAGTATTGGATGCTTTAAAAAGACATTTACCAAAAGATATTAGCCATGAAACCTTTGAAAATGCCAAAAAATCTTTACTTACTTATAATCCAGCTGCCTATCATGAAACTTTTAATAAAGCTATTAAACCAGCCAGTGAAAATCTCGCCAAAGAGTTAGACGGGCTAAATAAGCTTAAACTCAAAGCTTTTAATATTATATATCATGACAGAAGAAGAACAATTTTTGCTCTCACTGTCTCAGCTTTATCTTTGGCGAGAGCTTTATTTGTAAAAGGAGACTTAGGTTTATTTGTTAGTTCTTATGTTTTTCTGGCTCCTATAGTTATTAATTATTTCTTTCACCGGGCGGATAAAGCTTTTATCAGAGAAATCGGAAAAGGAAATCACTCTTTAGACGCTTTAGTTAATCCTCAAACTGCTATAGATATTGCCCGTGATGCTAGAGATAAGATTCAGTCAGAAACTGACCTCTCAGAATTAATTTGTTTCTGGGGAAAAGCAACTGGTAAAGCAGCCAAAAGAATGGTTGAAGGAGATTTAGTTCAAGGGGTAATAACTCTAGCAGGTTCGGTTGGTTCTCGTTTATCACGGGATGGTGGAGAAGATGGATCCGTTGAAGCATTTCGTGAAAATAAAAGAAATCCAGTTTTACGCTTTGTTGGAGGACTTCCACCAGTTAAAGTATTAAATAAATGGATAGTAGAAAATACTAAACCCAACAGTACACTCCAAAAAGGCTTTTTACCAGATATTAAGGCTGAATTTGGAAAACCAGAAGAATTAAATAAACAAATTATGGTGAATTCAGCAATTAAAACAGCTATAAAATATGTTTGTGATTTTTTCATTTTTGGCTTTATTTCATCTGGATTGATTAAAATTATGAAATCCATACAGTGGGCTTTGGGTATAGACGAGACATCTGAAGATGACAATAAAAAAACTAATACAGCCCCATCGAAAAAGAATAAGCCAGTTTATAAAAACCCTATAAATATTGCATTTCCGAATATCAGCGGCTTGAGTGGCGGTGGCTTAACTTCAGCTAATAATTAAGTCAATAAATTCTCTGACTCCTCCTCGTCCGCCATCTAATTTGGTAATAAAATGAACCTTTGATTGTATTTCCAAAACTGCATCCGCCGGACAAGCTGACAAATAAGCTTTCTGCAAAAGTCCCCAGTCGGGAATATCGTCGCCCATAAAAGCCAAATTTTCAAAAGTATAATTATTTTCAGTCAAAATCTTTTCCGCACATATAATTTTATCGGAAGATTTGTCTTTAATTCGGCTAGCTGGTAAACCCCAATCATCTATTCTTTTATAAACTCCCGGGCAAGCTTCTCGAGCGGTAATAAAATAAACTTTCAAGCCTTTTGCTTCCGCTTTCCTAATTCCATAGCCATCTTTAGCATTAAAAACCTTAAAAACTTCTCCAAATTCCCCCATATAAATACTGCCATCGGTCAAAGTTCCATCTATGTCGAGGGCAATAATTTTTATTTTAGATTTAATTTCTGCAAATTTATCATCTGCAAGTTTAAGCAATTTCTGGCTCACTTCGCTTAAAATCCATTAAACTCAAAACCTCGCCGCTAGTACGTTTATCCACCATTTCTTTAGTAATTAAACATTTTTTTAAGTTTTTATTGCGCGGGGCTTCATACATAATTTCGAGCATAATTTCTTCGACAATACTACGCAAAGCTCTGGCTCCCATTTTACGTTTAAAAGCTAATTCCGCAATAGCACTAATAGCCTGCTTGGTAAATTCCAGTTCAACGCCATCTATTTTCAATAATTCTTGGTATTGCTTAATTAATGAATTTTTTGGTTCAGTTAAAACACTCATTAAAGCTTTTGCATCCAGTTGGCTTAAAGAAGCGATTACTGGTATCCGTCCAACAAATTCTGGAATTAAACCAAACTTAATTAAATCCTCGGGAGTTGCAGCTGCAAAAGCCATCGCTGATCTTTCTTCTCTTTCTTTTTTGGTAATTGGAATTGCTCCAAAGCCCATTGATTTCCTCGAATGAACTCTTTCTTCAATAATTTTTTCCATACCACAAAAAGCTCCACCCAAAATGAATAAAATATTAGCGGTATCAATTTGAATAAATTCTTGATGCGGATGTTTGCGGCCTCCCTGTGGGGGAACATTTGCAACTGTACCTTCAATCATTTTTAGCAAGGCTTGCTGAACTCCTTCTCCAGATACGTCTCGGGTAATAGAAGGATTTTCGGATTTTCGAGCAATTTTATCAACTTCGTCAACGTAAATAATTCCACGCTGAGCTTTTTTGACATTATAATCAGCTGCCTGATAAAGCCTGAGCAAAATATTTTCAACGTCTTCACCAACATAGCCAGCTTCGGTTAAAGTGGTGGCATCTGCCATTGCAAAAGGAACATTTAATAATTTGGCTAAAGTTTGTGCCAAATAAGTTTTACCGGAACCAGTTGGCCCCACCAATAAAATATTAGACTTTTGAATTTCAATTAAATTTTTATCAGATTTTACGCCAGTTTCAGCTTCTGTTAGTGCATTTTTGGCACTTTCTTCAATAGTTGCAATTCTTTTATAATGATTATAAACAGCCACTGCTAGAGATTTTTTAGCGGCATCTTGCCCAATAATATGCTCATCCAAAAAGCCTTTTACTTCATGCGGTTTAGGCAATTTTTTTAAGTCAATTGCTTCTAATTCTTCTTCAGGTTCATCCTTGGAGCCTTTCCCAGGTGCTGCACTAGGGCCACTTTTTAAGGTGGGTGCAAAAGGTTTTTTCATGGCAGTATTTCCCGATAATGAGCTATCAAAGAATTCCTCCGCCAAAATTTCATTGCATAATTCAATGCATTCATCACAAATATATACTCCAGGTCCAGCAATTAGCTTGCGAACTTGGTCTTGTCCTTTACCACAAAAAGAACATTTTAATTTATCTTCAAATTTAGCCATATTAAGATATTAATTCTTTTCAGCAATTTCTAAGTTAATTTTTTTAAGAATTAAACAAATACTATATATTTCGATTAGTTTTAGCTTAATTTGTCTAAGTTAAGTTTTTATTTAAGAAACTAAAAGAATTATTAAAACGGGTCTTTCAATCAGTGAAATTGAAAAATTAAGAGATGAAAAAATTTAAAAACTAAAACCTGGAATTTTAGGCCTAATAAATTATCATACGTTTACAAAGCTTTTTAATATACTTTGAAATAATTGCAAGCCCTGATTTCCCGAGGGCAAGACTTTTTCTGAGCATCTTTCAGGATGTGGCATTAATCCCAAAATATTTTTATCTTTATTGCAAATTGCCGCTATTTGGGAGGTAGAACCATTTATATCATTTTCATATTCCAAAACAATTTGCTGATTGGCTTTTAATATTTCCAGCTCACTTTCCGAAACCGTAAAATTCCCCATGGCATGAGCAATAGGCATGGTAATAATTTCTTGTTCAAAATATAAATTTGTAAAAGGAGTTTTATTATTAATTACTTTGAGCTTAACATCTTGGCAAATAAACCTAGCGGCTTTATTACTTAATAGAGTTCCGGGCAAAAGTCCCGCTTCAGTAAGGATTTGAAAACCATTACAAATACCCAAAATCAAACCTTTGTTTTCCGCAAATTCCCGAATTGATTTCATAATAGGAGCTGCTTTAGCAATGGCTCCTGCTCTTAAATAATCTCCATAACTAAAACCGCCCGGAATTATTAAACAGTCAATTAAATTATTCAGCTCCGGAATAGTGCGATAATCAAGCAAAAGAGCTTTTTGATTCAAAACTTCTTCAATAATATAAATGCAATCTTGTTCACAATTGGAACCCGGAAAGCTAATTATGCCAAATCTCATCTTGGAAAATTTATTAGTTTTTAACTTTATAACATGAATTTAAGGAAAATCTCGGTTAATGAAAAAGTCTGGGCAGAAAATTATATAATTACAAAACAAATTATTTTTTCATTTATGATTCAATCTTTAATCGAAGCTTTTGATGGGGATTTTTTAGAATTTAAACCCGAATGCAATTTTTCTAAAGCAACTACGCTTTCTTTTTTGAAAAAGCCAAAAAAAATGAATGACAAAATTTTAATTATTGATTATGGATTTCAATTAGAAAAAAATAATAACAAGTATTTATTAGTGAGCGATCACATCAATTTAAGTGGACAAAATCCCTTAATTGGTGCCAATGATAATTCTTTGGGGGAACGTTTTTTTCCTCTTAATAATTTGTATTTAATCGAGCAAATTCAATTAAGTTCTGAAATGCAAAAAGGGGTTTTAGCGTGTTTTAATACAGGCTTTCGGCCGAATATAAAAGAAAATGATTTTTTAACTACTTTATTGCCTGAGGTAAAAGCTTATAGTTATAATTTAATCTTAGCTTCTTTATTAGCGGCTCATCAGAAAATCAAAGTTTGTGGCTTAATAAAATATTTGGATTAAATTAATTGGTAATATACAAAATTTTTAAGCTTTTAATAATTAAGTAAAAGTGAAAAAACAATCAAAATAAAAATATTCTACCCATAATAAAAATATAACAAGGCTTTATCAGAAGAAAATTACTATTTCCTCGATTAAATTATTTTGTTTATTTCATTATGTTTCAAGTTAGTAATAATTATCCTCATACAATATCCTCTAAGACTAGCTTTTCGCCTCCGTCACCCCTAAACTCTTCTCTTTCAGCGGTTCAGATTCAATCACAGCTTGCTGCAAATACTAATTTTCCGGTAGCTGCTACTCCTACTAGCGGTTCAATCGAATCTGAAGAGAATAAACTTAGTAAAAAAGTTAAAAAGTCGGCTTTAGAATTAATACCTTTCCTGAATGAAATTGCCAATGTAATAGCTCATTTAAAAGATGAAGGAAAAGGTTGGGCTTTAGAATGGATTTACCAGGCTTCACCCACCAAGATTTTGGGGCAAGTTTCTAAATATACAATTGATTTTATTTCTCTTTTAGGCATTGGTGCAAAAGGCATAAGCAAATTTGATAAATATTTAAAAAAAGGGCTTGATTCTTTTGGAGCATCAGCTATGGGATTGTGGGAAATGTCTCTTAATTTAATTTTTAGTTATATAATTCCTTCATTTTTTATTCCAGGCGTTCAAAAGTTTTTGGGAAGCAAATTATCTATTTTAGATAAGCCATTGGGTCGATTTCTGACGGGAGGTATTATTGGAATTGGCTCTTTAGAAATTGGCCTGAAATTATTTTCTAAATTTTTAACACCCATATTTGAAAGATTTATTATTTGGCTTGAAAATAAACTTAAGCCTTAAGTTATGATTTTAGAATGCAAAATAGTATTTTATTAGTTAATTTAGACAAGGGCTGGGGCGGCGGACAAGAATATTTAATTAGTTTAATCGATGGACTTTTGTCCAAAAATTATCAAATTGGTCAAATAGTAAGAATTAATTCAATTTCAGAGGCTAGATTCAAAGAAAATTTTGCTAAATACTCTAATTATTTGGATTTTAGTTTTGCGGGTTTTAAAAATATTTTTAATTTAATAAAATTTGCTTTGCCGTATTCAATTATTCACATTCACCGAGAGCATGATTTATGGCTGGGATTATTGATTAAACTTTTTAAACCTAAAGTAAAATTATTTTATTCACAGCATATTTGTCCTCGACGTAAAAGATTTTCATTTGCTTTTATGGATGCCATTAGTTGTAATTCTGAGTGGGTCAGAAATGCTTTTCAAAAATTAAATAAGCTTAAATTACCAATTCATATTATTTCTCCGTGCGTAGAATTATCAAATAATATTGATTCAATAGGTTTATTAGTGGGTAATCCTAAAATTTTAATGACGGCTGCTTTTTATAAAAATCAAAATGAATTAATTGAGATTTTTGGGGAATTAATAAAAGATTTGCCAAATGCTCATTTGTATTTAGTGAGTCCTAGCAAAGACTTAGAAATGAAAGAAGAATTGAATAAATTAATAAAAACTTTAAATTTAGAACAAAATATTAGTTTATTAACTGGTTTAAAAAGGCCAGAATATTTAAAATTATTAAAAAATATTGATATATTTACTTCCACCTATTGCAAAGAACCTTTTGGTATGGCTTTATTAGAGGCAGCTTTACTCAATAAACCGATAATTACTTATAATCAAAGTGGTCCCGCCGAGTTTTTGCAAGATTATGCCATTTTAATTGAGCCAAATAATAAAGTTTTATTTAAAGCAGAATTATTGAATTTATCAGCAAATTTACAAAGCTGGACTTTAAGCAAAAAAGAGAACTCAGAATATTTAAAAAGTAAGTTTTCAAAGGAAAAATTTTTAGAAAATCATTTGCGAATTTATCAACAATTAGAGTGAGACCTTAATTTACTAATTTGTAAATAACTTAAAATATTTGTTTAAAGCCCTGAACCATTTAAAAACTGAATACGTCCATTATAGCGATTTGTTTTATTAACTGGATCTGGTGGTCGATTTGGATCTTGAAATAAATTTAATTTGCCAAAAGTCACAACCCAAACCGCACTTTTCCCAATTGTAGCAATATCTTTGCCAGCTCCCACTACTGCTTTTCCAGCCCCCATAGCTACCATATGTGTTAAACCTCTATTTTTTATATTCCAATCTAGACGTGCATCTATTTCATCGATATGGGCTTTCATACCCTCTTGGTCTTGTTTTAATGAACGAACTTCATTTTGGAGCATGGTTAATTCATTATGATATTCATTTAAAAGGCTATTAATACGGCTTAAATCTTCCACCGGGACAGAGGACTGATGAGATTCAACCCAACGAACTAATTTGTATAGCTCAGCAGCTGCTTCAGCCCTACTAATATTACCATTTGGTTTAAATTGCCCGCTAGGATAACCGGCTAAAATGCCGTACTTACTTGTCAATTCACTAATGGCATTATAAGACCAATCACTGCGTGAAACATCTGTATAAGCATTTGATTTTAAGCTGGTAAAATTTAAATTCAGCCAAATTAAAATTAATGCCAAAGAAAAATGTATTTTCATAATTTAATACAGCTAAAGAGCATTTAATCTTTTATCATAATAAATTAAAAGTCTAAATAGTAGAATCAATTGCTTTTTCTTTGAAAATTTGTGCTTTTAGTGTGTAAAGCTGGTATTTTTCTCCCGATTTTAAACCCGCTTTTTGTTGACACATAATTAATTGATATTTTGCATCTAAAGCTTCACCCGGTAATACAACTGCACTTTTATTGCCCGCTCGTAAAAATAAACCGCTCTTCAAGGCATTTTGACCAGTTAAACTTTGAATTGGGCGAATTGAATTTATAATAGTAACTTGTACTTTCAAATCAGCAATTTCGGATTTTTTAATTGGTTCATAGCGATATTCTTTGGTTACAGCTCCCAAAGTGGCCTGAATTGTATCTTGAATTAAGTTTTTATTTTGTGGCTGAATAAATCCCCAACAAGCTCTGGTTTTTCCGCTTTTACTCAAAGTTACAAAAACTCCACCTTTTAAATTAGTAATTTTATAATTAGCAAATTCGCTTTGAATGAGATTTTGTTTTTTATCAAAATATAAATTAATTATTCGCCTAGAAATATTTGGTAATAAAAAACAAAATTTGTGTGGATTTAAGCTTTCAGATTTATTAGTTTGGCTTTCAGTTGGAGAAACAAAAACAAAAACAAAAATATAAAAAATTAAATTAATTAAACGGAAAGTCATTTATTTAACTATTCAACATATTCGCTTTCATTTTCTAAAACATTAATATCAGTATAAGTTTCATATTCATCTAAATAAGCTTCATCATAATAAATATTATCTTCTTGGCTTAAATCATCGACGGTTACAGCTTTATTTATCCACGGAGCTTTTTGATTATACATATCAATTTGTCTTTGGCGATGAATTAAAGCTCCCGGCATGTCTGCTCCATTAATATTAGGTATTGCCGATACAGTTAAAGCAATACTGAAAGTTAAAATACATGTATAAAATAAATAATTAAACATAATAAGTTTTGAATTAAAAAATCGTTTGAATAATAATTTTCTCACATTTAGAGCTTTTGAATTATATCAAACCCGAAATAACCTTTTTTGACGGAAAAATTTAATAATTGGCCTTCTTGAATTTTGGCTTCCAGAGGAAATTTTATATCTTTAATATAATTTTCAATCTTAACAGTAGCTTCCTTTCCGTTTGCAAGCCCAAGTCCATGTTTTCTGTATGCGTATGTAGCTCTTATCTGTAAAATTGGAATTTGTATATTTTCTACAATATGTGAGGTGGGAACCATTAAAGTTAATGAAAAGAAATATAGATAAAAAGAATCCACCACCAATAGCTGGAAGTAAAAATAATTCAGCAAGCCAGTATGTTGTATGAATAGCTTCTTCTTGGGTTGCTCGTCCAAAGTCATAAATTTCCTCAACAACTTGCCATTCAACAAATTTATAAACAAAATCTTTTAATAAAATTGGTAATGCTATCATTCCAGCCGTTCCTACAAACAATATAAATTTCATATTAATTAAAGTTGATTTGCAAAGGTTCATTGCTAACAATGCAAAAAAGTATGGTGAGCTAACGCTAAGCCCTAAAATTAAGATTGCCTGAATGATACGCACCATATTATTTATTCCAACAGTAAATAAAGTTTATTATTCCCCCATTTAACTTATTTTGTCTGAATCACAGATGGACACAGATAAAAAGATGACACAGATACTTTAGGATTTATACTCTCTCTTTTAGAAAGGCTTTTATTTGTTGTAGAAAAATTACAAGAAATTATTGGAACTAATTTTTAA
>JAAFJH010000057.1 GCA_013298875.1 Synechococcales cyanobacterium bin2.concoct.b11b12b14.033
TCAAATTACTTGAATTGAAGAAATTTATAGAAAAAGTTT
Source organism: Synechococcales cyanobacterium bin2.concoct.b11b12b14.033 (assembly GCA_013298875.1). GTDB lineage: Bacteria > Cyanobacteriota > Vampirovibrionia > Caenarcaniphilales > Caenarcanaceae > JAAFJH01. The sequence continues at coordinate 40 of JAAFJH010000057.1, forward strand.
CATTTGGTCTTCTGTGTAGGTTAAATGAGGGCGAACAGCTTGCTTTAGCTTCATATAGGGTATCATTAGGAGCTTATTATAGAAATCTCAAAGAAAAGTACGCAATATTAAAGTTAGCCGCAAAGAAAAGCGGGGATGAGAGATTATCTTCAGAGTTTCATTTCTCACAGCTATACTGGGAAAATAAAGAATACATTTCATTAGGACGCTCTTCATGGATTAATAGTTTTTATTATTACTCGTGTGGATATGGACAAAGCATATTTGCTGCAATTTTTTGGTACTGTGTTGTTTTAATACTCTTTTATTTTCTTTATACAATATTTCTTCAAACTTCGTATATCAATTTCTTGATTCCTTTTGAGTTGAGCTTTGGTGCTTCAACAGTTTTGTTTAGGCCTAATGATATTTTGAATGAATTTATCAATTCAACACATGCTTGTATAACTAGTTATTCTTTTATCAAACCATTTATTTTGATCTTATTTTTCATTCAGAAAGTTATACAGACTTTTCTACTCATTGAAGCGGGATTAGCAATAAGAAACCGAGTAAAAAAATAAACTTAATTTTAAAAGGTGAGAGTGTATATTCTAACTCGGTAAATAGTAAAATTTATGATCCAATAAAAAAAGAATTTATACCATTTAAGCAAATACCAAGTTCAAAAACAATTAGTAATATTCGCGAGCTTTGGGAGAATTATTATGGTTTAGTTTATAAGCCCAGTTTATCTAAAACTATATTTCCAGAGTTAGTACAAAAAAGTAAAAATAACGGTATTTTAATTCCAATTACAGCTTATACAGTTTTAGAAAATGAAGCCCAAGAAAAAGTATTAAAACAAAAAGAAAAACAAAAGTTAAAAAATAATGCCAGCCTCGAATTAATGGAAGCGAATGAACCACCAATTTGGTTTTTCTTAATTATATTTTTAATTTTTTACTATTTTCATACCAAAGTTCCAAAATCAAAGCTTTAAACCAATTTACTTTTTTGGAAAAAACCTAAATCGAATATCCTGATTTTCAAAAATTAAGAATAATTAATTTAACATTCAAAATTTTAGTAATTAGCTCTTTATATTTTACTTAAACTAAATTTATAAAATACAAAATGTCAGGATTTACTTTAGCTGCCAGCACAACTACTCCTCCCACTAACACAGTAAACCTTTCCCGCCCCAAAGAAGGTTCAACAAATTCAAATTTAGCAACAAGTAAAAAAAATCCCGAGGCTAATAAGACTGATGAGTGGAATCCGCTAAATTTTATCCGGCCTCTATGGCAAAGATTCGAAAATATACAACAATGCATTATTAATTCGGATTCAAGCTCACCACCAAAATCCCCTGAAACTACTCAAGCTCCAGTAGCTACTCAAACTGAAAAGTCAAAATCCCGAATAACTAACACAGAAGGGAATTATACTTCCTGGGATCCTGACTTAAAATCACCTGAAAAAACTACCGATACAATTGATTTTAAGGAACTTAAAGAAGGAAAACTTAAGTTAGGTATTTCTTCCAAAGAATATTGGCTTAGGGAAGGGTATGCCCCAGTTATTCGTAAATCCCATGATAATCCAGCTGATATAGTTGTTAGTATTACAGACCCAGACAATATACTGCCTAACAAAGAATTAATTATAAAAAATTTCTTTCAGGGTAATGATAATGAATTAAAAAGCCCAGGCGGCTTAAAAGTAAAACTTAATAATGGAGAGCAAATCGAAGCTCCTTTTTATTGGATGCAAGAAGCTAAAGAGTAATTTGAAATAATAGAAGTTTTAAGACCGAAAACATAGATTAAATTACCAAACTTGCAGACAAGGCAGCTTTAAATTAAACCAAATTGCTCTTTTACTGTGTCCAAAGGAATTGAATTTTCGTTGTGTGATTCAGCTTTAGCACTTCTTAATAATTTTAAATCTTCGAGGGTTTCTTTAATTAATTCAAACTCTTCGTATGGCAAAACTACGAATTGCTTTTGTCCATTCTTTGTTAAAAACTCTGAATGTAATTCTATTGTCATCTATAAGCCTCTCCACGATGAATAATTCTATATGCCAGTAATTGTATTTTCTTCTATTTCAAATAATACCCTGTAATCACCAATTCTCAAACGATATATTCTGGAGTGAAGTTTGTAAGTTTTTTAAAATCTCCTTCTAAATTAATGCTAATTTTTTCTAGTTTTCTTAAAACTCTCTTAGATTGCTCTAAAGGCAAGTTTTCTAAATCTTTTATTGTTTTGGATTTCAACTCAATTTTATAATTCATTTTTTTGCTAGGAAATGTGCATAACTAGAGTTTAGCTTTAAAAATATTCTGTTACTTAAGAAGATGCTATACCAGAGTATACTAGGCTATAGTAGACTTATATTTTTTACTAATTATATTCAAGATTTCCAAAACCAAAACTTTAAGCGTAAAATCAAGCTATATAAAAAATTAAATTACAAAATATTTAAATGTACTCAAAGTCTATATTTTGGTTTCGCAGAGATTTACGTTTGGATGATAATATAGCTTTGAATGAGGCTTTTAAGCACTCTCAAGAAGTTTATCCGGTTTTTATCTTTGACAACAATATTTTAGATAAACTTTCCAATCCGGAAGACAAGCGTATAACTATGATTTGGCAAGCTTTGCAAGAAATAAAAGCCAAATTAAATTCTATCGGCTCAGATTTGACTATTGTCTATGGAAACCCAACTGAACTAATACCTTTATTAGCGGAATTAATTGACGCACAGGCTGTTTTTACAAATCGAGATTATGAAGGATATGCTTTAAGGCGTGATGAAACAGTGCAAGCCAAGCTTAATGAAAAAGATCGTCATTTTTTTAGCAGTAAAGATCATTTAATTTTTGAATCATCTGAAGTTTTAAAGCCTGACCGAAAGCCATATACCGTTTTTACACCTTTCAAAAAAAGATGGCTAGAAGTTTTAACTGATCAAGAAAATATTTATTTAAAAAACTTTGATAATCAACCATATTTAAATCTTTCTCATCTAGCCAATAATCATAAAATCTCTAATTTACGTATCCAACTAGAAAGAAATAATATTATTCAATTAGCTCATGACCAGGATTTGAAATTAATCAATTTTCATCTGATAGATTTAAACATATTACTAAACTCTTCCGCTGGCCAAGCCAGATTAAAAAACTTTATAAACTTAAATATTAAAAAATATAAAATCCAAAGGGATTTCCCTGATTTAAATTCAAACTCTAGTTTATCAATTGATTTGCGTTTTGGAACAATTAGTATCCGAGAATGTGTTCGTTCAGCTTGGCGATTGCAGGAACAAACTACTAATATAAATGAAGCAGAAAATATTAATTGTTGGATTTCTGAATTGATTTGGCGGGAATTTTATTCAATGATTTTGCAAAGTTTTCCTTATGTCGAAAAGCAAGCTTTCAGAGAGGCTTATCAAAAATTAAACTGGCAAAAAGATGAAAAATTATTATTAGCCTGGCAGGAAGGTTTAACCGGTTATCCAATTGTAGATGCGGGCATGAGGCAATTAAAACAAACTGGACAATTACATAATCGCTTAAGAATGATTTGTGCTTCTTTTTTAACCAAAGATTTATTAATTGACTGGAAGCTCGGAGAAGCTCATTTTGCTAATTATTTACTTGATTTTGATTTAGCTTCTAATAATGGTGGCTGGCAATGGACGGCTTCGGTTGGGACGGACGCTTCACCTTATTTTAGGATTTTTAACCCGATCTTACAAAGCCAAAAGTTTGATGCAGAAGCTAAATATATAAAAAATTGGTTACCAGAGCTAAAAGACATTGAGCCTAGCAAAATACATAAACTAGACTTTCAGTTAGATAATTACCCACAACCCATTGTCAAGCATGAAGAAGTTAAGCCTAAAGTTTTACAATTATTTAAAATTTAAGAGCATTTATTTAAACTTCTTTCGATTAAATCAAAGCGTTTCTATAAGCTTGAATACATCTAGTAGTTTGGGTATTTTCTAAATTATCCGTTTTACAATAATAAGTGTATATAAAATTCATATTTAAATAGTTAGAAGTTAAACGAAATGGATTTTCAAAGCCACTCGGAAGCGAATCTTCTGACCCAGTCGAGATTAAAAAAACATTTTTATCTTTCATTTTCAGTCCAATATCTTTGTGAATAGTTATAATGTCTGTAAGCCTGTCAAAGAAAATTTTCATTATACCGCTCATTGAATACCAATAAACCGGAGTAGCAAACACTATTTTATTGTGATTTAATATAGTATTACAAATCTCCACAAAATGGTCATCTTTTGAATAATTTCCCTCATAATTGTAAGGTTGCAAATAATAATCTAATAAGTCAATCAATTCAATATCTATTTCGGAAAAAATTAAATTTATCAGCTTTCTTGTATTACTTTCTTTTCTCGCACTCCCTAATATTACTAATGGTTTTCTATTCATCTACTTAGGGGTTTTAATCTGACTAATAAGCGTCAAATATAATCTTTTTATTTTTATTTCGGCAATTTTTTAAATAATTATTTATAGGTTTTTGATTTTGGTCGAATAATAATTTAACAATTTTAGATTCTTTATAAGCCTTCGCGAAGCCAGCTTCTTGTAAATTTTTAGCGTTAAACTCTTTCTCCCAAACAAATCTTTTATATGGTTCTATATCTCTAATTAAATTTCCTTTAGTATCTAAATATCCAATCGGAAATTATAGAAATTATCATTTGTATGGGAAGTATCAGCTGCGAAATTAAATACAACTAAACCATTTAAAAATACATCTACAGTATATTTTTTATCTTTGCATTGAAAACTATCAAATTCACCAGAATTAAGCAAAACCAATCCAGAGCGGAAATAAGGTATGATAGTGGCCTTTATATTCTTGGTATAAATTAAAATATCTGGTACAGAGTACGCATCACCGTAATTATCATGTTTTTTACCATAATAGGCTTTTTTAGCACAGTCTAAAATTTTGCTATATTCATCTCTACTAACTATTTCTGGATTTATATAGGTAACACTTAAACTATTATTTGAATAAGGAAAATTTTCTTTCCAGTCAGAAGAGTTAAAATCCTCTCTTGTGGGCAAACCTCTTTTTCCGTACATTTTATTTCTTTTCTTCATAGATTCTAAGTTTTGAGCATAAGTAGTTTTAGCCTCAAGGTAATTTTCTTCGTTTATAATATCGAACTGCTCTTTCTGCATAAAGGGAAGAATAGAGAATTTGCCGAATCTTGGAAAACTATCTATCCCTTTGATGAATATTGAATTATTTTCTTTTAATAAGTTTCCTAGATTAGCTTCCCAGCTCGCAACATGATTTAAAAAAACTTTTTTATTCTTGTTTTCATAATACACTAAATAATTTACATTATCGCCTCCATCAGTACCATATGAAGCTACGCTTATTTTGCCGCCATTATCGCAGCTAACTATTTTTTTCTCATTGCTAATTTTATAATCTTTATAACCAAAACCATAAAAAGTTACAAAACCAATAGGAATGAAAACCAATGAAATAGCTATAATCCCTATCATCATAAATATAGCTGGATTACTAAGTTTTATTTTAAAAGCATGAGCTATAAAACTAATTATTCCTACAATAATAAGAGAAATTACTAAAACTATGAATAGCAAAGAAATTAAAGTTAACACAATAAATTAAGTTTAAATAAAAGCCTCTCTATAAGCTTGAATCCAATTGGGGTTTAGTGGAAAATTTAAACTGTGCAAAACCTCAGCTAAAGCACTTAAACCAGTTAAAATATCTCGGTCTGAGACAAAGCCTAAATGCCCAATTCTAAATATTTTACCTTGCAGCTCACCTTGTCCATCAGCCACGATAATTTGCCAATCTGACTTTAATTTTTGCCTAATATCTTTTATTTCAAGACCATTTGGTGCTTTTATCGAAGTAATTGCTGCACTAGCTTCTGAATCGGAAGTTAATAATTCTAAACCCATTGCCTTAATTGACTGTCTGGTAGTTTGTTTTAAACGTTCGTGCCTAGCCCAAGTATTAGTAATTCCTTCCGCTAACATTAAGTTTAAAGCCTCTTTTAAAGCACAAATAAAAGAAACATTTGGCGTAAAAGGAGTAGTTTTATCTTTCAATAAAGAATTTTTGGCTTTTGTCCAGTCCCAGTAAAAACGCGGAAACTGACTTTTTTCATGTAGTTTCCAAGCCCTCTCGCCAACCCAAGCAAAAGCTAAACCAGGCGGAATCATAAAACCTTTTTGGCTACCCGAAATTATGACATCAAGTCCCCATTCATCCATTTTAAGTGGCATAGCTCCCAAACCAGTAATAGCATCAATCGCCACCACAATTTCATTATTATGATGATGCACTAATTCAGCAATTTCTTTAATCGGATTAGCAATCCCAGTTGAAGTTTCCGAAAAAGTTAATAAAACTAATTTGATTTTTTTGTCTTGGTCTTTGTCTAAAGCTTCTCTGACTTGTTCAAGCTTAACTGCACTTCCCAAAGCACAATCAATGCGGTCTACTTTTGCCCCAAATAATGAAGCCATACCTGCCCAGCGTTTTCCAAAAACCCCATTATTAACGGCCAAAATATGATCGCCAGCTGTTAGCAAATTAACTAAAACCGATTCCATTGCCCCAGTACCACTAGCTGCAAAAATAAATGGAATAGCTAATTTAGTTTGGGCAATTTCTTTTAAGCCTTCCGTACACTCAAGTAAAATTTTGGAAAATTCGGGACTGCGATGAGGAAGGGGGTGTTTTGCCAATTCAATTAAAACAGATTCTGGTACAGGAGTAGGACCGGGAATCATTAAAAAGCGTTTTTGATTTAACATACTCATAAGGCTTAAGAACCTCTCAATCGCTTAACCGGAATATTAGCCACAAAAGCTACTTCTCTTTCATCTTGCTCTAAGGTGCATTCAGTACGGCCTATATCCACTTCAAAATATTTAGCAATTACTAATAATAATTCATCCCTTAATGCATTCAGCCGATCTGGCGGTAATTCCATAACTTCCATACGGTCATGAAATATCGTCAGTTGAAGCCTTTTTTTAGCTTCGTCCCGGCTCGTTACATCCTTGGGCGGCCCTGTTAACCATCCTAAAAGTCCCATTTTTTTCTCCTCCTCTTCTCTTAGCTAAATTTAATTAATGCTTTTAACTTATTGAATTGCTTAACAAATATATTTTCACTTTCCCCAAAAACCATTAAGGGGACTTCAACACCAGTCAGCCTTAAAGCAATATTCTGATAAGCTTGCCCCGCCCCATTTGGTTTATGTGACTTTGCTAAAGCCAAAGGCTCCCCTTTATTCGTTGAAACAATAATTCTTTCATCTTCGGGTATAACGCCCAAAAGCTTAATGTTTAAAATTTCAACGACATCGTCTACTCCCATCATGTCATTAGATTGAACCATAGCTGGACGCAAACGATTAATGACTAGCCAACAGTTAATTTTGCGGTTTTGAGCTTCCAATAAACCAATTACGCGATCTGCATCTCTAACAGCTGACATTTCGGGAGTACTGACAATAATTGCTTCGTCTGCCGCAGCTACTGAATTATAAAAACCTTGCTCAATTCCCGCCGGGCTATCAATTAGAATTAAATCAAACATTTCCCTTAATTCCGCAATTAAAGTAATCATTTGTTCAGGGCTAACCGCTGATTTATCTCGGGTTTGAGCAGCTGGCAAAAGGGCTAAATTGGGTAATCTTTTATCTTTTACTAATGCTTGTCTGGCTTTGCAAGCCCCTTCAACGACATCAACAATATTATAAACAATACGATTTTCTAGTCCTAATTGTATATCTAAGTTCCTTAATCCAATATCCATGTCAATCATACAAACATTAATATTAGGGTCTTGGGAAGCCAAAGCGACACCTATATTCGCTGTGGAGGTTGTTTTGCCTACACCACCTTTACCTGATGTAAATAAAATAGTTTTACCTGGCATTTATTAAAAAGATCTCCTTAAACAGATTATTCAAAATCACTAATACGCCAAATGCGTCCATCAATCACTTTCGCTGTTTCTGGGAAAATTCCCATTTTTTGTTTTTTCTGGCTTTCACTTGATGAACAAGCGGCATAATCACCAATGCTAATTTGGAGAGGATCCCCCATCTTAAGAGCCTTGACAAAGATTTTTCTCAGCTCTTCTTCATCGGTAATTCCAAAGCCAGCATGAACACTTCCGCAAAGTTTTCCATACACAATAATACTACCAGTCGCTTTGATTTGGCACCCAGGATTTACATCGCCCATAATTATAATATTTCCACTATAAGACACCAAATGTCCGGCTCTGAGCGAAATATTTTCTTTTAAACCTAAATAAATTGTTTTTCTTTCTTCAGCATTCGCCGGAACAATAGTTTCTAAATCGGCTTGACTTGGCTGAAATTGTTTAATTAAGCGAATTCCGCTCGATGATTTAGAATTTTTTTCTTGGGCTTTGCTGACCTGAAAACCAGCCTCTTTGATTAATTTCCAAGAAACAATTGAATTGGTTTGAATTTCGCTAATATTTAAACTGGATTCGGTTAATAAAGTTTTTAATTCTTCTAATTGGCTTTCACCAAGCTCAAAATTAGCAAAACGTAAAATTAGGGCTGTATTTTGCCAAAAAGAAACCTTAGAGTCCATTAAAACTTTAAATTCGGCTTTAGCTTCCTCCCAAGAGGAAAATTTAGATAAATCTACAACGACACTTGGCAAAATTACGGAATTTAATTTACTCATTAATAATAAAAAATATTAATCCTTTCAGTCTGATAAAGTACATAATTATAAAACAAGTTTCAAGAAAGTAATTCAAAATATGAACATGAATAAGAACAATTTAGCTACAAAGGTTAAATCTCAAATTATGATGAATAAAAATAATTTAGATATGGAAGTTAAATCTAAAGTTATTAATATTTTGCAAAAAACTTTATCCGCTTCTATTGACCTACAATCTCATGCTAAGCAAGCTCATTGGAATGTTAAAGGATCTGATTTTTACTCATTACATTTGCTTTTCGACCAAGTTTATACTGAAATAACACCTTTTGTTGATGAAATAGCCGAAAGAATTGCACAACTGGGCGGAATGGCTAAAGGTACTGTCAAATTTAGTGCGGAAAATACCTTTTTAATTGAATATCCATGTGAAATTCAGGCTGGCCGTGAACATGTTGAAGCTTTATCTAGTTCTTTAGCTAATTATGCTGCTCATATCAGACAAGCAATTGATGAAATTACCGAAATTGGAGATGCAGGTACCGCGGATCTATTGACTGGGATTTCAAGAGCCATTGATAAATTACTTTGGTTTGTAGAATCGCATAATCAATCTCATTAAATTAAGCTGAAAAGGGAGCCTTCTAAATAAGAAAAGAAAAATAAAAAATTTTAGAATCTCCCTTTTACATTTACTCTCAGAAAGCGACGGGGACTAGGTTAATAAAAAATTAGTTCTATCATTAATAGAGCGTGAATTTATTTTATTTCCGGATTGGTATTTGTAAAAATTATTACTTTGCTTTGTATATTAGATTTTTTCGAATTTTCTTCATAATATAAATTTTAAATTTTGTCGAGTTATGCTAAAAGTAATCCTTAATTTATAATAATTAATTCATATTTAGGTTAACTCTTTGTTAATATTATAATTACTTATTTAATCTTTCTTTAATTTGTATAAAGTTTGATTTGGCTTGTATTTTTGCTATTTGTTCATTCTTTTTAATTCTTCCTTTTAATAAATGCAGATAAAAAATGCTAGACAACCTTTAAAAACAACAATACACGTTTCTTCAAAAACGGCAACTAATACCGACTATAAAAATAAATTAGAAAAACACAACTTTTACCCAGACGATTCACTAAAAACCAAGAATGCAAAAGAAGAAGCGGAAAAGATTTTTAATGGTCAAGAATTTTCCCTGGGTTTAACTAAGCCGCTCAATAATTTTTTTCTCTCACTTCCAACACCGGCTTTAAATCATCTTTTAGGTTGCAGCTTTGCTTTAGGCATTTCGCAAATGATACAAGAATTTAATATGCAATTCATTCCGAAAGCTTTGATCAATGGAGTATTAATCAGACAATCTCCCCAGTTAATAGCAGACGAAGCAGCCTTAGAAATACCTGAATATTTTGTTATTTATTTATTACCTACTCTTATAGCTTCCCAGGCAGGTAGATTATTTGCATCTCAACTAGGAGTTACAAACCCTCATTTGCTTAGCCATCGTATGTACGAACTGCACAAAAATATAAATACTGACTTTGAAACTGGAGTTTTGGCCAAAGAAAGAATACATTTAAAGGAAAATTTACTCCATAAAACGGCTTTAGCCAAATTATTAAACTTTGCTTTAACCACGGGTGTCGTTTGTGCTTTAGAAGTTTGTGTGCCATCTTTCAGGACTTTGTTAACACAGTGGATTTTTAAAACTAATAATTTTTATAAAATATCAGGTTTACCAACTACCGCGGAAGAAGATAATGATGGACAAAAAGCCGTTGATCAAGCTTGGGCTAATATGAAAGGTTCTCTTAGTTTTATAGCGGCTTTTGTGCCAGCAATACTGGGCCTAAGTTGGGTTTTGGGCAAAAAAATTAAAAATCAAGATAATTTCTCCGCTCCTAAGCTTTTAAGGCTGTCAAAAAGTTTAGACCTAGGCGAAAAATATGGTTTATCCAAAACTTTTATTTCTTTTTGTATGGGAACCGCTATTTATGCCTATTTAAGTGTTGCTCGTAATTTAGCTGAGTTTCAAGAAATTTTAGGAAGAATTGTCTTATTTTCTATTCCAGCCGTATTATTTTACAAACAAGCTTTAGGAAATATTTTGTCTTTTGCTAATGCAAAGTTTATGGACATTGAAGAAAATATTTTATCTAGCCCGAAAACATATTGGAAAGAAGCTTGGGGAACAGAAGCCGGCAAAAGAGATATTTTTGATTTGAACCTAGTTGACTTAAAATTTGATAACAAAACTGGCTTAGCAAGCGGGCGAGTAAATGAATTAGCTTCAGTAGAAAGATTAAAAGAGACTAATCCAGTTAAATACGAAAAATTTATTAAGCGTACTATGTTTTTGAAGTCAGATGCACCATTATTTGCAGCTTTAGGAGTTGGATGTTTAATTAATTTGGCTAATTTTTTGGTAACTAAAGACCTGAGGGAAAAAGAATTAGCGAGCAAAAAAGCTGCCAACCCCAGCCCTAGCAATAAAACTGAAAGTTCTTTGTTTACAGCTTTTAATGGACTAACAACTAGTGGAAAAACTCAAACCTCTTTAGCTTAAAATTAATTTAGACTTCTTAAGTAACTCGCTAAAATGCAAAAATCAGCTGTCTCTAAAAGAAATTAAACTGAAAAATTTTGTTAAAAGAAATATACTGATAAGTCTAGGCGAAAAAGGAAAATTTTATTGTGAATTCTAAATATATTGACAGTCTATTTCCTAGCAATTTAGAGCCGACTTTACAATTTATTGCTTTTTTTACTATTTTGACTTTTATTCCTTTAATTGTCTTGACCATGACTCCTTTTTTGCGGATTACTATTGTTTTATCGCTTCTCAGAAAGTCAGTCGGTATGGATCAAGGAGTACCAAGTTTAGTTTTAACGGGTTTGGGCATGATTTTAACTTGTTTTATAATGGCTAATAGCCTTGAAGAAATAAATAAAAAAGCCATTGCCCCACTTTACAAAAAAGAAATTAGTCTTGGGCAGGCCATTGTAAACGGTTATGAGCCAGTCCGTAAAAGAATGTTAACGCAAATTGATGAAAGAGATATAAAGTTTTTTTATGATTTAAGAGATAAACCAATTCCACCGACACCAGACAAAATTGGTTTTGCAGAATTAGTTTGTGCTCACTTAATGGGAGAATTACGCATTGCCTTTTCAATCGGTTTTATTATTTCCTTGCCTTTTTTGGTCATCGACTTAATTTTGGCTAATATACTTTTAGCTTTAGGTATGACTAGTTTATCTCCGTCAGTAATTTCATTACCTTTCAAATTAATGATTTTTGTAGCAGTTGATGGCTGGAATTTGGCAATTAAAGGTTTAGTGGAGAGCTTTAAATAAAATGACTTGGATGTTAGGCCCTTTCCGAGAAAGTATTATAACTATTTTAATGGTGGCCGGCCCAATTGTGCTTTTTACGGCGGTGGCCGGTTTAGTTTTAGGGGTCATTCAAGCAGCTACTCAAATACAAGACCAAGCTATTCCATCGGCGGTTAAATTAGTTGGAATTATGCTTTTAATTATATTTTTGGGTGCCTGGATGTTTAATTATTTGTCTAATTTCACCGAAAAAACTTTTTCTAAGGCATTTTCTGCCCCGATTGAACAAAGATCTCCAGTTCTAGACGCCGAAGAATTTAATCCCCGTGGTAATAATCCAGCTGCCCAAACTTATAATCCCAACGATAATTCTGATCCGAATTTGCCAAACTTAGCTCCCTTGACTACTCCAGAATATCCAGAGTTAAATTCAAATTATAGCGGCTCACCTTATTCACAGACATATTCAAGCCCTAATTCAAACATCCCAAATCCGGCTCAATCTTTTAGTGATGCTGCTCGCCCGCCTCAAAAGCCAGCTTCTTACCCGTATCAGGGCAATACTTCAATTGTCCCTCAATATTCACCGCCCTCTCAGTATCCGGATTATCAAAGTAATTACCGCAACAATAATCCAAACAATTATCCTAATCAAAACCAAAACCCAAATTATCCTTTGCCAAGCCAAATGTCCGGTAATCCTGCCAATTACAATAATCAATTAAGTAATTCA
>JAAFJH010000058.1 GCA_013298875.1 Synechococcales cyanobacterium bin2.concoct.b11b12b14.033
TCGTTAAAGTCAGCACTTCGCAAATACCTGGAGATCAAGCTGCATTCGATAATAGAATTCAGGCTTTAGATAAAGATCTGGTTCCATTAAAAGAAAAAGCTGAACCATTTCTTGAGCGATTAAAACCTGGAGTGACCGAAACAGAAGTTAACAAGTTGCTCAAAGAACATAACTATGGCTTTGGGTCACGCTTCTGGGGAACTGCTGCTATTGCCGCTGCAATGGCTGGTTTAGGTGCTATCGGGGCTAAGTTACTTGGAGATTCGTCCATTAAAGCCGCTGAAGAAAAAGCTAAAGCAGCTGATGATAAAGTAACCGCTTTACAAGAGCAAATACAAAGCATTCTTCAGCAATTAGGGCAAGTTATGCAGGCAATGCAGGCCAAAGCAGATAAATCAATTAATTTGGTAGGCAGATTATTGAAACTCCAGCAAAAATCACTAGGAGCAGCTTCAACCCCAGCTCACGGTTCATTTTCTGTAGCTTCTACATCTGTGCGTAGTGATGATAATTCTGCGGGTTCACCAACCGCACCAACTGGTGATGATATTGCAAAATTAGAAAAAGAAGTCGCAGCACTAGAAAAGGAACAAGCTTCACAAGGATCAAAACCAACAAGTCCCAAAGAGTCGTCTCATGGTGAATCCCAACAGCCTCAGCCAAGCGGTAGTGGAGGGTTTAAAATGCCACAATTACCAGGTATGCCACAAGGTGATGGTAACCAAAATGCAGGTTCTCCCGGGCAGCCAGGTGTGGAACAAGCTCCTCCTGTTCACCAAATTAGAATGAAAGTACCACCTCACACCTCAGCACCTGGCGGGGATCTGCAAGGCGCAGCAACAATGGGAGATTATTATGATAGTAGAAAATCTCAAATAGGAGCAGGTGCTCAGGTTATGCCTGACTGGTAAATTGATTTCCCGTTCCAATCTCAGTTTTTAAAATTTATAAGTAACAGTTAATTTTCCTTTATCCCTTTATTTCCCTACTCTATTTCCCGTTTGAAGAGTAGGGTTTTTTATTTGGATTATTTTATATATATTATTGGCTTAAATTCTCTAAATGCCGTATAAAACCTAATACTCCAAAGCCCGCTGGATTATTTTTGGGTGTAAAACAGGTATCTTTTTTTTCGGGCCAGCAAGTGCCAGCTATGTCTAAATGAACCCATGGAGTTTCACCCACAAATTGTTTAATGAATAAAGCTCCATTTTGTGATCCAGCTTGCCCACCAGCACCCGCATTCAACATATCAGCAATAGTGCCTTTGGTAACCGATGACTCATAATCTTCGTATAAAGGTAATTCCCAAAGTTTTTCACCCGCCAAATTAAAAGCTTTTTTGACTTCTTCCCCTAACTGAGAATTATTAGTCATTAACCCAGCAGCCGTTTCCCCTAAAGAAGCCACAATGGCACCCGTTAAAGTGGCAATATCAATAATTTGATCCGGTTTTTGTTCACAAGCATAAAAAACTGAATCCGCCAAAGTAACCCGACCTTCAGCATCAGTATTATTAATTTCCATGGTTTTTCCGCTCATGGAGGTCAAAATGTCGCCTGGTCTATAAGCATTTCCGCTAGGCATATTCTCACAAGCTGCAATAATAGCGGTAATTTCAAGTTGTGGCTCAATTTTGCTAATAATACTCATTAAACCAATCACACTAGCGGCTCCCGCCATATCATATTTCATTTTTTCCATGGCCTTAGCTGGCTTCAAAGAAAGTCCGCCTGAATCAAAAGTAATACCTTTTCCAACAATTGCTATATGCTTTTGGGGCTTGCCAGTAGTTGGTTTGTAATGAAAATGAATTAATTTTGGTTCTTCCACCGAGCCACGTGCGACTGCCAGAAAAGCACCCATCCCGAGTTTTTCACATTCATCTTTATTTAAAACTTTTAAGCTTAAACCTTTTTGATCTTTAGCAACTTTTTGGGCGGTTTCTGCTAAATAGGCTGGGGTCGCAATATTAGGCGGTTCAATAATCAATTCTCGGGCTAATAAAACTCCTTCGGTGCTGGCTATTCCAATTTCTACTTGTTTTTTCAGCTCTGCATCATTTAATTCAGGGGCAACAAATAAATTAATTTTTTGAATGCCAGTAAATTTATCGTTTTTATCGCTTTCTGACTCTTTTTCTTTGGTGGTTAAATATTTTTCAAATTTATAATTTGCGAGTAAGCTTACTTCCGTAATGGCACGAGCAATTTGGGGAGCATTTAAATTGTCTGCTTCTTTCGAGGCTGTATCTAAGCCAAAAAGTGAAATATTTACCGTTTCCGATTTTAAAGAATCAGCTTTGCGAATGGCACTAGCCATAATTTTGCGGATTTGGTCTAAGTTTTTGAGTTCACTTTGTTTACCCAAACCAATTAGTAAAACCTTTTTAAAATTAGCTTTTCCTAAGCTCGATAAAACCAACGCAGTAGCGATTTTTCCTTGAAACTTTTCTTCTTGAATATAAATTGTCAAATTTCTGGCTAATTTTTCATCAATTGCTTTGATTAATGGAGTGAGTTCAGGTTTTTTATCTTTGGGCAAATTATCTTCGTAAATTCCAACTATAAGTAAATCAGCTTTTTCCTCGATTATATTTTTGGTAATTATGGAAAACTTGTTGGTATTTTTGGTCATGGATTGGAATTCAGCTAGAGAATTTATTATTTTTTAAAATATAACTTGTTTTTTAATAGTTACGCTAGCTTCTCTTATATAATTTGGTTTTAAATCATCTAAATGGCTGATCAAAAAAGACTGACAGCTTTCATTTATTAATAAATTTATAATTGTTTCTGACAGACAAATATCTGTGTTTTCATTACTAATTTCAGCTTGATTAATTTCTTCAGCATTTTCGATTAAATGAGCCTTTTGAATTATATTAAATTGTTGATCATAAACTTCTTTGAAATAACCTTTTAGGCCAGCTTTTAAATAAATATAATTTTGTTTTTCGGGAATCATTTTTTGAGCTTTCAATTGCCGGAAAAGTAAATAAAGCTTATTAAACTTATAAACTTTTAATTCAGGATTCAAAGCATAAAGTAAACGTGCAATTATAATGCCAGCTCGCAGCGGAGAAAATGCTCCCGGCCCATCACACACGCCTAAAATATTAATTTCATTAGCTTTCACATCGGCTTCCGCCAAATAATTTACAAAGTAAGCTGCATCGTATTTATCCGCATCATTTTGAAATAAGTTTATAGTTTGTAAACCTTGACTGGCAGAGTATATTGAAAAATTAGGTTTTGTATTAACTGTATCTAAAGATAAAATAAAATTATCATTAGATTTGTTTTTATTTTTAAAATGCAAGATATATTTTCAATTTTTAGGCTTTATAAAATTAATTTCATTATATATGGCTTAAGGAAAACCTAGCTTCAGTAATTAAATTTATAACCGAATAACTATCATACGGGATTGTGTTCATTGTCAAAATTTATTAAATTAAAAGAAATGCTGATACAGTCGCTTGGAAGATATTATGAAGACATTTTAATCGGTTTAAAAGAGGCCGAAATAGCCTTAGAGCAAAATAATCAAATTCATTATTCAAACCTTTTATCAATTAGCAAAAATAAAATTAAAGCCGCTGAAAAGTTAATTTCTACCTGGACGGAGCAGGATAATTCAATGGCTTTAAATTTAAGACTTTTAAATAATTATTATAAACACTTATTAAGCCAAGCTTTAGATGAGCCAGAACAAGATAAGTCAATTGTTGCAGAATTAAAATATCATTTACTAGAATTAATTGGTGCTTGCAAAAGTCATTGAATTTAATTTATACAAAAAATTGAAAATATATTATTCTTTCTTTTTTTGTAACAATTTAGCCTCATGTTCATTTAAGGCTTTCAGAAAACGCTCTATATAATCTTGTCCGCCAATATGATTTTACTATACTTTAAAGTACATAATTTTGTTAATCTGCGATTCAGACTTTATTTAATCAGACATTCTAATATTAATACCTAAAAAATTAAAAAAACTTTGAGCTTTTAAATAAGTTTCCGCCACTTCAAAATCCGGCTCTGAATCATACACAACTCCACCACCTGTATTTAAAAGTATTTTATTTTCTGAAATACCCAAGGTTCTAATCAAAATTGAAAAAATACTATCCCCATTTGGTTTAATAAATCCTAAAGTGCCCGTATAAAACCCACGGGGAAAAGGCTCCAATTCTCGGATAATTTCCATGGTTTTTACTTTAGGAGCACCTGTAATTGAACCACTGGGGAAAATTGCTTTTAAAATATCAAAAATGTCGAGGTTATCTCTTACTTCTCCAGAAACTTCCGATATCATATGATAAATATTTTTTAAGCTATGAATGCTAAATAAATCTTTTACTTGAATGCTACCTGGCTTACAAATACGTCCCAAGTCATTTCTTTGAATATCAACCACCATTAAATGTTCAGCTTTTTCTTTAATACTATTTTTCAAATCTTTTTTTTGAGCTAAATCTAAATCTAAATTATCAGCAAAACGTTTTCTGGTTCCTTTAATTGGATAAGTAGAAATTTGATTATTTTCTTTTTTAAGAAAACATTCGGGCGATAAACTGCAAAGTTGCAAACTAGACGACAAAGATAAATATGCCGAATAAGGTGCAGGATTAAACTTGTACAAATTGAAGAAAAAATCGGAGTTGAAATGTTTTTTTTCGGATTCTATTAAGAAGGGACGAGATAAATTAATTTCGTAAATCTCTCCATCTGTAATATAATTTTTGGTTTTTTCAATTAATTGTTTGTAGTCAAAATCAGAAATCAAACTCTGAAAGCCAAAACTACTATAAGCTTCATCTGATGAGTAATTGATTAAGTCGCTTTTTTCTAAGCTAACACAATCTTTAAAAGCTATTAAAAATAAATCCGGAAAATCTAAAATACTGTCTCGGTAATCTCCGATTTTTGGCTCTAAATATGAAGCAAAACTATAGGCCATAAAACAAACTAAATAAGGCTTTTCGGCCTCACTCTTTGCAGAATATTGCTCAGAGATAAAACCGAAAATATTATCTTTTTGTATTTGAATTTGATTATTTTCGTCATAAAAAAAAGCTGAATTACTTTTTAATTCTATGACCCATAAAGGATTATTGAATTGACAAAAATTATCTCTAAATAAAAAAGTTGCCTTTATGTATTGAAAATCCAAGTTTAAAGTTTAATTTAGTCTCGATTTGTAATGAGGCGATAAATAAACAATAATAACAAGGAACCTCCAACAGCGATTCCAAAGCTTTTAAGGTCAAAGCCCGTCGCAGTGCCAAAGCCAAATTGTTGCCCAAGCCAGCCACCAATGAAAGCACCAGCAATACCGATCAAAGAGGTTACAATAATACCGCCAGGGTCTCTACCAGGCATAATCCATTTAGCTAAAGCTCCTGCGATTAATCCAAAAATAGCCCAATATATCCAATTCATAATTTTATTCCCCTTTAGGTACAATATTAGATAATAGCATAATTTTAATTCAAAACTCCAATGCAAATTTTAATTGCCCCATCTATACTGTCAGCGGATTTTGCTAATTTAGCAGATTCAGTTAAATTACTGGAAAAAGAAAATGGAGCTGACCTACTTCATATAGACGTTATGGATGGGCATTATGTACCAAATTTAACCATTGGACCCAATGTCATTGCTAGCTTACGTAAATGCTCAGAGTTATTTTTTGAAACACATTTGATGATTAGCAATCCTGATTATTTGCTAAATGAATTTATTAAAGCTGGCTCTGACCGAATTGTAGTGCATCCTGAAACTTGCCCTCATTTACATCGTACATTAACCAAAATTAAAGAATCTGATTTAGAAGCAGGCCTTGCTATTAATCCAGCTACTTCTTGGGAAACTTGTCAATTTGAATATTTGGGTAATTTAATTGATACTATTACCATTATGAGCGTTAATCCTGGCTTTCCAGCTCAGAAATTTATTGAGTTTTCAGTATTAAAAATTAAAAACTTCCGTGAAAAATTAAATGCTATAGGCTTGTCGCATATAAAAATTGAAGTAGATGGAGGAATTAATAAAAAAACCGCTCCTGTAGTTGTACAAGCGGGTGCAGAAATTTTAGTAGCTGGAAATGCAATCTATGGCGAATTAGACCCCTTTAAAGCTTTAATAGAATTAAGAGAGGCATCAATTAAAAACTAAATCAAAGAACCTTGTCTTGCAAAGGCCTTTATATTATTAATTCCCACTAAATATTCTACTAATTTAGATAGACTAGCTTTAAATTGGTTAAATTCATCTTGATTTTGACTAGAATTTGGAATTAGCCTAGCTTCATTTACTATATTATTTTCTTGAGCTTTAATTAAAGCTAAAATTTCAGGAGTGTTACCCGTTACAATAAAATAGTCTAATTGTTGTTCTTGACTTAAGTTCTGAAAGTCTTTTTCGCCCAAAGTGTTTAGGGCTATTTCTTTCATTTGCTCTCCCTTGCTAGCAATCAATATACCCCTACTTTCAAGAGCCGTTCTATTTGAAATAGCAACGTGATAAGCTTGGATCAATTCGCCTAATTCCAGAGTACTGATTTTGCCTTTCTCGGGTAATTGTCTTCCAAATTCTTGTTGTGCGAGTTGATCAACTCGAGATATTAAAGTATTTTTTAATTCTGTTAAATTCTGGCTATTGTTAGTTATTAATCGAAGATGAGGTGCTGGTATTCCTTCTTGCATAGCAGTAACAAGGGTTTCTGGATATTTATTATTAGAACGTTTAATTTTTTGTCCGTTTTGAGGTGGGATTGGTAAGCCAGAAGAAGATGGAAAATTATTACTGTAATTACTAGGTGCAAGCAAAACAGAGCTACCATTAGCAGCAACCGCAGACGATTTAGTAGTAGATGGAATAGAATAAGCCCTCTTAGAGCTGAAAGAGCTTAGAGCTGGAATATTTGATAATTGTCTTATTCCATTAATCATTAAGTATTAAATATCAAAAAATTAACTAATTATTAATATATCCTAAAGATTTAGACTTTTCAATTGTAAACAAGTATACTTTTTCTTAATCTTTAAAAAACTAGCCGAAAGTATAATTAGGTTAAAAAGCTTTTTATTGAGAGAAAATTAAAATCTATCATCTAAAAAATGATACTTCGATTAATAAGTTTGTAGTTAACAGATGAACACTAATTAAAAATGTCGCGCAAAAAATTAATAGCAGCTAATTGGAAGCTCAATCCAAGCTCAAAAGAAGAAGCAGTTGACTTAATTTCAAGCATTAAAATTGGCTTAAATAAAATTGATTTAAGTTCTGAAATTAACCTAACTTTTTGTTTACCCTTTATTTATTTAGAATTAATTAAAAATAGTCTAAAAGATACACAGTTTAAAATTGGTGCTCAAAACTGTTATTTTGAAGAAAAAGGAGCTTTTACCGGCGAGATTTCAGCTTTAATGCTTAAAAATTCAGGTATTGACTATGTGATTTTGGGACATAATGAAAGACGTTCTTTATTTAATGAAAGTAATGAAATAATTAATAAAAAGTTATCGGTTGTTTTAAAAAATAATTTATTACCAATTCTCTGCGTCGGTGAGACTTTAAAAGAAAAAGAAGCTGGTATTACCGAAGAAATTATACTTTCGCAGTTAAATGAAAGCTTGGCCTATATAAATTGCACCGGTGAAAATATTATTATTGCTTATGAACCAGTTTGGGCAATTGGCACCGGTAAAACTTGTTCGGCAGAAGATGCAAATACAATTTGTAAATTAATTAGAAATAAATTAGCTGATTTGTATAATTCTTCAGTTGCAGAAAAAACTTTGATTTTATATGGCGGAAGCGTCAAATCAAGTACGATTAAGGAACAAATGGAGAAAACTGATATTGATGGAGCTTTAGTTGGTGGTGCTAGCTTAATTGCAGATGAATTTGTTCAATTAGTAATTAATTCACAAAACAAAAAATAAATTTTTATCTCAGGCCGTTTTCTTGAAATAATTAATAGTTTTTTCTCATTTAATTGCTTTTTGAGTTTTTTGTATATGGATTGGGCTTTGATTTAGAAAAATCATATTTCTCTTTTTTAATTGACAGCCCAATTCGCTAATTATTTAAATCAATCTCTTGAGCCAGCTTTTCAGCTTCAGTTAACATATTTTCAATTAAAACAAAGCCATTTCGCCAAAAATTACTATCATTCAAATCAATATTCGCAATTTCTAATAATTCATTTGGCTCAAGGCTACCACCCAAAGATAATATTTTTGTATATTGATCTTTAAATTCCGAACCAGCTGATTTAGACTGAGTATAAAGTGTTATTGACAATAATAAACCGAAAGCATAAGCATAACAATAAAAAGGCGAATGAATAAAATGACTAATATAAAGCCACCAATAGCCATAATTTTCGGTCAAATTAACTGAATCACCAAACATTTGCTTGCTTATTTCTAACCAAACTTTATTAATCTGTTCAGTTGTAAATTCACCTTCCGTGCGTCTTATTTCATGTAATTTTTGCTCAAAACGAGTCATAAAAACTTGCCTGTAAACAGTCGCAATAATTTCATCAAGTTTAGTAATTAAAAGTGATAATTTTTCGGTTGGATTTTCGGCCTGATTAACTAAACGGTCAAAAGTTAACATTTCTCCAAAAACACTAGCTGTTTCAGCGGTTGTCAAAGGCGTGTCTGATTCCAAATAGCCAACTTGTCTCGATAAATATTGATGTATGCCATGTCCCAATTCATGGGCTAAAGTGGATAAATCGCGGGAATTACCGGTAAAATTAACTAAAATATAAGGATGAACGCTCGGTATCGTGGAAGCCGAAAATGCCCCGCCTCTCTTGCCCTCTCTTAAGTCTGCATCAATCCAGTTTTTATCAATAAATTCTTTTACAATTTTGGCAAATTCTGGGCTGAAACTTTCATATGACTTTAAAACAAATTGGCAAGCTTCATTCCACTCCCATTTTTTTTGTTTTTGATTTGGTAAAGGTGCATAGCGGTCATAGTCATTGAGTTCAGGTAAATTTAATAATTTGGCTTTTAATTTATAAAATCTTTGTACTAATTCAATTTTTTCTTCGGTTACTTGCATCAAAGCTTCTACCGCTTGGTCTGAAATTTCATTTGACAAATTCCTGGCTGAAATTGGGTTTTCAAATTTGCGAATTTTATCTTCAATATAATGCTCTTGGATTAAAACATTAAAAATATAAGTTAAAATTGACTCATTAGATTTTAGGCCTTCGGTTAAAGCATTAGCAGCGTCTTTTCTGATTTCACGGTCAGATGAATAAAGTAAAGCTAAAACTTCTTCTTCATTTAATTCTTTCGGCTCTGGTAAAGTAACTTTAAATTTTGATTTGGCAAATATTTCATCAAATAAACGTGTCCAAGCTGAGCCACCAGTCAAGCCAACTTTTTGCCATAAAACTTCTTCTTTCTCGCTCAATTGATGAGGTTTTAATTTGCGGGAAGATTTTAAATAATGTTTATACTTTTGTAAAACCGGTGATTCTATGAATTTATCCGCAATATTCTCTTCTAAGCTATTCCACTCTAAATTAAAAAAAGTGGTTTTTTCATGAATTTCAGACATTTTTTCTTCTAAGCGAGAAATTAAAGCTCCGTGACTTGGTTTAGAACTATCAGCGGCATGCATTAAATAAGCAAAAATCAAAGGTTTATTACTTAATTCATTTAAATATTCGTATTTTTGTAAAGCTTCTAATAATTCTTCCGGCGAAAGTTTTGATAGATTATTTTGATATTTTTTTTGAAAACTACTTGATTCAGACAAAGCTAAAATAATGTCTTGGTCAATTTGTTTATCATCGATTGAAGCGTATAAATCTTTTAAGTCCCAGCTAGGTAAAGTCATAATGTGTTTTTTATTTAATTTTAATTTTTTTACTTAAGCCATTTTAATTGAAAACTAATTATTAGTCCAATCAATAAGGTTTTTCATTGATATAGTTACCGGGTGGATTATAATTAGCGACAATAATAATTTCTCCATTTTGGCATTTAGCTAGTCCAAAGCCAATTTCGCTTGTGTCATGCCATATCATTTGTGTATAATGCCCAACTTTTTCGAGATTAGCTATTTCCAAAGGTTTATGTTGGTAATTTTCTATTTCTTTATACCATTCACCTGAAGCTATTAAAGGCGTAAAACTAATTGCTTTCCCACTGCCCCAAAAAATATTTTCACCATATTTTTGTTTCCAAACACCTTCCTGCGGTCGATGTTTCATTGTGCAATTATTATTAACAGCTAAGTTATTAGCCCAAGCTTGTGCGTAGTTAGCCAATTCAGCCGATAACTTTAAAGGTTGGTTTCCAACTTCCGCTCTTACTTTATTATGAAAATTCAAGCCTTTTTGCGCTTCTTGAATGCTAACTGTTGAAGTGGTAGTAAAGGGAATTTTATCGGCCAGAGACTTAATTATAATTATAAATACCAAAGCCAAGAATATAAATTTAATTTTCATGATTTTGACCATCCAAAGCTGTGACTCCTAAGGATTTGCTATTTCTAATGTTTTAATAACTTAAGTTAGTTTTGAATATCTTGGGGATTTTGAAGAGCTAGTCTAGGACGAGGAAAATAATCAAGAATATAACGTACTGTTTGTTCTAAAGAAGATAAACGGCCTTCTATTTTGGCTTGTTCTACTTTTACATCATTAATTTCTCTGGATAATCGATTTTCAACTTCATTAATTCTAGTATTTAATTTACTCTCAACTTCATTAATTCGAGCATTGAAAGAACTGGTAACTGCCCAAAAAAGACCGATTGAACTAATAATTTGAGTTCCGATAGCGGCAAATAAAGCTACACTGCTTGAAATTTCCATAATATACTTTATATTTACTAATTAAATTATACCCTTAAGCTTAACTACGGGACAAAAATAATTAAAGTAATGGTGAAGGGAATTGTATGTAGAAAAACTCAACTGACATTTTCAATTAATTTGCAAATAGAATAATCTTGATTATCATTTTCTGATGAGCAATTTGGCATATTCGCCCATTTTCCTTTTATAAAAATTAAAAACTCTTTCATACTTTCAAACTCGTGGATTTTGGCATTTATTTCGGTAATTTTATTGTCCAAAATATTTCTTACCTTTTGGCAAGGATGAACCGGGTTTTGTACTCCTAATAAGTCTTTAATTTCCGACAAAGAAAAGTTAACCAGCTGAGCCTTGCGGATAAACTCTAAAATTTTGAGAGTTTTTAGCTTATTGAATAATCGATAATTAGAAACAGTGCGGCTCTCTGAACTGATTAAGCCTTCTTTTTCGTAAAAACGCAGAGTAAACCGTGAAATATTTGTAAAGTTAGAAAGTTCTCCGATCGTGATTAATTTTTCGGTGTCAATAATTAATTTTTCCATTTATGCCTTGACCTTAGAGTTAGCTATAAACTATATACTAATAAAGTTATCAGTTAATCGGAAAAATTAAAAATTATGAAAAAAATTATTACACTTGGCTTAATTTTAGGCTTATCCGGTTTATCAGGTCTTGCATCATTTGCTTGCCCATGTACTGGCGACCAAAGCCCTTGTCAGTGCGGACTTAATTGCCCAAAATGTTCACCAGCTAAGTAAATCAGACAACCAGGAGGGATTTTTTCCTTTCTGGTTATTTATTATTTAATTTATATTCCTAGTATTTCCACTAACTTCTGAATAACTTCATGAGTTTTCAACGAAGAGTTTAAGCCCACCCTTTGGGATGATAATAATGCTTCCAAATCTCTTTCAATAGCCCCGGGAGTAAATTTTTGACTGTTAAATTTGTAACTTAATCCCGCACTAGTAAGTTCTGCAACTTCACGTATTCCACGAGACTTATCAAATTGTCCAGCCTTTTTTTTCTGTAATGCTTCTTTAATAGCGGGAAGCTGTGCTTCAGGAGATTTCCAGGTTGGATTGGTATGAGAAATTTTCTTTAATCATATTTATTTAATTAATTTCGATGTAATTTATTATTTTTATATAACCAATTGGTGTTAGGTTGAAAAAAGCATGAGTTTAGTTTATTAATGAGAGTTAGAGACTAAAAATAAAAAAACTCATGGACAATAATTTTCTCATACTTTGCATATTTTTTTGTAAATGAAA
>JAAFJH010000059.1 GCA_013298875.1 Synechococcales cyanobacterium bin2.concoct.b11b12b14.033
AAGTTCCCATGAGCTACCTTTGAGCGAAGATCATAAATAGTCTTCAAGTCATCTTTAATAGTTTTTATCTTTTCTGATTTATCAACTTCAATATCTTGAGCATGCCGATACATTAAAAGTCCTGCTTTCAGATTAAATTGCTTACTTATGGAATCCTCAATATTAAATCTTCCAGAATCGGGATTATGCGTTAACAAAAGCTCAATGATACTAGTGAGTAGTAAAAGTTTAATTTTTTCATCAGAAATCTCATAAGAAATTGTTCTTAGAAGAGTTGCAATGTAAATTAGCTTTTCAGTATGACCATTTTGAAAAGCCCTATCAAGAAGTTGAAACATAGAAACAAGGTTTTCTTTTGCTGATGGAAAACATAGCCAGCTCAATTTATTAAAACTTTCTTTATTTCTCAATTGTCTCAGTGGAGCAACATAGCTTGAAGAAAAATTCGCTGAAAGATTGTTTTTATTTGTCCCAACAACTGCTAAAGAATAGCCATCACCATCTATAAGAAAAGTTTGCCCTAGATAATCTGTATTAGATATAAGAAGTGAAAGAAGGTAAGTAAAGCTTTTTAATATTTCTGAAGGCCTAGACTGATTTAACTCATTGAAAGCTTTTCTGAGCTTATCGATATTTTTCCATTCATTAGTTATATCTTCATAAGATTGTTTAATCACTGAATTTTCTTTTTCTTTGGAATATCGAGCAATAATCCAGACTTTAGAAATAGCTTCCAAAAGCTCATCTGTTGAAAGCTCTGAACTTATCTCAAATCTTTTTGCATATTGATCATCGAGATTTAAAAGAGAAAATGAACTTAAAAAATCTTTGAGTTCATTAACTGCAATTTCTTTAGTAAAATCCATTAACTTTTGACAAGCATCCTGAGAAAAACCTTTTGGAATAAAGTTTTTTAAGCAGTATTCTTCAATATAGGCTTTTTGCAAGAATTCTTTTACTTGATTGACTTCATCAGTTGAGCGAGGATTGTCAAGCTGAAAATCATAAAATTCAGAAATTACAATAGGCTTTTCTAAAGGCCAAGCATAAAGTGTAAAAAAGAAATTCATAGCTAAAGAAAAAAGACTCTGGGGAGGAAGGATTCGAACCCTCGGATGGCGAGACCAAAACCCGCTGCCTTACCGCTTGGCGACTCCCCAATAAAAATTACATACACAAGAGAGAAAGATTATAAACTTAAAACAAGTAGTTAGCAATAATTTCTTTTAATAATTTTATAATTTGATTTTAAGCTAAAATTTAATTAAGTTTGGTAAATCTTAAAATATGCATGAAAAACAAAATATTTCTTTCTGCTCTATTACTGAGCTTAAGTTCAAATCTGTTAATAAATAAAAATAATTATGCCGAAAAATATTTTACTAATCCTGTACCGGTAGCCTTAACTACTAATTCAGTGGCCGATATTGCTGAATCAGCTGCACCGTCAGTAGTCAGTTTAGAAATTTCAATAAATGGTGTCAGACCAGTTTCCGTTGATAAGCAAAAAGTTGGTAATTATTATGTTCCCCGAATTTATGTAGCGGAAGGAATATACAAAGCGGGTGACGGTTCTGGATTTATAATTTCAAACGATGGTTATATTGTAACTAATTATCATGTGGTGAATCCACCTTCAGCTATGGACGCCAAGAAAAAGGTCAAAGCCTCAAAAATAGATGTTATTTTATATGATGGAAAACATTATACGGCCGAATTAGTAGGCGAAGATGAAGATAGCGACTTAGCGGTTATTAAAATTAAAACTAATGCTCCTTTAAAACCTATTCAGTGGGGAGACTCCTCGATTATTAGAGCTGGAGATTTTGCAATTACAATTGGTAGCTCTTTAGGTGCGGATCATACCGTTGGTTTTGGGGTTATAAGTGCCGTTTCACGCAAAAAGCCTAATTTGGGGCTTAGTGGGAGCGTTAAAGAAGCTTTAGTTGGCAACTTAGAATATATACAAACCTATGCCCAAATCAATCCGGGTAACTCGGGGGGACCAATTATTAATATGAAGGGGGAAGTAATTGGAATTGCTAATTTTATCGAAAAAGCTCCTCATACTCCTGGTTTTGCTATTCCATCTAATTATGCTCGTGAATTGATTAATACTTTAATTAAAGACGGTGTTATCAAAAGACCTTCTTTGGGAATTGGTTTAAGGCCTTTAGCGGATGAAAAAAGTTATTTAAATAATTTAACGGCTGAAGTTTTAGATAAAAAAATTATGGGTTGCCTTGTTAATGAAATTTTTCCGAATGGACCTGGACAAAAAGCTGGCTTGAAAGAAGGAGATATAATTATTTCTTTTGAAAATAAACCAATTGATACTTTGGCTCAGTATTATGAAATGATTCATCAAATTAGAAATCGTCCGGTAGGAAGCTCCTTTAAAATGGAAGCTGTCAGAAGGGGAGAAAAAGAAAAGAAAAGTTTTACTGCCAATAGTGCTTTTTTACCTTTATGAATTGGTTTAAAAATTTCTTCGATAAAGTCTTTCAGCCAGAATCAGAGCTAATTAATGAAACAACTGAAAGTATTGAAGAAAAAGAAAATACAATTAATTCTAAAATTTTAGACGAAGAAAGTTTACTCGAAATTGAAGAAAAGCTTTTACGTTTAGATTGCGGAATTGAGTTTAGTGAGTCGGTTACTTCTCAGTTAGCTAAATACAAAAGACAAATTAATTTAACTACCGCTCAGGAAAAACTAACGGAAATTTGCTTGAATTCTTTACAACAATCTCAAGCTCAAGCGACTTTTGATTTTTCGGGTAATAAAAAAGGCTTACAAATCATTTTAATTGTGGGAGTTAATGGAGTTGGAAAAACCACTTCAATCGGGAAATTAGCTCATTACTTTGCTCAGAAAAATCTTAAAGTTTTAATTGCACCTTGCGATACTTTTAGAGCGGCTGCCCCAGAACAATTACAAAAATGGGCAACCAGAGCTAAAGCTGAATTTTATGATGGAGACGGCAAAAAAGCAGATGCGATTTTATACGAAGCTATTAAAAAAAGTGAAAAAGAAAATATAGATATTTTGCTGGTAGACACAGCCGGCCGCTTGCAAAATAAAAAAACTTTGATGGATGAATTAACTAAGCTGCATAGTGTTATTCAAAAGCACTCAGCCGTTGATACTTCCATTGATACTTTATTAGTTTTAGATGCTACTACTGGTCAGAATGGTTATTTGCAAGCGATTGCTTTTAATGAAGCTACTAAATTAAGCGGCTTGATTTTAAGCAAATTTGATGGTACCGCTCGGGGAGGAATTATATTTTCAATTGCTCATAATTTAAAGTTGCCAATTGCTTTTTTAGGAATCGGTGAAAAAATTGATCAGTTACTTGAATTTGACTTAAAATATTTCTTTGAAAAAATTAATTTGAACTTGTGATTATTTCTAAAATAAATGTTATTTGAAATTGAGTTAGAAATTATTCAAAATTGCCTGGATAAGCCAGAAATATTAAAAGAATTAATGAAGCATCAATTAGGTTGTCCGCCTATTCGTTGGGGTGGAATTGGTTTAAGCAATAATAAAGTTTTAATCGAGGCAATTGGCTTTCCAGGCTTGAATTTTAAAGCTTTTGAATTAAAAAAAAAGAAAATAAAAAGTTTTTCAACTCAAGAAATTGCTTTGGCTATAATTCCAACTGGTTTAGGCTGTGCAATTGGCGGCTTTGCGGGAGATGCTAATATTTTTGCTAATTTAATGGCCAGTGAATTTGACTATTTAATTATTAATCCCAATATAGTAAATGGCGGTGCTTGGCAAAATATACCCTCAAATGCTCTTTATACCGAAGGATTGGCTCTTGATTTATTTACGGAAGGTTTAATTGCTTTAAGACCTAAAAAACGCCCAGATAATAAAATTGGAGTAATAATTGATGCTGGTATTTCTCCGGCTTGCCTGCAACGGGAATTACAAGTTATTGAAGCGGCTAAATTAATTTGGGGTTTAAATATTATTGATATTCAAATTACTCATTCAAAGCTAAACCTCAGTATTAATATTTTACCAAAAGGTTTTTCAAGTGGGAATATACAAAACCCAGAAACCTTATTGAAAGCCGCCCAACAATTAATTGATAAAGGTGCGGAAGCTATTGCCATTATTAGTGATATGTCGGATTTGGATTTAGAAAATGATAAAAATAATGATTTATACTCAGCGGGAAAAGCACCTGACCCAATCGGCGGATTAGAAGCTATTTTATCGCATTTAATTACGGCTAGTTTTTTAATTCCTGCTGCTCATGCACCTACTTTTAATAATTTAGAATTATCCCCCGAAGCGGATAAGTTTGACTTTAGGGTAAGCCCGGAAATTGCTAGTTATAGTTTTTTACCGTCGGTTTTAAAAGGCTTATCGCAAGCACCTAGCTTGATACCCATAGATTTGGCAGAAACTGGAGATTTAAGCTTGGCTAATTTAAAGGCTTTTATGGCTCCCGCTGATTGTTGGTTGGGAGAGAGTTTTATAAACTTAGCTTCAAATCAAAATATACAAAAATACGCCATTCAAAATAATATTTGCGGCATGAATTTAAACCCTGAATTAATGAATTTTAAAAATATAAATAAGGTAAATAATTATTTTGAGTTAATTGGCTATCTCAGAGCTTGCAATTTAGGTTTTCATATTAATTTTTAATTTCTAAACTTTTAACTTAATCATTAGTCGTAAAATCTTCACCTAAATAATATTTTCGAGCTAATTCATTATTTGCAATTTCCTTGGCTGAGCCGCTCACTAAAACTTTTCCGCTTTGAATTATATATGCCCTATCAGTAATAGACAAAGTGGCCTTCGGATTATGGTCGGTTAATAAAATACCAATATTTCGACGAGTAATTAAATCGCGGATTATAACTCTTAGTTCACCGATTGCAATTGGATCAACACCGGTAAAAGGTTCGTCTAACAATAAATACAAAGGATCTTCTGCTAAGCAACGAGCAATTTCTAAGCGTCTTCTTTCTCCGCCTGATAAGCTAATTGCCATACTTTTTCTTAAACTCCAAATACCGAATTCTTCCAATAAAGCTTTTACTTTTTTATCTTGCTCACTGCTAGGCATGGCTTTAATTTCAAGTATTAAACGTAAATTATCTTCCACCGACAATTTTCTAAAAACCGATGGTTCTTGCACCAAATAACTAATACCTAATTTTGCTCTTTCATCAATGGGTTTTTGGTTTAAAATTTCTCCGTTTAAAGTTATAATTCCTGCATTGGGCTTTACCAAACCTACTACCATATCAAAAGAAGTTGTTTTTCCTGCTCCATTTTGCCCCAAAAGACCAACTATTTCACCCCGAGCAACCTGAAAGCTAACTCCTTGAACAACAGTCCGATCGCCATATTTTTTCTGCAAATCTTTAGCAATTAACATAAAATAAAATTCCTAGTTCCTCGTGAACCTGAGCCAATTTCCCGAGTTAATAATAACATGCAGGTTATAAAATAAAAAAACCAGAATCCAAACTAATTTAGTCTAAATTCTGGCTGTATGAAAGATTTCTAATTTAAAAGATTAATTATTTATTCTTCTATTCTTTTCATCATCATTTTTTTCTTGTTATTTTTTACCATTTTTTTCTGAGTAGTTTTTACAGTGGTTGGCTTAGAGGAGCTTTCCATTTGCATATTATTTTCTACTTGCACAACCGAAGAAGATGATTCTTCCATTTGCATTGGATTTTTCATGCTAGCTTCTTTAATTTGACTTAAATTACATCCAGCATCCACGGCAATTTCTTTTATGCTACCTGGCTGAATTTCTTTACCTTCAGGAGTAAGCCAAGTTGGATAACCAGTTACTTTTTTTTCTTTGCAACCTTTAGGATTTTCATCGCAGTCTACGTAAGATAATTCGCTAAATAAATTGCCAAATTCAGCTTTTTGCTCTTTACAATGAGGACACCAAGCAGTACCGTACATGGTAATCCCTTTTTCTTTGATGCACTGAACTAAAGCTTGATCTTCAGCTGTTATTTGTCTAGCAGTTTTCAGTTTGCCTTTAGCCGCCCAAGCTCCCGTTGATGCTAAACTAATGCAAAGTAAAAATAAAAATGTTTTTTTCATAAAATGTCAAACTCTTTTGTTGATTGAGTGAATCAAATTCATTGTATATTCTTTTAGCAATAAAGCAAAGAGAGCTACTTATTTTTTAGCCTAAAGTTTAATATAAATAGATTATTTCAGGTCTTTGTACTGTAATTATGACTTTACTTGTAAATGCTTAATCATTAGGCAAAGGAATAAAGCTAAAAAAGGTTATAATAATTCATAATTTTTGATTTAAATTCGTATTCAATTCCATGCAAATAAAAAGAGCCTTAATCAGCGTTTATGATAAAACTAATTTACTTGACTTAGCCCAATTTTTAGAAGCCAAGCAAATTGAAATTGTCTCTTCTGGCGGAACAGCTGCTTACCTAAAAGAATATAATATTAAAGTTACTTTGGTGGAAGAACTTACTCAATGGCCCGAAATGCTTGGCGGACGAGTTAAAACTTTACATCCAGCTATTCATGGAGGAATTTTATATATTCGTCAAAACTCTGAACATGAAAAGTCTGTTTCAGAGCATAATTTAAAGCCAATTGATTTAGTAATTGTAAATTTATATCCATTTGAAAAAACTATTAATCAGCCAGATAATACACTCGAAAAAGCGATTGAGCAAATTGATATTGGAGGTCCTTCTTTACTTCGTGGAGCCGCCAAAAATTATAAATCGGTTATTGTTTTAAGCTCAATTAATCAATATGAAGATTTTAAACAAGCTTTCTCAAGCGGAGAATTAAATACACAAAAATCTTTGGAATACGCCATTAGTGCCTTTGAAAAAACTGCTCATTATGATCAAGTAATTTCTAGTTATTTACATTCTCAAAGCGGTAATTTAAAGCAGGAAAACAATAATCAAGCCCAAAAAATTAATTTGAATTTGAATTTAGAGAAAACTTTAAGATATGGTGAAAATCCTCATCAAAAGGCTAATTTGTATTCAATTCCTAATCAAGAAACTCTAATTCAATCTATTAAACAGTTAAGCGGCAAAGAACTTTCGTATAATAATTGGCTTGACATGGATTCGGCCTGGAATTTGATTAATGAATTTGAAACTGAAATACCTGCTTGTGCAATTGTTAAACATAATTCTCCGTGTGGAGTGGCTTTGGGTGAAACGGTCAGCGAAGCTTATGATTATGCTTTGGAATGCGATCCGATTAGTGCTTTTGGCGGAATTGTCATTGTAAACCAAGAAATTGACCTAGAATTAGCAAAAAAAATGCATTCAATATTCCTCGAAGTAATTATGGCTCCTAGTTTTTCACCAGAAGCTTTTGAATTATTAAGCCAAAAGAAAAACTTACGGCTAACTCAAATTCCTTTAATGAAAGAGATAAATTCGCCTATTTATAAAAGTATTTTTGGTAATGGTTTATTGGTGCAAAGCCCTGACAATTTACTTTTAAATTCAGATGATATGAAAGTTGTTACGGAAGCTCAGCCCAGCGAGGAAGATTGGCTTAGTGCACTTTTTGCTTTAAGAATAGTTCAACATATTCGTTCGAATGGAATTGTAATTGTAAATGGTAATCGTTCGGTTGGTTTGTGTGGTGGGCAAACTAATCGGGTTAATTCAGTCAAAATTGCTCTGGAACAAGCTTCAGATTTATCGAGTAATGGAATTTTAGCTTCGGATGCGTTTTTTCCTTTTGCTGATAATATTGAATATTGTGCTCAAGGTCGCATCAAAACTATTATTCAACCGGGAGGGAGCATTCGTGATCCTGAAGTAATTGAAGCGGCTAATAAATATAAAATAGCTATGATATTTACGGGAATCAGACATTTTAAACATTAAATAACTTAAGCACTAAAATACAAGTAAATTGAAAAGTTTTAAAAATAAAGATGTAATGCTTTGTAGTATTATTATTTCTTAATTAAAACTCATAAACAAAAAGTCATATGAAAGTAAGCTCTGCGAGAACTACTAATTATCCAAAAATTGTCAGGTCTTCTAATAGTGCAAATTCTCAGAAGAGAGCAGAAAAATCACTTGAAATCGCCCGAGCGAATTTAGCTCAAATAGAAGGATTTATTGAACAGGCTGGCCAGTTGAGAGTTGTACCGCAAGTAATAGAGCAAAAAAGACGTGAGATTAATGGATGGAAACAAGAAATAGCAGAGCTAGAAGATTGTTTAAGTAAATTCAATTAGCAGAAGTAAAGAGTAATATTGCCAAATTAACTAATTGAATTCATAGCTTCGAGCCAAGCTTCAATTGCTTCCTTTAAATTATCTTCAAGTTCTTCCTTACTATAAAAATTATTTTCTTCCTTTTAATGATTTAACGACGATGCTGAGTTGATTTTAAATTATTCTCATCTTCAAAGTGCAAACATTTTCCTAAAATTTTCAGCTCTACATCATGAATTTCAACATTATAATCATTAGCTATTTTTAAGGCCAAGCGATTAACTTCTAAACTTGCAAATTCAATTGTTTTATTACAATTTAAACAAACAATATGATGGTGAGGCTCATCATTTCCGGAAGATAATTCATAATGTTTATGTCCTTCTGCTAAGTCAACTTCTCGTAGAATTCCCATTAAATATAAAGTTTTGACCGTGCGGTAAACAGTAGCCAAAGAAACATTTAATTTATTTTTTTTACTTAAAACTTTATAAATATCCTCGGGGCTAAGATGTAAGCCACTATCTGCTTTAAAAAATACATCTAATATATATTCTCGTTGAGGAGTCAGACGGGAACCGCTATCACGGAGCTTTTTATAAATTTCTTCGAGGGAAATATTAGAGGCTTTTTGTTCAGTTGGTTTATTATTGGTAGTTATTGGCATTTTTTATTTTTCCAAATCAAAGCGATTAGACGAACCACCATGCGATATTTCTTCTTGTGTATAAGAATCAGAATTGCGGGAAACATATTCAAGTCTGCGTCTTTCCGCTTCAATAAAACTAGATGATTCGATAGTAATTAATTTTATTAAATGTAAAGGTATCAAATGCTGAGTATAAATATTAGTATCAACATTATTATTGTCATCACGGCCATAACATTCAAGCTGCAAAAAATCTGAACCCATATGCATTAAAAGCCCAGTTAAAAAACTTGCATCCGGGAAATGAATCCTGACCCATTTTCCTTCTTTGGATTCTAATTTAGTTTTTAAATTCATTTTTACTTATTGATTTTTTAAGTGCTTTAATAATTTTGATTAGCTTTTCTCAACTTTAAAACAAGCTTTACAAATATAAATTATTTAGCATTTTTGCTTATTTCTATTTTATCATTAGATACTAATTCTGAAATTTTCTTTTATTTATAAATTTTGAACAGTTTCAATTTGTATATTACTGTAATCATAGTTTACTAAACTAGAAAGCTTTATAATAAAACTAATAATACCATTTGCACTTAAATTGCCTTCGATAAAGTGATTTTTAGTAAATTCTATTCTTGCTCTCATTTTACTAGATTCATTTTCTAAAGCGAAATACTTCTTTAATTCAGAATTGGTGATTATTTGTTTAAATTCGGTTGGCAATTTTTCATATAAACTTTTGCAAATTATTTTTAATATATCTTTCCAAGAATCAGCTTGAAATGGCTTATTTTCTATATATAAAGTCTTTGGTTTTTTACCTGTAAAATTAGTATTCTCATCTAAATCATATACTTCTTTTTCTTGTTCGTACTCTGAAACACTAACTGGGTAAATCCAAACTTTAGTGGCAATTTCTGCTAAGTTTTTAGCTCTTTTTACAATTTCTTTTTCATTCCATTCTTCTATTTTATTTAAGCCTTTATTTAAATTTAAAACATTTGCTCTACTATCTATTTCCTGCTTTTCCTGAAAACCTTTATTTCCCATTTTTGAATTATTAGCAGTAAGTCTTAAATTACCAATTGTATGTAAATATTTTTTATGAATTTCTTGATAATTTTCACCTAATTTTTGTTTATCTTTGGCTGTCAGCCTTTGTGGCATTATATGTTCTATTGTTAAATCATCTAGTTCTACTTTGTATTCTGAATTGTAATTTTCTAAAGAATGAAATAAAAAGTTTTTGTTTTTTCGATTGAATTTATATACTTCTTTTGTCTCTAAAGCATTAATCAAAGACTCATCATCTGGAAATCTTAAATTAGCTGACTTTGATAATAAAATACTACTTACAGTATCAGAATATTTTATTTTTGCATCTAGTTTATTCTGAATTTCTTTGGCAAATATAATAAAAAACTTATTTAATCCTTGATTAGTTCCTTCAACAATAATGCGTCTAAAAGCATAACTTTCAATTAATTTTAATACTAATACTATTTCTTCTTCAGGTAATTCTTTCTTATCGAATTTCTCTAATATATCTAATAAATATGGGTAGCAAACTTTAAACTCTAAATCAAAAAGCCTTTCTAAATGGTGATTTATTTGTTTATTTTTATGTGATTCTTTTTGAATACAATAACTATATATTTTTGCAAAGTAAATTAAATCTTTTAGTATAAATTCTTTATTTTTAAATTTATTTTTAGTATATTCTCTAAATTTATAATAAGTGTCTCTATCAGTTTGTTTAACACTTATATTTAGTTTAAACATTAAATAGTTTCTAACAAATTCAGCAATATTATTATTAGTAAATTTCTCTATTTTTAACCAATAATTAGTATAAAAGTTTTCTTGTTCTTGATTATCTAAATCCATTAAAATATAATTTCTAATTAAATCACCATCATTTAAGCCAACTCCCGTAGAATTCAAGCTCTCAAAAATCAATTGTGGATCATCTTGCCCTTTATCAAGAGTTATTAAAACTATTTCTAATTTGCGAAAAGCCTCAAAGAGAGAGACTGCTTCGTAATTATCTTTTTGTATTTGATGATAGAAAAAATTATAATTAGAAACAATATTTGAATCTTCTTCAATTTCTGTACCATTAAATAATTCATCAAAATAAGCTTTATCTTGTTTATTCGGTTTTAATCTAATTCTTTTAGAATGTCGGTCTATTAAATAATCTGATAGCTGGTCTTGCAGCCCTTCGTCTATTTTATTTTTCTTTAAATAATTTTGCAAAGCCAATAATAAAAGAGAAATTGTCGTTAATCTCTGTTGTCCATCTATAACCGAATACTCTTGAAAACCAGCATCAATAATAACAATAGTACCTAAAAAGTAAGCTTTAATCTCGTTTTTCCGCAAAGACAACAAATCATTCCACAATTTTTCACAGTTTTCTTTTTGCCAAGCATAATCTCTTTGATAAACTGGAATAATAAAGCTTTTGCCACTACCTTCCAAAAAATTAAAAATTGGTATTTTGTTTACTTGCATACTGTTTCTATAATTAAATAAATATAAAGACAAAGGATAGCAAATTAAATAATTCTCTAAATAGAAAACTAATAAAACTGAAATTCACGGAGATATTATCCAAGTCAAATCAGAGGAAATACCAGATTTTGATCGAAAATTAAAGATCAAATTATTTACTATTTTACTTATTCCTATTTTATCATTAGATATTAATTCTAAAATTTTGTTTTATTTACATTTAATTAATGAGACATTCTTTTTATCGTAAAAAATGGTCTCTCTCTGACTCAAAGCCAGCCTCTGATTTAAGAAAATTTTGTCAAGATGATTTAATTGCCACTTTTTTACAAGCCCGTAATATAAATACTTCCCACGAAGCAAATTATTATTTGGGTTCTCAAAAGCCCAGTTTTTCTGCTCCCAGTCAAATCCCTAACTTGCAAAAAGCGGTTGACCGTATTGAAAAAGCAATTAGTCAAAAGCAAAATATTGTTATTTATGGTGATTATGACGTCGATGGCACTACTAGTACAGCTCTTTTAACTAGCACGCTTAAAATTTTAGGTGCCAATATTTCGTTTTATATTCCTAATCGTTTTTCCGAAGGCTATGGCCTAAATAGCAAAGCGGTTATCAAAATTAAATCACAAAGAAAGGCTCATTTATTAATTACCTGTGATTGTGGCATTACGAATTTTGAGGAAGTTCAATTAGCTCAATCTTTAGGTCTAGACGTT
>JAAFJH010000006.1:0-12845 GCA_013298875.1 Synechococcales cyanobacterium bin2.concoct.b11b12b14.033
AGACTTTATACATATTTTTGATTTCAAATACTTTTTTTATGTCTCAATTTCTTAATATTTTTTTACCGGATAATTCTTCTAAGCAGCTTGATTTTAATAGTACTGGCTTTGATCTTGCCAAAAATATTAGTTCTAGGTTGTCTCAAGAAGCAATTGGCTTAAACTTAAATGGAAATTTAGCTGACCTAAACACAGTTTTATGCGAAGGCGATAAAGTCAAAATTATTACCAAAAAAGACCTCGAAAGCCTCGAATTTCTACGACATAGTACCGCTCATATTTTAGCTGCCGCTGTTCAAAAGCTTTATCCTGAGGCAAAAATTGCCATTGGCCCCACTATTGAGGATGGTTTTTATTATGATTTTTATATTCCTAATCAAAATCTTTCAATTGATGATTTAGCCGCCATTGAAGACGAAATGCAAAAAGTTGTACAGGCAGAACTAGACTTTAAAAAGTTTAAAATTGAAAATCCAACCGCTCAAATTGAAAAATTTTTAAAAGCTGGTGAAAAATTTAAAGCGGAATTACTTGAAAAATATAAAGATGAAAACCCGACTCAATACGGTTTGTTCGATAAAAACAATAATTTAGTTTGGAGTGATTTATGCCGAGGACCTCATCTTCAAAATACCAAGCAAATTAAAGCTTTTAAATTATTATCAGTTTCAAGTGCTTATTGGCATGGAGACGAAAAACAGGAATCTTTGCAAAGAGTTTATGGCACCGCTTGGTTTAGTAAGCAAGATTTGGATAATTATCTTTTACGTTTGGAAGAGGCAGGCAAAAGAGATCACCGGAAATTATCTAGGCAGCATGAATTATTTTCAGTCCACGAAGAAGCTGGTGGAGGTTTAATTTTTTGGCATCCTAAATTAGCTTTCTTGAGAGCCAGAATTGAAGACTTTTGGAAACAATTGCATGAAGATAATGGTTATGAATTAGTTTATACACCGCATATTGCCCGCTCGGAGCTGTGGAAAACTTCCGGACATACTGAATTTTATGCTGATAATATGTTTCAGATGAAGCCAATTGATGAGCAAGATTATATTTTAAAGCCGATGAATTGTCCTTTTCACGTTTTAATTTTTAATTCAACTCGTCATAGTTACCGTGAATTGCCAATTAGGCTAGCTGAAATGGGAACAGTTTATCGCTTTGAGCGGGCTGGTGCTTTACACGGTTTGGCCAGAGTGCGTGGCTTTACACAAGATGACGCACATGTGTTTTGCTCTCCGGATCAGTTAGTGGAAGAAGTTTGTGCCATTATTTCTTTAATTAATCAGGTTTATAAAAGATTTGATTTAACTTACTCTGCGGAGCTTTCGACCAGACCTGCTGAAAGAATTGGGGAAGATTCAATTTGGGATATGGCAGAAAATGCTTTAAAAGATGCCATGACCAAAAGCAAATTAGATTTTGAAATTAATGCGGGAGACGGTGCTTTTTATGGGCCTAAAATTGATTTTAAATTAAAAGATGCTTTGGGGCGTGCTTGGCAAGGGGCTACCATTCAGGTTGATTTTAATTTACCTAATCGTTTTGATTTAAAATATACTTCGAGTAATGGTACTTTGGAAAAACCAGTTATGTTGCACCGGGCAATTTTTGGCAGCCTCGAAAGGTTTACGGCTCTTTTAATTGAGCATTATGCCGGAGCTTTTCCATTGTGGCTTTGCCAGACTCAGGTGGCTATTTTACCAATTGCAGACAGGCACAATGAATTTTGTAAAACAATTTCAGCTAAACTTAAAGAAAGTAGAATTAGAGCCAAAATTGATGAAAGAGCCGAAAAAATTGGTGCCAAAATTAGAGACGCCCAATTAGAGCAAACTCCTTATATGTTAGTAATTGGCGATAAAGAACTTGAAAGCCAAGAAATATCAGTCAGGGAAAGACGCAAAGGTGATTTGGGCAGTATGTCAATTAGCAAATTTATTGAAGAAATTGAAAACAACTTGAAATAAATTGCGGAAATAAAAATGCCCGATAAAAAATTGATTTTAAATTATTTACAAAAGCACCTTTCTGCTGGACGATTAAAACATATATTGGGCGTAACTGAAACGGCTATTAATTTGGCTATTAAATATGGAGCTGACCCAGAAAAAGCTGAATTAGCTGGCTTATTGCATGATTGTGCCAAAGAATGGAAAAAAGAAGCTTTATTGAAGGAAGCTCAAGCCCATAATTTGATTTGGCATGAAATTGATGTTTTAAACCCCCATTTATTGCATGCTCGGATTGGGGCTTTAATTGCGACGGAAGAATTTGGCATTAAAGATACAGAAATTTTAAATGCAATTACTCAACATACTTTAGGCAAGCCAGACATGAGCCTTTTGGAAAAGATTTTATTTGTAGCTGATATTATAGAGCCAAATAGACTTCCTGCATGGTCAGAGCCAGTTAAAACCGCCTTAGAAAAAAATGGTTTAAATAGTGCTATTATTGTCTCCATTCAAGCTACTCTTCAAGCAATAATTAACAAAAAAGCTTTAATACACCCTTTAACTATTACAACTTATAATTTTTATTTAAATTTATGACTATTTCTCCTCTACTGATTCAAAGAGCTAAAGCATTTCGGACTAAAAAAAATTTGGGGCAGAATTTCCTCGTTAATCAAGATATTTTACATATAATCAAAAATTCCTTAAATGTGCCAATCGAAACTAATATACTTGAAATTGGCCCAGGAATCGGCTTTTTGACTGAAATTTTACTAAAAGATTTTAAAAGCTTAAACGTCATTGACCTCGATAAATATGCCCTAGAGAGTTTAGACAATTCTCATCAAATAAATATTATTCATGCGGATGCTTTGCATTTTGATTTTAATGCTTTAGCCAAGCCCTTAGCGGTTATTGGTAATTTACCTTTTAATGTTGGGACTTTAATTCTAATGAAGTTTTTGGGCGAAATAGACGATCCTGCTTGGAAAGTAGACAATGTAACTGAAATGGTTTTGATGTTTCAATTGGAAGTTGCTCAGCGTTTAACCGCAACAGCTTCTAGTAAGGCTTATAATGCACTGAGTATTGCGGCTCAGGCTAAAGCAGATATTGAGTTTTTGTTTGAAGTTTCTGCTCAAGCTTTTTGGCCTCAACCGAAAGTGAAAGCTGGCGTTATTAGAGTTAAACCAAAAATTAATAATATTCTACAAACACTCTCTGGGACGGAATTGAAAAATTTAAAAAGAATTATTAAAGTGGCTTTTTCGACCAGGCGTAAAAATCTAAAAAATTCCTTAGCTAGTTTATTTACGGTTCAAGATTTTGAAAATTGCCAAATTCTTCATACAGACAGAGCCGAAAATCTAAATTTAAGCCATTATATTCAATTAACAAAATATTTAAGCTCTAAAAATTAATATCCTGAATTTGAAAGCAATGAGTAGAAGAGGTTTTAACTTTTATTTTTTCGCTTATTTCTAGTTTAGGAATCCATAAAATTTCATTAGTTTCATTAATTGCCAAAAGCCAAGTATTTTTATTAGTGAATTTTTTATCAATTAAGTATTTTTTTAATTTCACTTGATATTTACAATTCAAAGGCCGAAAAATATCACCAGGCAAGCGTTTCCGCCAAATTAAATCTGTATTTTCAAAATCGCTTAAATCCACATAAATTTCATTTTTATTTAAAAAGTCAAAATTATTTTGTAGTTCATCTAAGTTTTTGGTAATTTTTTTTACTTTAATTTTCCAATTTTCTAATTCATAAATTTTATTTTCTTCCAAATCAGTTGGTAATTTGCAAATCAAAGTTTTTTCTATTTTTTCTAGTTCTAAATTGTTTTCCGCTTCAATTTCGGGAGCTTGAATAAAGCCAAAACCTTTACCATCAGACTGAAAAGAAAAAATCTTATTTAAGCTGACTTTAGTTTTACTTTTTATATTTATAATATTTCGCAACTTTTCAATCAATTCAAAAGAAATAGGAATTTGCAAATTCAATAATAAATACTTTAATAATTCTCGTTGCAAGCAAATACTTTGGCTATTAAAATAATTACAATTTTGTAAGTTAGCAGTATTATTTGTAATTAACAAATGTAATGAATCCCGCACAAATTCCTGCTGAGCTTGCATAATATTAACAAAATTAGAAATTTGATTTTTATAATTCGGTTGTACTTTTTCAATCAAAGGAATTAGTTCTAGTCTAATTAAATTTCTTTTTATTTTTTTATCCAAATTACTGGCATCTTGGTAATAATTGATTTGGTGAGCTTTGCAATAATCTATCAATTCTTTTTTGTTAATATTTAAAAGTGGCCTGATTAATTCAAGTTCCTGAAAATATTTTCTTTCATTAATTCCCTGAATGCCAAGCCCGCCACTGCCCCGTAAAAGCCGCATAAAAAAAGTTTCAACTTGATCGTCTTGATGGTGAGCGGTAAAGATTTTGCTAAATTTATTAAAACGAGCTGCCGCAAAAAAGAATTTATAACGTTTACTTCTGGCTAAAGCTTCGCTAGTTTGCCCGATTTGGTCAGCTTTTTCGGATTGAAAGTTTATTTGATTATTTTCACAAAATTTTTCTACTATATTTTCCGCTTTATCCGAATCTTTTGACCAATTATGATTAAAATGCAAACAAATAATTTTTTCTTTGGGTAATATTTGCAAATTTATTATTATATGTAAAAGTGCCATCGAGTCAGCTCCGCCAGAACAAGCTATTAAAATATTTTCATTAATTAAATTTTCTGTTTTAAAAAATACTTTTAAATAATTTTCTAACTCTAAATTCATGGTTTAGCTTTTTTATTTGTCTTAAAACTAATACTATTTTGGTATTATCTATTTTTACGATTGTATCTTCCGTTGCTCTCCCACAGGCAATTCCAAGAACATATGTAAATAATCAAGTATATAAGTGTTTATTAATTCGGTTTCTGGTAAAACAAATAAATCATGGTGTAAATTAGGAAATTGTTTAAGAGTTTTATGCGGAGAATTACATAAGTTGAAAAAACAATGAGAAGCTTGGCTGACACAACTTACATCTTTACCAGCAGTCATAATTAAAATGGGAATATCATTCAATTTACTAATTTGAGACCAGCTTTTGAGGCTTAATTTCAAAATTTCTAAAAACATTTTTGGCTCCGCTTCATGAATTGAATAATCAGCGGAAATTTTTTGTTGCTTAATTGCTTCATCAACTTCATTAGGAGACGGAAATTTTATTTTTATTTTATCATTTTTTAATGCTTTTATAAAAGTTGGCAACATAAAGTCATTAAAATTCCAAAGTTGAGAATTAGCCAGGAAAGCTGGAACTGTTAAAATTAAAGCTTTCGGCTTAGGATTTAAATATGGCAAAGCATTTAAAGCAATTATGCCGCCTAAACTATGTCCTAATAAAAAATTATTTTGATTTGTGTAATTTTGGTTTAAATCTTGCCAAACTCCTTTAACTGATTCCATCCAAGTTTTATAAGAATTAATTTCACCTTTTTTGCCCGAACGCCCAAAGCCTGGTAAATCGAAGCTAAAAGTCGAAATTTGATTTTGCTGCAGAATTTGTGATAATTGCTGAAACCATCCACTATATCCACCCAAACCATGTACGCAAACTAATTGAGCTCGTGAGGAATTTATCTCATTAAAATTATTCTCTGTGTATAATGAGAATTCTTCGGAGAATATTTGTAAGAATTTTTCTTCTTTTTGTTGAGAATTCATCTATATTTGCCTGAAAATAAGCTATAAATATTGAGAGTTAATGATTTCTAATTATGACAGATTATCAAATTGATCCCTATAAATTAAATGATGTTTTGCAGCAGATTTTAGATAAATTGGCTTTAATGGAAGGCAAGTCTAATTCAGCTAGCCCAGAATTTCAAGTTTTAATGAATAATTACTTGACGAAAGCTAATGAAGCTGAAAGAAACCAGGCCAGATTTGATGAAGCTTTAGAAAGATTAGATTTAGCAGAACAAGAAAGCAAAAAATTAAAAGTTGAAAACCAAGAATTAATTGAAAGAATTCGCTCTTATGAAAGAGATTTCGACTCTTTGCGCCTTGATCATCAGCGAGAAATAAATAATATAAGAGATGAATTAAATAAAATTGTGCAGTCTAAAAATGATTTGGAAACTGTTTTATCCGAAAAATATTCGCGTGAATTTACTCTGTATAAAGGCGAAGCGGAAAGACAAATGACGCAATCACAAGCTGAAA
This sequence comes from Synechococcales cyanobacterium bin2.concoct.b11b12b14.033, assembly GCA_013298875.1. GTDB lineage: Bacteria > Cyanobacteriota > Vampirovibrionia > Caenarcaniphilales > Caenarcanaceae > JAAFJH01. The sequence continues at coordinate 6,201 of JAAFJH010000006.1, forward strand.
TAAATGACTTATTGCAAACTCAGCGGAAACTAGATGATAAATTAAAAATACGCTCTCAAGAAGCAGATAATGTTGAAAAAGAATTAAGTGATTTGAAAATAAAATTAGCTGATGAACAAGCTCGCATCCGGGAAGAAATTATTGAAGCTACTAAGCGTTCCCATCAAATTGAGCAAAGATTTCAAGACGAAAGAGAACAAATGCTTAAAAGAATCAGAGAGCTGGAATCTTCAAATGAAGAGCTAAGTAGTGCTTTTACGCTTAAAGAAAGAGAACTTGAATATAAAGATGCTCTTTTAAGTCAAACCTTAAGACAACCTCCCAAAACAACTTCAAGACCAATTCCTCAATCAAGACAAAACGATGAAGAAGTGGAGGAACGGCCGCAGCACAGCTTAACTATTAATAAAACTGCCAGCATTATGCCAGTGCCAAAAAACGAAGAAGTAGTTGAAGAGATTGAAGAAATGCAAACTCCTCCTGCCGTAAATCCTCCTAAAGAGAAAAAAGTTGGTGGTATTTGGTCAAAATTGAATTAAAGAAAATTATTTTTAAGGCCGCCGCCAGGTTTAAATTTAGCTTAATTTAATTTTATCGGCTAAGTGAGAGCTTTTTTGAATTGTTTCTATTGCTAATTGAGCTAATTCATATTCGTCTAATTTGAGTAAATGCTTCCAAATATTACGGATTGAGTCTTCCATTACTTTACGCTGAGAAAGAGGCATTTTGCGTAAAACTGAGTCTAAATCTTTGTCTTGCCGATAAAAGTAAACTGCACACATAATATTGGCTACTTGGCTAACTTCTTTGGCTGTATTTCCGTCTTGGGCAGTTAATTGGTTTTTTAGAGCTTTAGATAATAAATTTTCGGTTAATTGTCCACAATTTTTTAAATAAGTGCTTAATAAATCAAAATTGTTAATTTTTAGTTCAGACTTATCATTGTTCATGTAATTCGCCATTTAGGGATATCTCTTTAATATCAATGTATAAATCAAAGGTAAAGAAATTTTTAAGAAGCTCAATTATTAAATTGAATTAATGAAAGTTTTTTATATTTATTCTAACTACAGTGCAAAAATCCAGAATCCTTTCCCAAAGCTTAAAAGCACTCTAATTCCCTAAAGAAGAATTTTTCCTCTCTTGACTAGAAGAGCTTTAACCGAAATAAAATTACTTGCTAAATTCACTTTAAATATGACTTGAACTGCTCAAAAGTCGAGATTATAATTTAAATTGACAGTTTATTAGCTAAATGGGCATTTTATAAGGTAAAGCTAAGCTATTATAAGTAAATAAAAGAAGTTAGAAAATAAATGAGAAATCATTATTATATATTTTTATTTTTATGGGGCTTTAATACTTTTATTAATTTACAAAGAGCGGAAGCTGGAAATAATTTAAAAGAAAAAAATGTTGAAATAACCATGGGCTATTATAGCCTCGCTTTAAAATGGCAAAGAAAAGGTGATTATGCAAAAGCTGAGGCTGCCTATATTAAAGCGGTAAACTTATTACCCGAAGATGCAGAAATGCGTGGAAATTTTGCTAGTTTTTTATTACAAATTGGTAAGCTAGAAAAAGCTATAACTGAAATTGATTATGTTTTAGGTTTAAGTCCTAATAATAGCCGTCTAAGAGTTTTAGCTGGTCAAATTTACTTTAAATCCAATAAATTTCTGCAATCGGCTGAGCATTTTAAAATTGCGGCGGATTTAGAGCCAAATTATCCTTTAATCAATTATTCTCTCGCTCAATCTTTACAAGCAGCCGATCATTATGTGGAATCAATTGAGCCTTTAAAAAAAGCTATCAAGCAAAATCCGAATAGTTTAAAAATGATTTTTGCTTTGGCCATTGCTAAACATAAAACTAATGAATTAAGCGAAGCAATTTCTGATTATCAACAAATTCTTTCTTTAGATTCAAGTCATGAATTAGCCCAGTCAAATTTAGCCAAAGCTTATTATGATATTGGCAATTTGGATCAAGCCGAAATTCATTATTTACAATTAGCTAAAAATTACCCGGGCAGATTAGATTTGTGGACGAGTTTGGCTAATATAAAATTTAGAAAAAATCTTTTAAATGAAGCAATTAATTATGCCAAAAAAGCACTTATTCTCGAACCGAATGATCCTTCTTTAAACGCTTTAATTGCTAGTTATTATGAGAAAAAACAAGATTTCACGGAAGCTTTAAATTATTATCAAAGTGCTTATGATTTGGAAAATGACCCGGATTTGAAGCGTAAGTATTTAGTCAACAAAGCTCAAATTTTATATAAAAAAGGAGATTATGAATCGGCTGAAGGTATTATCAATAATTTATTATTACAAAAACCCGATGATTTTCAGCTTAAAAGCCAATTAGCTGATATAAAACTATGGCAAAAGAAATATACTGCAGCTAGTACTTTATACCGCGAAGCTTTAATTTCAAATCCTGGTTTTAATAAGCAAAAATTATTTTTATTCAATTATGCAGCTTCGCTGAGTGAGCAAAAAGACTGGCGAAATGCAGAAAATATTTGGCATATGCATAATAAAATTGAATCAAATAATAAAGAAGCTTGGTTTAATTTGGCAGTAGCTTTGGAAGCCCAAAATAAATACCCCGAAGCAATTCATGCTTATAAAAAAAGTATAAATGCTGGGTACTCAAAACAAATAGCTTTAAACGAAATTGCTAGTTTACAAATGCAGTTAAATGACTGGAAGAATGCGGAAACTTCTTTTAAAGAATTAATTAATTTGAATCCGCATAAAACAAAATATCAATTAACTTTAGCCAAAATATTAGTAAAGCAAAATCGTAAAGAAGAAGCAATTAAAGTTTTCAAGGAAGCCGGACAAGAAGAATCAGCTATTGAACTTGAACTTGATTTGGCGGAACGCATTGCTAAGTCAGGGGATTATTATTCAGCTTCTTCTGAGTATCAAAGAATATTAAATGAAAGTCCGAATAATTTTAATGCTATTGTTGGCTTAGCGGATTCTTATGCAGGAATTGGGCAATACCACCGAGCAGCCGATTTATATGCTAAAGCCTTAAGTTTACAATCTAATAATTTTCAAGCTCAGTTTAATTATGCGAGTACTTTAGCTAATTTACAAAAAGAAACCCAAGCCATTCAAGCCTATAAAAAAGCTATTACTTTAAATCCTAATTATGCAGAAACTTATTATGCTTTAGGGCTTATTTTATTAGATAGAGATATGAATTTAGCTAAAATTTATTGGAAAAAATATTTGGAACTTAGCCCTAATGGAGAGTATAAAGGTAATATTTTAAGTAAAATTTCTGACCTTAACTAATTTTTTTAATAAAAAGAAAGAAATATTGCCACCAATTTTTTTTAGGATGATTATGCAAATTATATATATCCCCTAGCTGATCAGCCCAAGCCTCGGTATAAAAATGAAAATATTCGTATTCTGACTTAATTAATTTTGGCCAATATTTATATAATAATCCAAACCAAAAAGCTCTTAATAAGCTGGGAATACCAATAAATAATAAATATAATGGACCTAAAATTCTACTTTGTTCGGTATGTCCAATTTCATGCTGAATTATAATATGGTCTTTCGCCAAATCTGCTGATATAATGATGACCTGGCCTAAACTTAAGCCAAAACTAGTATTAGTATTAATTTGCAGTAAAAGTACTTTGTAATTAAATTTTGTTTGAAAAGTTTGTAATTTATTTTTATGCGGGAAAACCTTGATATAAATTAAAGCAATAAATAGACCAATTAGAGTATTGAAAATTCCCCAATTACAAGCCAGTTTCAAACTAATAAATTTAAATAAATATTTAATACTTGATCGTCTTAGTTCTGTAATCATTTCAAACTCAGGGCTTTACAAATAATCATAATTCAATCTTAAGGCCTTACAAATGAATTAAGCCAAAAAAGTTTAATTTTTATGAGTAGTATTATAAGCCAAGGTAAGTCACCCATTAATTTGTATCAAGTTAATCATGTGCAAAATAATCAAATTAACCAAATGCCAGCTACTAATGCTACTGCTAACGCTCCAAATCGTTTTATTCCAGTCACGGCTTATAATAATCAACAATCGTATACTAATGGCAGCAATTTAAATTCCAATTCAGCCTTTAGAAATGTTAATCCATTTTATACACCAAATCAGCCAAATAATAATGGTGTAAATAGTACTGTTTTTAGCGAATTAGACGCGATAGATAGATTAATTGGTCCAAATTCTTTAATTTCAATTCATCGTACCGCAGACGGAAAACCTGATGGATTAACAGTACAATATGATCCACGAATAGTAGGCAGAATATTATTAGAATTAGCCAGAAGACCTGAAGCAGCTGGTATTATTGGAAAACTGAGAAGCTTGCTTGGTAACCTTGAAGCAGGACGTTATCAGGGCTTAAAAGTTTATACGGCTGACGATCAGGGTATTCCAAGAGAAAGTGGTATTTTAAGTAGTGCTTCAACTGCTATTGGTAGTACTCAGCAAATTATGGCTACTTCAACTCAAGGCTTTAATCCATTCTCACGGGGTGCTGAAGTTATATTAGCCTGGTTGGATGTTTTAGCTATGGATCCCTCCACTATACAAGGTGATTTTGTAACTGTCGCTGGTACTCGCATACCTAGAACCGATTTAGAAACTTTAAATGATGCTTTAAAACAAAATCCAGAGATTCCAAAGGCCTTGGAGCAGTTTACCGGAGTTTTAAAAATTTACAATGATCGTCAAAAAGCCAATATTGACGCAGCTACTAGTTTGAGAGGAATTAATGCCAAATTAGCCCAACCAGGAGATAAAGCAGGCGGCGGTGGCGGAGGAGGTTAAAATCCCTGATTAATTCAAGGAATCCTCCCTGATAAAAGCTTATTAGTAATTAGGTATAAATTAATTAATCAAATAAATATAAAGTAAAATGGTTTTTAATAATTTTTCAATTAATCCTTTTAAAGCTCTGTATACCGGCAATAGTAATAATTTATTTAAAAATGCTGCCCAGAAAAAAGAAATTACTAATTTTCCACTAAACCAAGACCACTTTCAGGCAGGTACAAATAATAGTAATAATACTTCTTCAGTACCAAATAATTTTAGTTCAACTAATAGTGCATCCGAACAAGCTTTAGATGATTTTTATGCTATTGCAAACGGTGATGCCAAATCTGTTTTAAACGAAAGAATTTTTAATTTTTTGAATGGCTCTTTTAATGATTCAAGTATGAGTCCTGTCAAAGGATTTTTGAATGAAAGTTATGAAGGCATACCCGAAGGTAATATGCTAACTGATGTTAAGGTTACTCCCGATATTGAATTTAAAAAGCAATTATTGGAATCTCGTATTCAGTATTTATTAAGTTATTTAATTGGTTTATTAGAACAAGGTCCCGATGCAATTTCAGCTTTAATTCAAAGAAAAGGTGTCAACAAAGAGCAAGCTGATGCAGAGGCGTTTAGGCTAATAAATGAAATTCAAAGAAAAGCTCCCGATTTTATCGCGGCCGCTCAATTGGCAGTTAAAAATGCACGTACTCGTCTGGCAGGAATGGATCAAATGGCTCAGGTTAATGATAAAAATTCCAGTGCTTTAACCCAAAAAGTAAATTCCGTAATTGGTAAATGGGGTGGTGGCAGCAGCGGTTAATTCCTAGTTTTATTCACACTGTCTTTTAAATTTTTTCTTTCTTTTTTTGCAAAAGGTCTATTAGCGACTTAATAGTTGTATTTATTATAGGTTGTGTAATAATTTTAGTACTATTTTTTTTTTAACTTGGTTTAGTATGGTTTCGATTAAAGTATTATTTAAACCGCCAACTCTTATTTTTATATAGTTTAATGCAACATTTTTTGTAAAGGTATTTTCGGTTGTTTGTAGTAATTTTATTATTTCCGCTAATTTTGTTTTATCAATAAATAATATTTGTTTTTCGGTATTTGTTCCTGGATCATAAACTGACTCTGTCTTTTTATAAGTAGCGAGAATACTATTTTCTACTTCTGAAAAACTTATATCTCTTTCAGCCTTTACCTCTAGTGTGAATAAATAAGTGAAAAGGGAAGTAGAAACAAAATTATTGTTAGTTTGCGAATAATGCTCTCTAATTAAACTATTTAGCTCAGTTTTTTGTTCATCATTTAAATCATCTGCTAATTTAGTGCTTTTAAATTTTTTAATTCTATTTAGAAAATATTGTTGCTCGCTCACGGTAAGTTGACTAAATAAATCAGCATGCAATTTACTATCCTTAGATATTTTATTTAATAATTGCTGAATATAGTCATCAAGGTTAAATTCTAAATTCTTTTCTCTTAAACCTTGAATTAAATCTCTCAGCACAGCACTCTCATTATGTAAAAGTGTAATGTTATTTTCTTTTAAAAGCCCAATCACTTGAGGTAATAAATGCTTACTTAGCTCATCTAATTCTCTGCTTGAAAGTTCAATATACTTAGCTGGCTGTTTAGTTTCATTTAATAATATTTGTTGTATTTCTAATTCTATAGTCTTAAAATCTGTACTATGGTTGATTACTTGTTCATATATTTTACTTTTTAAATCTTTATTTTTTAAAAGAGTTGTTTTAATTGCATTTAAGATTGATTCTTTTCTTTGATCTGAGATAGTTAAATTATAAG
>JAAFJH010000006.1:12855-53715 GCA_013298875.1 Synechococcales cyanobacterium bin2.concoct.b11b12b14.033
TAGCAAGTCCTTCTTGAATTCCTGAAAATATAGTTTTATTATTTGATAGTATTAAATTGTTTACAATTCTTGAAAAGTATAAATTACCTAATTTTTGTAAAGCAGTACTTTTATCAAATACTTCATTTCTGTTGGGTAAAAGTTTATGTATTATTGAAGTTTTTTCTTTTGGATTTGATATATTCCATTTGTCCCAAAACTGGTTTAAAAAAGCTGCCAGTTCGGTTTTTATATTTGATAAATTACTATTAATATTAACTACCTCAATTAAAAAATCTTTTATCTCTTTTTCTAAATTTCTTATTTGATTAGTACATAAATATTTTAATATATTAAGTTTATAGGTGGGATGAAAACAAATACGTACAATAAAATCTTGTTTTACTTCAGATAGTTCTTGTGTAGTATTTGAATTTTCTTCTAATATTCTTTCAAAAAGGGTAGAGTTTATTAGCATTTTAAGGTGAAAAATATCGTTGTTTCTTGTTGTCCAAAGAATTTTATTATTTATATTTTGATCTATTATTTCCTTTTGTTTGCAGTATAAATATTGTTGTAAATTTGGATCTTTTTTTACATATTCAATCAAATTAGTCAAAGCAAATATCGGTAAACAATTTATATACTCACTACTACCTTGAATATTATCATTTAATATATAATTTAATTTTAATCTATTCGTTTGATTACCAATAAAGCTTTCTAAGATTACCCATTCTGGAATATTATAATCCTTACATATGGCTTTCACTTGATCAAAAGTCTGGCTTAATTCAGTATGAGCTAAAATTCTATCAAAGAACATGGTTGAATTTACTTTACTGCTTTCTTGTCCGGGTAAATAAACTGAGGAATTATTTGTATAGAACTTAATAACCCTATTTATCTCGCCTGTTTTAATTGCTTCTTTCAAAGATTTTATTCCTTGCTCCACAATAGCAGTAGTATTATTGAGACTTTCACCATTAAGTAATAATCTTTGTTGTGAGGATTTTAGTATTTTATCGTAAAGATAATATGCCAAGCATTCTTTATTATTTTCTACAAATTCAGCATCTAATATTTCTTCTGATTTTAGTTGTTTTATAAATTCATTGAGTAAATCTTTCCAAGCTGTACTTTGCTGTAAATAATATAATTGAGTATTTTTCTTTAAGGTAGATTGGGTATTAGCTTTTCCAACTTCAGCATCTTCTTCAAATTTTAATTGAGTTCTTGGGGGTGCTTGTGCTACTGTTCGTATTCCTTCTGGCCGGTCTAATAAGCTAATTCCTGGCGGTTTAATTAATTCCGCTAATAAGCTCTTTGGTGATTGAGTTGTAGTACTATTATTAACTGTGAATAATTTTAAGGATTCTTCTTTTTTAGCTTTCAACTCTTTAATTAAGGATTTTTGTCCTGACATTAAAATTGAATAGTTAAATCTTAAATTGTGAATAATATTATTATTTTTTTCTTCATATAAACTAACTAAACTTTGTGAAATAGAAATAGGATTATCAGAACAAATTATAAATTTCCAATCTTGCTCTCGATGCATTTTATCAGCTTCAGCAAGTATTAATTTATATAATTCTGTAGGCTCTGGTATTGCTAATATTTCTTCTCTTAAAGCAATTCTAATTTTGGCTGAAATTCTTTCCAAGCTTAAAAATGAATCATAAAAACCTGAATGGTCTATGTTTACTAAATTATTTTGTGTTTTAAGATTTTCCGGTTTTTCATTATTAGTTTTTTCTGTAAATAATAATTCACCTTCTTCAGGGTTAGGAAAACCAAAAACACGAGGTGCTGTCAGTGGAAAAATTAAACTATATGTTTCGGGTACTAAATCGATAATTTGTAAAACTTTATGTGGATTATCTAGGTCTAATCTCATTCCTCTGCCAATAAATTGTAAATAATTATCAACTGCATTTGTGGGAGTCATCATCCAAATCGCTTCTATATCTGGGAAGTCAACTCCTTCTCTTAAAACTTTCACATTAAATATTGCTTCTATTTCTTTGTTTCTATACTTTTCTAATATTTCTTTTCGGGTAAAAATTTGTCTTTTTACAGTTCCATTTTCAATAGTAAAAATACAATTTGTACCGGAGCTAACTACAGCCGAAATCCGTCGAGTTTGTTTACAAAATTCTTCCGCCGCATATGTAGCATTTTTAATAAAAGGACAAACGGCTAATATTTTTTTATTATGTTGCTCAGTATCTGTTTTGTAAAAATCTATATATTTTTGTACTATATTTTGCCAAGATGATCGTATTTTTTTACTTAAAGTTTCTTCATTATTTACACTGCTTTCATCATCTAATCTTTCAATCAATTTCGGGTCTAAATTAATTTTTATAGACTTCCATTTTATATTACATAATTCACCCTGTTTAATGGCTTCTGCTGGCGAAATTTGGCAAATTATTTTACCGCTAGGTACTTTTTTTGGATCTAACCAATGTATAGTATTTCCAACTATTACCGGAATATCAGTATCGTTTTGCTTTTTTATTTTGGCGGGATAAGGCGTGGCTGAAAATTTAAGAATTATGGGTTTTTCACTTTTTTTATTTTTATCATCTTGTCTGCAATATTCTATAAACTCATTAAAAGCCTTTATAAAACCATTAGCATTCTCGTAAAGGTGAAATTCATCACAAATTATCATAGCTGGCTTTATCGAAAGATTCTCTTCTTTCATTCTATTCATGATGGTACGAAAAGAATCTTCCACCACAATTATAATATCTCCTTGAAAATTATTTTTTATTTGTCCAGTGCTTTGTTTATCTAGGTTTGAAGAAGAAATAAAAGAAACTGTTTTGTGCGGATAAAGCTTTTGATAAACTTCTGCTATTTGATCATTAAGTACTAAGCTCGGAACAATTATCATTACTTTTTGATCTTTTCTCATTAAAGAAGCAATTAAAGCAAAAATACCAGTTTTTCCAGTACCAGTCGGCAAGGCAAATATAGCTTCTCTTTTATTATTAGGTGCAAATACTGAGTTATCACCTTTATTTAATTCTTCTGCTAAAGCTTTGAAAGCCGTTTCATTGGTATATTTTGCTTTAAAACCTTGGGGTAAAAAACTTATAAAATTGTTAAAATCATAATCTCCACCCAATTGTTTTTGTAATATTTCAAAAGCAGTTAAATTTTCACTTTCTTCTTCTAAAACTTCTAATCTTGCCTTTCTCAAATCTGCATTAGCTGGTATTTGTAAATAAAGTTCTTTTCCATCTTCAGGTGAATTATGAACTAATATTTGATTTAAAAAAGGTATTTGTAAACCCAAAGCCAGTTTAGGATTAATACTTTGAGTATCAATTGGTTTATTTCCAGCTTTAAAAGAAGCTTTATTAAAATCTAAAACTGCCTTTAAGTAAGTGATTGGTTTTACCATTTTTATATACTCTATTTTTATTAATAATCAAAGCCGCCCATTTCTCTTATTGCTTGTAGAGACAATGGATCTGACAAATTAGTTAATGTAATATCAGGGCTTTGCTTGCCAATTAGTGAACTGGGCTTTCGATTAGTTTCTGTAGGTTTACTTCTCTTCTCCAAAACCATATTATTAATTTCAGCTAAAATCTTATTTTCATGTAAGTGTATGGCACCATTTAACTTTAACTTTGGATTCAACGAAGAATCAAGATTGGACAAGCTCCAAGTATTATTCTCAAGTACTTCATATATTTCTGAAAAGGTAATATTTGGATTTGCCTGAAGGAATTCTTCAAAGGCACTACCACTGTTACCATCCTTAAAGTGAACTATTCCATCCAAAGAACCCTTATTTTTTTCTATTAATCTATCAAGTGCTTCAAACATTAATTTGGTTGAGGATAGGTCATTAATCTGGATGTACCGACCTGAAACTTGTGAATATTTTATTTGATGCATAATTTCATTAATATTCTTATAATCTGCTTTTCGTCCTATTAATGGTCTTGTTTTTCTAACTGTATCAGTAGTAGGTTCCAAAGCTAAGCCAGCTGGATCATCAAAAGCTTTTGGCATAATTTCTGGGGGTTTTTCATTAGTAAGTCTTTCCTTTTCAATACTAAAAGAATCTTTTATTTGCTCCAAAATTAAGTCAGCATTTAACCTAATATGATTAGTTTTTTCATAATAGAAGCTATAACCCATTTTTCTAAATAGTGCTGCGAAGCTATTATTGTTTTCTGCTAAAAGCTGAATGATCTCGGGACTGAAGATTCCTATTTCGCTCCAAGAGCCAGTTCTTTGGTATATTTCATCTGCTGCTCTTAAGATTTCATCACTTGCATAATGAGATATTTTATTCCTTGAAAAAAGACTCGAAACCGCATTAGAGAGATAACCAAAGCTCTTCATACTCATATTGTTTACTCTTCTCTCTTCTAAGCTTATATTTGCTACTTCCCTGCTTTCTTGTAATGAAGGTGGATGATTAGTCAAGCTTCTCAAATAAGCCGTAAAGTCAGCTCCAGTTTCTTTTGTTAGGCCAACACTTTTCAATAATAATTTAGATTGTTCTCTTACATTTGGATCTAAAATACTTTTTAAAATTTTATATTTTCCTTCTTGGGTTTTACTATTACTATAAGCGTTTAATAAAGTAGTGAATTCTTCATATTGTTCTCTATTTTTAAATACAATTTTTTCTTTCTTTAAATATGCTTGAACTTCAGCTTGGTTTTCACATTTAAGTAATTTATCCACTTGATTATTATTAAATAATTTTCCTTTTTTTAAATTTACTTTTAATTCGGCTTGATAATTTTGTATAAATTTTTGTGCAGCATTAATATTAACTTCCTTGTTCAAACGGTGTCGTTCAGCAGTAATTTCTTCTCCCTGATTTGCTAAAGCATTTCTTCTTCCTTGAACCCCGCCCCACCAGGCAAAGAATATTCCTCGCTGAAAGATTTTAATGGTTCTCGTCTCCTTGGTTGCCTCAGCTTTTGTAAGCCTTTACCTTGAATTTGCCTAATTCTTTCCCTACTTAGATCTAAAATACGACCTATTTCTGCGAGAGATTTTTCTTGGCCATCATCTAAGCCATATCGCAGCTCTAAAACCGTCTTTTGCTGCGGAGCAAGAGTACCTCTAAAACTTCTTCTAAATTTTCAGCTAAAAGGCCTTCTTCAGCATAATCGCAAGGACTAAGTTCTTGAGTTGATGCGGTTAAATTTTCTAATGACACACTTACTTGATTTGCTTCATCATTATAACGATTATCAAAATAACTTACAGGTTTAGCTTCGTCTAGTGAACGTGGATTTGCAACTGTTGCAAGAACATTTTTTAAGTAATTTAAGTTTATTTTTGCTTTTTCTCTCATCTTGTCAATTTTCTGAGCATAATATTCCTCAAAAGTTGGTTTATTTTTAGTATTTGGTAATTTTGAATAAGCTTTGCTAATAATTGAGTTACTGATTTGCTGAGCATAATAATCTTTAAACTTTGGTCTATTTGTAATATCTAATTTTGAATAAGCCTCTTCTATTTTTTTAATTTATGTAAAGCATCATGAATATGAACCGGCAATCTAATTACACGACCATTATTAGCCAACTCTCTGCGTGCAGCCCACCCAATAGCATTAGTAAAGAAAGGAACTGAAGTGTAAAATTCATTTGTATTTGGATCCCTTGCAGTAATATCAACATTCTCAAGAAAACCAGCATCTCGTTCTCCAGAAGTAGTTAATAATCTTTCTGTTGCTGACAAGAACAAGTCTTCAGCACTTACACTTGGGTTTAAATTTATATATTTTTTAATTTCCTGGTAGATTATTCCCGAATTTAAAACAGTAAATAAATTAGCTTCCTGAATTAAAGCACTAATCTCTTTAATAGAAGTACCAACCTCATTAATAGCAGAATTTCTTTCTTGGGATTCTTTTTGTTCTAGCAAAACTTCTATTTGTTTTTGTAAAGTTCCTCTTATTTCATGAAATTCTTGCGATACTTCGATTAAATGCTTTGTAAATAATTGATGGGAATCATTATTGTTGGCTACCACTGTCCTCATTTCTTTAGAGGTTTCTAAAAGGGTTTTGGTAATACTACTAGAATCGATTACTGGATCAGCTGCACCAGTACCAGCTTTGCCAATTTTTATAATTTTAGCTAACTGAGCTTGTTGTTGTGTAAAATCCTCCCTGATAATTTCAATAAACTTTTTTATTTCGTTTAAATTTGGATTTTCAGCTAACCCAGCCCAGATTTGCTCCCTAGCCCTAGTTTCATACCCGGCAAGATAAGCATCATGTGGTTGGCATTTCAGGTCTTTCTGCAATCGAGGTGTGGCCTTTTGGTGCCGATAAAACCGAAAGTTTTTTTAAATTATTACTTGTGATTGGGTCTTTTGAAGAAGTCTCGGAAACATTATGAGAAGACCTTGCATTTATAGAAACTAATCTGGAGCTGTCCAAAAAAGTTTTATTAATAAGCATAAAACTATAAAGTAAATAAATACTGACTTATAATATAATAAATTTAATAAATACACAATTATCTCAAACTTTATACTGAGCAACTTTAAATGAGAACTAAAACTTTTTTAGATTATTATATGTTTTTCGGAGATTAATAATTAATAAGCCTAAATTGGAGCTTGCACTAAACCAGAACCAATATCAGTTGAGGCCAAATTTAAACGCCTAGCATTACGAATTAAAACACTCCACAAAGCGGCTCCTTTTTGACCAGAAGCTTGAACCCATAAGCTGCAATACCAGCCACGTGTGGAGTAGCCATACTAGGGCCACTTAAATAAGCATAATTCTCTTTAGTAGTAGGATAACTCGAAAAAACGTCTACTCCAGGAGCAGCTATATCTATTTCTCCGCCAATATAGCTAGTATTCCGATTAGAAAAATTACCAATTTGTAAGTAGCGATTTAAGGCTCCCACCGACATAATTGAACGGGCATTTGCAGGACTACCAACCGGTGATATTAATCCTGGATTATAACGACAAATTTGGCTATTTGGCTCTAAAGCTGGATTGCGGCAACTTTCATTTCCGGCGGCCGCAATAATTAAAGAACCCTGATTTAAAGCTCTTTGCCCCACTGACTCATAAAGCTGAGACGGACGATTTTGACTGCCCAATGACATTGAAATAATTTCACAACCTTGACCTAAAGCCCAATTAATACCAGATAAGATCGCTCCCCGTACCATTATTAGCCAAAACCTTACCAATAAATAATTGAGTTTGATGAGCAATTCCATAACGAGGAATTTGTCCATTTACCGATTTTAGAGGGCCGCCTGACGTGCCAGCACAATGAGTTCCATGCCCCAAAATATCTTGTACACTTTGTCCACTAATAAAACTTTGAGAGATAATTTTTCTGTTTTTAAAGTCGGGGTGGTTTAAATCAAGACCCGTATCTAAAATACATAATTTAACCCCCGCTCCGGTATAATGTGAATTTAAAGCATTAGTAGCTTGCAAGCCCCAAGTAAAATTAGCAGCAGCTTTGGCATAATTTATAACTTCCGCCTCAATACCAATTACGGGGCTTTCTTGATCGGGAATTAAAGCTTGAAGCTTATTGAATTGCTCGGGGGCAATATGTACAATCGCAATACCCAGTTTTTCTAAATAAAGGCTATCAAGTTGAAGAAACATTTTCAAGAGCTTGCACAACCGAATCAGCTTCTTCAGAGGGTATAATACAACTTGAACCTATACAATTTTCTAAAACTTGTTGAGCTTTTTGAGTGGAGGTATTTTCTTCAAATAAAACTAAATGCCGGCCGGTTAATTCAATATTTAATTTTGCATTTGACATTTCTAAACTAGGAAATTCTTCATTCATAAAATACTATTTAATTATCACAACTTAGGAAAATACAGAAAATACTATTATTTCATGGTCAATTAATTTATTTAGCCTTACGGTTTAAAATTAATAATTATCCTATTCTTCCAACCTGTCTTTCCCAGCTACAAAGCGAACTTTTGTCTTGTCTTGTCTAAATTAACTATTATTAGCTGAATTAATGGCTGTTAATATTTTTATAATCCAATCATGATTTACTTGCCAACTTACTCGATTAGCAATTAACCGAGCTGAATGCTTTGAAATAGTTTCAATTTTAATTAAGCCATTTTCTTTTAAAGTTCTACCAGTCGCTAATAAATCAACAATTGCTTCCGATAAGCCCGTTAAAGGTGCAATTTCAATCGAGCCATTTAATTCAATAATTTCAATCGGTATGCCTTTTTGACGGAAAAATAATCTAGTTAATTTAGGAAATTTAGTCGCGATTTTGCAATAATCTGGTGTCTGAGCCAAGCTTTGAATCGGGCTATCATTAGGAACAGCCATCATAAGCTCACAATGCCCGAAAGGTAACATCATTAAAGTTAGGGTTTGAGCATAATGTTCACCCAAAATATCACTCCCCACAATACCCAAATCAGCCGCTCCATTTTCGACATAAACTGGTACATCAATTGGCTTTACCAGCAATACTTCTATATTCTTTTCATTAGTTTCAAAAATTAATTTGCGATCCTGAAAATCAAATTCAAGATTAGCCTTTTTTAAAATGTCACATGAACTTTGAAATAAAGCTCCTTTCGGAATAGCAATACGATAATTATTTTTTTTATATAACATAGTTTTTAGTCAATTATAACAACTGGGTTTTTAGTACGCAGGCTCATGGATTGCTTAATCGAATGAATTAAAGCCGCCGGATTATTATCTTGGGTTGGGATACGCATTTTTTTGCCTTCTTCAATTAATCCACTGTATTTGTCGGCCTGAGCATATCTTAGTAAAGCATCCACTTGTAAAGAAAAACCAATAGCTGGCTCAGACTGGCCAAAAGAAGACATTAAATTATCGTAACGGCCGCCTTTACCAATAGGCTTACCCGTATTAGGAATGACTACTTCAAAATAAAGCCCCGTATAGTAATTCGGATCTGGTCTCATGGTAAAGTCAATGATAAATTTATCCTTTCCAAAAATTTCTTCCAAAGCCACAATAGCTGATAATTCTTTATAAATAACCGAATCATGATCTAAATAATCTAAAATTTTAATCGGTTCTCCGGTCAGCTCAAAACAAGCTTTTTTTAAATAATTTAAAGGTGTATCTTGCAGACTTGATTCAAAGCAGGCTTTCAATTCACTGGGTTCCTTCGAGGCTTTTAAAGATTTGGAGCAACGTTCTTCAGCTTTAGCAATGGCTTTTTGGTATTCAATAAAATCTCCTTTGCGTAAAATACTGTCTAGTTCAGCTTCTAAATCAATTTCCAAAAATTCCTCTACTCGATGAAAAATTTCTCCCGCATATTTCCACAAATCAATGTGACTTAAAACAATTTTATAATCGGTTAAACCCGTCTTTTCAAGCACTTCCAGTAAGATACTAATACATTCTAAGTTAGCTTTATTAATTTGTCCCAAAGAATATACTTTATCGGTGCTTTTACAGCCAATTAATTCAATTCCTGCTTGGTAAATTTCACGTCTTTCGTCCGATAAATGAGGGCTTTGCCGAAAAACTTTGGCGGTATAACATAATCTAAGCGGCCTTTCAACTTGGCTTAGTCGGGTGGCAGCCAAACGAGCAATTGGCAAAGTTATATCTGGCCTTAAAGCTAATAATTGACCGTCTCTGTCTATAACTTTAAAAGTTTCTTTAGCAAATTGGGGTCTTCCTTTATCTAAAATATCAAGGTTTTCAATAGTAGGTGGCAAAACTGGCTGATATCCCCATGATTTAAAAGTATTCATGACAATATGCCTTAACTTTTCTTGTTTGATTAAGTCAGTCGGTAATAAATCACGTGAGCCAAGTGGCAGAAAAGAAGAACTCATAAACTAATATTTTACATCCTTTAATTTACAAATTATATTACTGTTTTACGGAAAAACTAAGTTTTACTTCTCATTTGCATTTGCACTCTAATGGCTTCAATTATGTCATTGGGTTCTACATAGTCTAATTCAAGCAATACTTGTCCAATTGGTTTTCTCTGCTCGACAGGAGTATTGATTTGAACTTTCAAAGCTTCAGCTAATTGTTCTTTGGTGATTTTTCCAAGGGCTACTAAAATTTGTCCAATTAAGCTGGCGGTATTTTCTTGATTCATTATATTTTAAATAAAAATAAAAACTGGCAAAGCACCTACCTATTAACTTATGGCTGCTGAGTTTCCTCCCTGACCAAGTTCATCAAATCAGCATCACTTTACCAGCTAAAATATATTATCTCATTTTTACCATTTAGAAAAGTTTTCTCTTAAAATTCTTTGATTTCAATTTCAGTTTTTTCGGGCAAAAAGACTTTCAAATTCCTTACTAAGTCAGATAATTTACTTTGTCCCCTAATTACTAATTCAATTTTATCCGAACGTGTTTCACTCAATTCGAGAATTTTAAAACCTAGTCTTTTTAAAGTATTTTCGATTTGGCTTTCCCAGTCAGAAGTTGTATTCAAATTTGGATCTGCTTCTTTAAAATTGATAGTCATTAACCAAGTTATACGCGGCCTTTTAAAGCTTCTAGATAGACGCCGAAAGAAAAATAAAAAAAACAAAGTTAAGACCGTTACCATAATCGCCGAAATAACTTGATCCATTCCGCAAGCCATCCCAATTGCCGCCGAAATCCAAATAGTAGCTGCCGTAGTTAAGCCATGTACTTTATCTCGATCTTGCAAAATGGCACCACCACCCAAAAAGCC
This sequence comes from Synechococcales cyanobacterium bin2.concoct.b11b12b14.033, assembly GCA_013298875.1. Taxonomy (GTDB): domain Bacteria; phylum Cyanobacteriota; class Vampirovibrionia; order Caenarcaniphilales; family Caenarcanaceae; genus JAAFJH01. Next base: position 23,561 of record JAAFJH010000006.1, read on the forward strand.
AATACCACTCACAATTTGAGCCGCAATTCGAGTAGGATCCCCACTTGGCATTGTTAAAACACTTTCCACCGAGACTGTCGTGAATAAACATGACCCTAAACTAACTAAAGTGTGAGTTCTAATTCCCGCTCCTTTATCTCTTGCTTCACGCTCTAAGCCTATGAAAGCCCCACAAATACTTGAGACCAGAAAATTAATTAAATTATACTTTTCAATAAAGCTAAGCCAAGGAAGAAACATTTTAACGATAAAAAATAATAGTAATGATTAAGTTTACTAAATAAAAACGTCTGAATCGGAAAAAATTATTTTAAGACATTTTTTAATTCTGAATCAAAGTTTATAATCAATTTATGCCAATTCAGTTTTCCTTCTGCGACTTGATCCAAGCTTTCTTCAAGGTTACTGGTAAATTTATAATCCATCCAAGAAGTATTGAATTTTTTCATTAATAAATCGACTAATGTTTCTCCCAAAGGCTCTGCCACAAATTTTCGTTTTTCTTCTTTTAAATAGCCTCTTTTTTTAATATTAGCCATAATTGCTGCATAAGTAGAAGGCCTTCCAATGCCATGTTTTTCTAAGGTTCTAATTAAAGTGGCTTCCGTATAATGATTTGGTGGCTTAGTTTTATGCTCCGAAGATTTAACTTCACGTAAATTTAAATTACTTCCTTCTTTAACGGCTGGCAATAAAGGCACTTCATCTTCTTCTGCTTCTTTGTCTTTTTCTTTGCTAGCTTCAGTCGCTGAGCCAGTTAAACGAATCCAGCCATCAAAAGCAACTTGCCGTCCCGAAGCTTTAAAAAGACCTTTACCATTTTGAATATCAATGGTCATCACATTAAAAATAGCTGAAGCCATCTGACACGCCACAAATTGAGTCCAAATTAATTTATAAAGATCATTTTCGTCTTTGGACAAACCTTTAATAGATTCCGCTGTCTGCTCAATATTAATAGGTCTAATGCATTCATGAGCTTCTTGAGCATTATTACCTTTAGCTTTAAAAATATGAGGTTTAGCTGGCAAATATTCGGGCGGGAATTTTTTAGCAATAAAACCTCTCACCATTTCAAGGGCTTCTTGGCTAATAACTGGTGAATCAGTTCGCATATAAGTAATGGCTGAGTTTTCATAAAGCTTTTGAGCCACCTGCATAGTTTTTTGAGCATTCCATTTTAGTCTAACACTAGCGGCTTGCTGCAAAGTACTGGTAATAAAAGGCGGAAAGGGATTTTTATTTTGCTTTTCTTTTTTTTGCGACAAAACCAACCAATTACCTTTTTTAAATTCAGCAATTAATTCATCAGCTTGCTTTTTAGTACTAATTGTAATTTCTTTTTTTTCTTTTCCCTCTTCAATCGAAGAAACCAAAGTTTTTTGATCATAAACCATTAATTCTGCCCAAAAATTATCAGTTAATAATTCCGGAAACAAATTAGCTTTAATCCGAAAATAATTTTGTACTTTAAAATTACGAATTTCTCTTTCTCGCTCTACAACTAAACGTACAGCCACCGATTGAACTCTTCCCGCACTAGTACCTGCATTTTTGGCAGCCCACACCATCGGAGAAACTTTAAAACCTACCAAACGATCCAAAGCCCGCCTAGCTTGTTGAGCATTAACCAAATTAGCGTCTACTCGGCGGGGAGCTTTAATAGCTTTTAAAATGGCTGATTTAGTAATTTCGGTGAAAGCAATTCTTTTAATTTTAGGCCAATTTGTCTTTCCTAAAACCAAACCTACATGCCAAGCAATAGCCTCACCTTCTCGATCCATATCCATAGCCAAATAAATTTCTGCGGCTTGATTAGCCATTGATTTTAGCGTTTTAATAGTGCTGGCTTTATCAGATGAATTTATATAATTTAGTTGAACTTTGTCTTGCTCAAAAACAATACCTAATTCTTTGGCTGGTAAATCACGGATATGCCCAACTGAAGCACTAACTTGCCAATCCGAATCGAGGAAAGACTTTATTTTTTTTATTTTGCCTGGGCTTTCAACAATTAATAATTTCATAGTCTTTTAGCTTTAAAATAATAGTTTAACTAAAAATTAAACAATTAAAGGTTTTAAGTTGTAATGCAAGAAGAAAAAGAAGACTATTTTGAATTTAAACCTTTAGTAAAAAATATTGCTCAAGATATATTAGATAATTTAGATTCTAATTCATGCCCATCCATTATTAATATTAGAGGAAAATGGGGACTAGGAAAAAGCTCTTTGGCAGACTTAATTAAAGAAAAAATTAAAGAAAAAACTGAACAAAAAATAAAAGTTAAAAAAATTGATACTTGGTTGGTAAATGATCAAAAGGGGATTTTTCAATATATAAGTTCTAAAATATTAGGTACAAATCAAAATTTTCATTTTCGTATTTCAAGTATTCTCTCAAAAATACCATTTTTGTTATGGGTGGTATCTTTTGGAATATTGACCTTAGGATTTCTAGGTTTCTTTCTTGCCAATGAGATTATTGTAGTTTGTCAATTTAATTTTCAATCTTGTAGTTTTGATTTGAAAAAATTTACAGAATAGTTCTTTCAAGTTATTTGTTTTATTGCATCTCTTATCTTTGTTTACTTTTTAGATAAAGACCTTAGAGAGCCATATCAATTAAAAGATTTTTTTAAAAAATACTACAAAAAAAAACAGTAATAATTTTTGACGAACTAGATAGATTAGAAGCTGAACAAATTAGGTATTTGATAATGATGGCAACTGATGCTTTATCTGTTCCAAATATTCAATGTATTCTTTGTTATCACTATGATGTTGTGATAGAAAAATTAAGTGAAGAAAATAAAACTGAGGAATTAGCACAAAAATATTTAAATAAAATTGAAGGTAGAATATTAGAAGTTCCACCTATTGAAAGAGAGCATTTAGAGAATGTATTGAGAGGCGAAATATTCCAAAATTCTACAATTGATATTTGTAAATATTTAAAACAAGACGATATAGAAATAATACTAGAAGATAATACTATTTCTGATAATAGACGAATATTTTTCAGTACATTGAAGCTATAAAAAAGAAGCTCTCAATACTTGATACAATACCAGATTTTGGAGAAATGCTGAGCTTTCTTTTGAGAATAGAAAAGTTAAAACTTAGTAATTATACACTATGGAATTTACTTTCTTTTTTTAATGGCAAAGTACCACAAAAAAGAATAGACTCAATATTTCAACATAAAACAACACAAGAAACCATAAAAACTGTTTTAGAAGAAAATCAAAATTTTATAGAAAGTAATGATAATGTAAAAAAATTAGTACAAAAATTACTAGATACAAGAGAAGGATTATTTTCTGCATATCTTAACTTTATCTATTATGGAAAGCTAGAATGCAAATTTACAATTAATGAAATTGAAAAACACATTAAACAATTTATTGAAAGTGAGGGGAAAACACCCAATAATGACGAACTTTATGAAGTCTTACAAAGATTCAACTTTTTAAAAGAGCGGTCTCCAGAAATTTTAGGTTTAAAAGATAAATTTTTTGAAACAGTAAGAAAACTTATTTTTAATCCAGAAAGTTCTTCAGATGAAAGATTTGCTTTATTTTTTAATGAACGGAGGTTTGATGCTTATAATAAATCGGGTTATAAGATTTTTAGCTTACTAATTGAAAATTATAGATTACTATTAGGATCTAAGCTTCCTGAAGATATTCTAGAAATAGCAAGAAGAGATTTGAGTGAAATATATGATCCAAGAATAATAAGTCATTTTCTATATATTCAAAAAAAAAACAACTGTCTAATGCAAATCGCTTTTGAATACTCAAATATAATTAGAGAAACGAATATTAAAAATAAAATACAGAATCATTGGCTTCATGATCTCAAATTGAGAGAAATGCCAGAAGCAGCTTTTAATCAATGTTTATGGGATATTAAACAATTATGGAAAGATTATTTCTCAAAAGATGCAGAATTTATGAACCAATTCATAGATAAATACCCCGAAATGTCTTTGCAAATTATAGAAGAGTTTAGAAGACATTCTAATAATCGACAAACTCCAACGACATTACAAAGTTCCTATACTTTAGTAGACCAAAATAATACAAGAAAAGGTAGCATTGACGGCTCTGAAATTTATAATAAAGGCAATTTTGAGTATGTGAATAAATTTGGTAGTAATTTAAAAAAAGCATTATATGAATCTATTAAAAAACTAATACCTCAAGAACTTTTTGAACTATTAAATAATACAGTTTTACAAAGCAAAAAACTTCCTTTTCACCCAAAGCTTTATACTTATAATGAAAATCAAGAGATACATAGAAAATCCCAGCCAGCCCTCAATCATGACGGAATTATGTTTTGTTTATTTTATGAAGAAGAATTAAAACAAATGGAAAGCTTGGAAATAATTGATTGAGAAAGCTTATTTTTTGACATAATCGAATTAAAAACATCTTGAACTGTGATTCCGTTGATTAAATGATGAACTATGATTTTTATTTTATGGTTTTACTCTAAAGTACTTAATCATGGTAATCCTTAAATCATTTTAATCAAAGTTCAGGACAGCGAACAAACTGTAAATAAAAAATCTGTGAAATTCGGTTAATCTGCGATTCAGACAGTTAAAAACAATCCTGAAAATGTTGATTGAGAGAATTTGTGTATAATAAAAACACTTGAATTTTAGGATTAAAAATTTATGACCTCTGAAAAAAAAGACTATTCGTTTAAAGAAATTAGAACAATGCTTGCTGAAAATGCTATGCAGCTAAACAACTTAAGGATTTCTCAGAATCGTACTGACGAACAGATGAAAAAGACTGATGAGCAGATGAAAAAAACTGACGAACAGATGAAAAAAACTGACGAACAGATGAAAAAGACTGATCGGAAAATTGAAAAAGTTTTTAAAGAGCTAGGAAATATTAGTAATAATAATGGAGCCGTCGCTGAAGATTTCTTTTGGAATGGACTGAAAAATAAAAAAGAATTCGAAGGAATTACAATTGATTATTCAGAAAGAAATACTCATCGGAAGCTAGGAAAGATTGAAGATGAGTTTGATATTATTCTTTATAATGGTAACTCAGTAATAATTATTGAAACCAAATATAAAGTACGTTTGCAAGATATTGAAACTTTAAAAGACCGAAAAATACCAAATTTCAGACAACTTTTCAGAGAGAAAGCAAATCAAAAAATTTACGGAGCGATTGCTGGCTGGAATATGACAGAAGAAGCCATTGAGTTTGCAAAGCAGGAAGGTTTTTTTATACTTAGTCAATCAGGAGAAAATTTAGCCATTGAAAAAGGGGAAGTGAAGGTTTATTAATATGCTGAATCATAGATGGACACAGATTGTCTTGAACTGGGATTACGCTGATTAAATGATGAACTATGATTTTTACTTTTATGGTTCTACTCTAAAGTGCTTAATCATGGTAATCCTTAAATCATTTAATCTCGGTTCAGAGAGCAAAAAACTGCAAATAAAATATCTGTGAAATCCGGTTCATCTGCGTCAATTTACGATTCAGACAAAAGAAAGTAAAGTAAAACGTCTTGCGGCTGATCGATTTTCGGACGCTTTTTATTTAAATGCAAACGGGGAAAAGCTTAGAACTTATATTATGATTTTTAATCTTTAACTTTTACAAATAGAATAATATTTATAAAAAAATGAAAAAAATTATAAAAAACAATATACTATTTCTTTTTTTAATGGCATTTTTGATGGGCTTTACTAATCCAACTATCTCTCACGATAAAATAAAAACCATAACGCCTGAAGAACTTTATGGAGAGATGTTTTATGATATTCAAGCCAATGAAAGTATTTTTAGTGATAGTAAATATTTTGTCGATGCTGTTCCTTTATGGGATATAGAGCAAATTAGAGAAAATTATAAAAAAATAGATATTCATTCTAATTTGGAATTAAAAAATTTCATTCAGAAAAACTTTGAATTGCCATCTGAAGAATCCACTTATCAATCAGACTTTTCTTCGATTAATGATCATATTTATAAACTTTGGGATTCTCTTAAACGTCCAGCTGACAGACACCGAGAAGGAACTCTTATTCCATTACCTTATCCGTATATAGTTCCGGGGGGCAGATTCCGTGAAATTTATTATTGGGACAGTTATTTCACCATGCTTGGCTTACAGAAAGATAATAAAATAGAAATAATTGAAAATATGATTGATAATTTCTCTTATTTGATCGATAGTTATGGCTTTATTCCGAATGGAAATAGAACTTATTATTTAAGTCGTTCGCAGCCTCCATTTTTTGCTTTAATGTTGGAAGTTTTGGCTGAATCGAGAGGAAATGATGTTTTTATAAAATACTTGCCTTCCATGGAAAAAGAATATGAATTTTGGATGGATGGCTCTACCAAATTAACTGAATTAAATGCAGAAGCTTCTTCTTTTAGACGCGTTGTTAGGCTTCCCGATGGCGAAATTCTCAATAGATATTGGGACGATAAAAATATTCCCCGCTCTGAAAGTTACCGAGAAGATATAAAAACTGCCAATAAAGCCATATCAGCAATACCAGACACTAAGCCGGAAGAAGTATTTCGTAATTTAAGAGCTGCTGCTGAGTCTGGGTGGGACTTTTCGAGTCGGTGGCTAACGGAAAACCCCGAAAAGACTTTTAACTTGTACACCATTCATACAACTGATATTTTGCCAGTTGATTTAAATTCATTAATTTATTATTTAGAATACAGATTATCTAAAACCTATGAAAGAGCTGGCAATAAAGCGAAAGCGGATTTATTTAAACAAAAATATCAAACCCGTAAAAAAGCTTTAATAAAATATTTTTGGAATGCGGAAAAAGGTTTTTTCATGGATTTTGATTTTAAAAAAAATAAACAAACAAATATTTATTCTTTAGCCGGAATTTTTCCTTTGTATTTTCAAATTGCTGACCAAAAGCAAGCTACCCAAGTAGCACAAAAAATTAAAAAGTCATTTTTAAAGCAAGGTGGGCTTATTGCAACCCTACACACTACAGACGAACAGTGGGATGCACCGTATGGTTGGGCTCCTTTGCAGTGGCTGGCTATTAAAGGTTTGAAAAATTATGGTTTTAATTCTTTAGCAAGTGAGATAAAAAGTCGTTGGCTAAAACTAAACCAAAAAGTATATAGGGATACGCATAAAATGCTTGAAAAATATAATGTTGAAGATTTATCAAGGCTAGATGGCGGTGGTGAATATGAAAATCAAGATGGTTTTGGTTGGACAAATGGTGTTTACCGAAAATTATCTCAAGCTTCAGCAAGAAGGATTACCAACAATAAAGAAAAATTAAACCATTAAATTGTTTATTTGAAACAATGTCTCAGCCTTTAATTTAGAAATTTAAATAATAAAATAATTTGGAAAAGTAAAGTGCAAATTCGAGCTAAAGTTTATTAATGAAAATTATTTAATCTAGTTAATATGTTACCTTTTAATCCCCCCAAACAAGTTTTTCCTCTACTCAAGAAGAATCAGGGAGATCATGAGGAAAGTAGCAAAGATAAAAATAAGAGTAAAGATAAAAAGCAAAAAAACTATTCTTTAAAAGTAGTAGATAAAAAATTAAAATTAGTTTTGCCGCCAATACCTAAAAAGACGATAATCAAGTCCGAAAACCAACTATCGCCTTTTAATTTTTTGACTGAATTAAAGTCTTACTTCCAAGATTTAATAAAAAGTATTAATACTAAAAATTAATTATCACCTCCCGCAAATTGTTCTTTGGCAAGTTTGGGTTCGACCATTTGAGCAGTTCAAAGTGTAGTTTTCAGTTCGAGAGCCTAAACTACCACAATTTGGTGCACCAACTGGACAAATACATGCTTGGCCTTGGCAAGTTTCTGGCTTCCACTGACAAGTAATTAGATCTCGTGGCATTGGTAAACCATTGGGGCAAAATCTAATTTCAGCAGTACAAATTCCACTACCAGTACAAGTTTCTGTTTTCCAACGACAGGTAATTGGATCTCTCTGCATGGCTGAACCATTTGGACAAAATCTAATTTCTGTAGTACAAACTGGGGGTGGATTTACACGACAGATGCGTCTTTGGCAAGTTTTAGTTTGTCCTAAGCCACAGCTGAATGAATAATTCTCTAAAACAGACTGGCCATTAATTCCACAATTAGTTGGCTCACTTATAGCTGGGCAATTACAAGTTGGGGGCGGATTTACTCGACAGACTCTTCGTTGGCAAGTTTTAGTTTGTCCTAAGCCACAGCTGAATGAATAATTTTCTAAAACGGATTGCCCATTAATACCACAATTAGGTGGATCCATTTGAGGAGGACAATTACAAGTTTGGGGTAAAGGCCTACAGACTTGACGCTGACAGCTGATATTTTGAGAAGCATAAGCACCGCAGCTATGTGTAAAGTTCTGAGTCTGAATTATTTGATTGGGCAAACAAACTAATTGACTAGTAACTGGACAAATACATACAGGGTTAGGCCTTGGTCTGGGTCGATAATGGTCTTCTCTTTCATATTGCTCAAAGTTATAGCAAATGTCGTAAGTGGGCGGATTATAAGCATAACTTTGGCCTAAATTGTAACCAGCATTATAATGATTAAAAGAGTTTAAATTAACCGGCTCCTGATAAGTTTTATATATGGTTTGAGGGTTAAAAAAACTCTGATAATAAGAATAATTGTTATTTGTACTTATAGTTGAGCTTTGAAGAATAGACTGAAATGCAAACTGACCAAATGTATCAGCTTGACTTGTTAGAGGTTTAATAAAACAACAACAAATCAAAGAAAAAGCAATTAATAAATTTCTTATATGATTCACTTAAAAAAACTCCTTGAAAAATTAAAATATATTTATGGACTCAAATGTATTTAACAATGTCAAAATTTAATTTTAGTTAAATATAAATTCAAGAAATTTTTTTCAATAAGAATATTTTAACCAAAAATTTCATTAAGCAGCATTAAACGATACTAATGAATGATCAAGGTTTAGAAAAAATAAATCAGGATTTAAGAAATACAGCTTGGAATAAATGCCTAGAAGTAAAACCAGAATTAGCTTGGGAAAATTTTAAAAACATTATTTTGCAAATGCAATTTGGCGGGGCTTCTAGTAATGGAGAAGCTCAACGTTTATTTTGGGCAGAACAAATAAAGTATAAAAAATTTTTTGACCAATCTCCGCTTGAATTAGCTCAAAACTTAAGCCACGAAATTCAAAATGGTTTTCAAAATTTTTCACGGCCAATTTCCAACTCAGCAAATGAAGAAAGTCAATTAAGTGAGATTTTACATTATTATTTCTCATCAGAGCAGTTCTTGGATAATTTTAAACTGGCTTTAAATAATCAATTATCATTCAACAAGGTCGAGCCAGAGCCTAAATCACATAATACTTACAATTTTAATTCTGGCGCAAAAATAGCCGAAAGACCTGAAGTAGCAGCATACTTGACTGGACAATTTACTTCGCTTCCAGCTCGCATTAAAGAGATTATTGATTCTTTAAACATTCATTAAAATACAAAATATTAAAACGGACAATAAAAAAGTTTGAGAAAGCATTAATCCTGTATTAACGTTAATATATTTTAATTGAATGTTTTTATAATAATAGGGTTCTTTTTCTAAACTAAATCCATTTCAAGTTGGCCGATGAAGACGCTTTGAGCTGGGCCACTCATATAAATATTATTATTTTCTTTATTCCACTCGATGTTTAAAGTGCCGCCCGGTAAATTCACTTCAATCAATTCTCCCGGAGGTAAAATTAAATTTTTCAAATGAGCTGCCACCACAGTCGAACAAGCTCCTGTTCCACAAGCCAAAGTAATTCCACAGCCTCTTTCCCAAACTTTTAAATCAATTATATTTTCCGCTCTCACAAAAGCAAATTCAACATTAGTTTTTTCGGGGAAATAATTATGTTTTTCAAAGATGGAACCGTATTTTTCCAGGTCTAAGTTTTCAAATTCAGCCAAGCTATTTAAAAAGACAATGGCATGTGGATTTCCCATACTGACTGGTGTAAATAAAAATTCTTTATCTAAAATTTGAACTTTATAATCAATTAATTTGTCTTTGTCTAACTCGATTGAAAGAGGAATTTCAGCTGATTTAAGTTTTGGATTTCCCATATTAACTTTTATTTGGCCATTTGCTTGAACAGAAGGTTGAATTATGCCAGCTAATGTTTCAACCGTAAATTCACTTTTATTCGTTAAACCTCGGTCAAAGACATATTTGGCAAAACATCTCATTCCATTTCCGCACATTTGCCCATAACTACCGTCGGAGTTAATATAAGACCAAACAAAATCGGCTTCTGACGCATGAGTTAAACTATTTTTGACAATAATCAAACCATCAGCTCCAACTGAATAATGCCTATCACAAAGGATTTTGGCTAAGTTTTGCTCAGTAATAGTGTGAGGTAAATGTTTTTCATGAATTAATATAAAATCATTACCCAAGCCATGCATTTTTTCAAAAGGTAATATGTAAATTGCCATATTCTTGTAAAATAGTTCAAAATAGTTGAATTAAGTATATGCAAGCTATTTAAATGCTGTAAAGTTTTTTAGAATTTAAAATAAATAATAGTGAAAAAAATTAAAATAGCCAATTTATCAAATAAGAATCCCAGCCCCGAAAGTCCTATTGGTTCTCGACCAAAGTACAAGATTTCCCCTGGCCGACCAGATTATACATTTATTTTTTTTATTGTATCTTTAGCTATTTTTGGTTTAATAATGCTGCTTAGTGCTTCTAGCTATGAATCTGAGACTTTAACTAAATATCCACAAACTTTTTTTCTCAAGCAAGCCGGAGCCATGGGAATCGCCCTGACTTTGATGTTTATTATAAGTTTTGTAAATTATAATTTTTTAAGATTGCTTAGCTGGCCTTTGGCTTCTATAGCTTTAATTAGTTTGATTTTAGTCGAATTCTCACCTTTAGGTATTGTCTCAGGTGGCTCACAACGTTGGTTGAATTTAGGACCATTTAGTTTTCAGCCCTCTGAGATAGTGAAAATTGCAACTTTGCTTTTAATGGCTGATGGCTTGTCACGGTTTGAATGGAAACATATTGAAGTTTTGAAACGTTTAGGTTGTTGTTTATTAATGTGTGCATTAGTCCTTAAAGAGCCAGATTTAGGCACTTCTATTTTAATTATTGCTTCCTGTGGGTCGCTGATGTTAATTGGCGGTACTAATTTGTTTTTATTTATCTCAGCCGGTTTAATGGGCTTAGGAGCAGTTGTAGCAAGTATTTTGCATAATCCTTATCAATTACAAAGGTTTCAGGCTTGGCTAGCTCCCGAAAAAGATCCCTTAAATACTGGTTACAACCTTTTACAGTCTTATTATGCAATTGCTTGGGGAGGATTATTTGGCACTGGCTATGGTGATTCTTTGCATAAATCTGGTTACTTGCCGATAAGTTATGCTGATTTTATTTTTGCCATTATCTGCGAGGAACTTGGTAGTTTAGGGGCTTTTTTGGTAATTGGAGCTTTTATTTATTTACTCTGTAAAGGTTTTTCAATCGCCTTAAAAGCAGCTAATTCTTTTGGGAAATTATTGGGATTGGGTATTGTAATTTGCTTAAGCGTTCAAACTATTTTCAATTTAAGTGGTGTTGTTGGCTTACTACCCGTAACTGGTATGCCATTACCTTTAATCAGTTATGGTAAAACCTCAGTGATTGTAGTTGGCTTTATGTTAGGAATTTTAATTAATATATCTCGGTATAAAAAAGTGCTGATGCTCGAACATGAAATTCCAATTAAGTCATTAGTTCACCCATCTAAGCCTAGCAAGATCAAACCTTCTTTCTTGAAAACATTATAAAGTCAGTTTTTTATTTTAAATTGCTTAAATAGTAAAAACGAATATGAATTATAAAGACAAAAAATTATTTGGAAGTATACTGTTAGCCGCTGGTAATAGCCAAAGATTAGGTTTAAATGTGGCTAAACAATTTTGCTCATTAAAAGACAATTTATCAGTTTTAGAAATTAGCTTAGAAAATATAAGTCCTTTTGCTGAAAATATTGTTATTGCTCTTCCGGCAACAGAATTGGAGAATTTAAAATTACTTGGTGAGCTAAAATTAATTGCCGAAAAATTTGATACTAATTTGTTTTTTACACCAGGTGGACAAAGTCGTTTTGAATCAGTTTTAAAAGCCTTTAAAATTATTAAAGATAAAAATCCATATTTATTCATTCATGATAGTGCCAGAGCATTAACTTCACACTTTGACTTGGAAAATTTATTGAATATAACTATTAAGTATAAAGCCGCTATTTTGGCTCAGCCAGCCAGTGATACTATAAAATTAAATTCAGACGATGAAAGTACGGATAAATATATTCAAAAAACAATATCTCGCAGCAATTTGTGGATGGCACAAACTCCACAAGCTTTTGAAATGGAATTATATAAAAGAGCCACAAATAACGCCAAAGATTATAAAGGTGAACTTACCGATGATGCCAGCTTAATTGAATTATTGGGTGAGAAAGTTTATTTAGTTGAAGCCAAGCATTTAAACTTCAAAATTACTAATTTAGCTGACTTGAACTTAGCCAGAAAAATACTAAGTTAAGTTTTGACCTTAATTTACTTTGGCTTTGCTAATATTGAATTTACTAAGTTAGAAAATATAAGGACTAAATCAAATGGGATTTTTTGAATTTTTAAAAGACGTTGGCGGAAATTTATTAGGTAAAGGCAATGATGTTAAAGCCATTAATGATTTATTACAAGAAGAATTAGGTCATAAAATTGAAAACTTGCAAGTTGAGTTTAAAGATGGAAATGCAAAATTATTTGGTACTTGTGATACCCCAGAAACCAGAGAAAAAGCCATTTTATTAACTGGGAACTTGAAAGGCGTTAATGGTGTTGATGCAACTGAATTGTCTTATGAAGCTTGCCAAATTGAAGATTCCGAACAAACTGCTACTGAACAAGCTGATATTCCTAAACCAGCTGCTCTCAAAGCTCCAGAATTAACCACTGAATTTTATACTATTAAATCTGGTGATACTCTTTCAGCGATTGCCAAGCATTATTACGGAGATGCTAATAAATATAACCTGATTTTTGAAGCTAACCGTGAAGTAATTAAGCATCCAGATAAAATTTATCCTGGTCAACAAATTCGCATTCCAAAAAAATAGGAATTTATTTATTTCTTAATTTTCATTAGGCTATTATAGAAATATTATAAAAGTTAGTTCTGCAAACTTTAATCGTCGGTAAAATCCAAATATTATGAAAGATAAACCAGAAAACCAATTTCCAGATTCTTTTAGTATTAATGGTTCTAATGCTTTACTCAAAAGTTTAGAAGCCAATGATGTTAAAACTATTTTTGGTTATCCTGGTGGCGTTTTATTGGGTCTTTATGACGAGATTTATGCTCAAAATAAAATCAGGCATATTTTAGTTAGACATGAACAAGGAGCTGCCCACGCAGCTGATGGATATGCAAGAGTATCCGGGAAACCGGGTGTTTGTTTGGCTACTTCTGGACCGGGTGCGACTAATTTGTTAACTGGTATTTGCTCGGCTCAAATGGATTCGATACCAATTATTGCTTTAACGGGTCAAGTTCCTAGTGCAATGATTGGTAAAGATGCTTTTCAGGAAGCTGATTTATTTAATTTATCTTTGCCGATTACAAAACATAATTATTTAGTTAAATCTTCGGATAAAATTCCGCAAACCATTAATGAGGCTTTTACTATTGCGGTTAACGGCAAGCCTGGACCAGTTTTAGTTGATTTGCCGAAAGATGTTTTAAACAATAAATTTGAGTGGAATGGACAAATGCCAGAAGTTAAATTACCTGGCTTACCTAAAACTTTAAAACCTTCGGCCGACAAGCTTAATTTAGCCGCTAAAATGATTTTGCAAGCTAAAAGGCCTGTTTTATATATTGGTGGTGGCGTTATCAGCTCAGGAGCCAATCAAGAAGCTAAACAATTAGCCGAAAGTTGTTTAATTCCGGTTGTGTGGACTTTAATGGGCAAAGGAGCTGTATCAGACAGTCATGCACTTAATTTGGGTATGTTGGGTATGCATGGTATGCCGGCGGCTAATTTTGCGATTTATGAAAGTGATTTATTAATTGCCGTTGGAGTCCGGTTTGATGATAGAGCTACAGGTAAGCTAGAAACTTTTGCTCCTAATGCCAAAGTTATTCATTTAGATATTGATCCAGCCGAAATTGGCAAAAACCGTAAAATTTTACCCGGTATTGATTTGTCATTAATTGGAGACGCCAAAACCATTTTGACAGAGCTAATTCAAGTTATTAATAAGCAAAAGCCCTTGACTGAAAATTGGTTAAATAAAGTTAAACAATGGCAAAAAGAATATCCTTTAGATGATTCAGCCGCCAGAAGCCGTATTGCCCCGCATGATATTTTTAAAGCTTTAAATGAAGTGGCTAATGATGCAATTTATACGACTGATGTTGGACAACATCAAATGTGGGCAGCTCAATATATAAAATCTGAAAATCCTCGCCGCTGGATAACTTCGGGTGGTTTAGGCACTATGGGGTTTGGTTTACCGGCAGCTATTGGAGCTAAAGCCGCGGCTCAAGATATGGAATTAGAAAAACCAGTTATTTGTATAAGTGGAGATGGTAGTTTTCAAATGTGTCAGCAAGAAATTGGCACCATGACTTCACATAATATACCGGTAACCACAATTATTTTAAATAATGGAAATTTGGGAATGGTTCGGCAATGGCAAGAATTATTTTACGATCGTCATTACAGTTTTTCGGATTTGCGTAGCGGAACACCCGATTATGTTAAATTAGCTCAAGCTTATGGAATTAGTGGAATTCGCAGCGATAAACCTGAAGATTTGAAAGAAATATTTAGCCAAGCTTTAAAATTGAATGAACCTATTATTATTGACCTAGATTTACATCCGGAAGCAAATGTTTATCCGATTGTGCCACCAGGAGGTTCTAATCATCGGGCCGAAGGAATTGGCTTAAAAACAGTACCCGAAAATCGAAGCAATAATGACTATGAAGAAGATGTTTTAAGAGCACCCGTAAATACGATTAGTAATTTTAAAATTCTTCAAACTAATTCTAATTCTTTAATTTAAAGCAAAGGTTAAAGAGTCAAAGCTGTCTGAATTTTGTAAAATTAATAAAAAACCTTTAAAGTTATGAGTTGATTCAAAATATCTCAAATATGATCGCGAGAGATAAAAAGAAATTTTATGACTTTAAAAAAATATTTTCTCATTTTTGTTTTCAGTTTAATTAGTCTGATAATTGGGGCTTTGCTTTTTTTTGCTATCCGCATAGATTTGGGTTTAAATCTGGCAGATAAAAGTATTGAAAAGTTTTTTAAAGACAATTTAATTTGTTCAAAGCGTGGTTGGAAAGGGTTTTTGAATTTATCCTTAGAAAATTGCCAAAATCAAAAAGCTTTTTTTAAGGTTAAAACCTTGAATTATAATTTGTTAACTGGTCATTTAAAGCTGGATAGCCCAGAAATTACCTTAGCGGGAAAAACGAAAAAAGCTAGCAAGTTCCCGAAAATACCCAGCTTTTTAAGGTCAGTTGAAATTCATAATTTAAAAATTAATGGTCTTTTAAATAATTTAAATTTGCCAAATAGCTTATTAACCGATGATTTAGAAGAATTAAAAGGTCAAGCTGACTTAAAATTAGACTTTATAAAATTAAATCGGCAAATTTTGAATGATAATGCTTGGCAAATTGAAGCTCATAATTTTAAGGAAAAACTTCAAATTAAAGGTTTAATTGGTGATAAATTAGACTTAAAAGTTATAACGAAAAAATTTGGCTTGGCTCATAATTCATTTAATGGTGATTTTAATATTAGGAATGCTAACTGGCAAAAATCGCCTTTTGAAATTGATTTTAATTCTTTGCAAGTCAAGACTCCACGATTAATTCAGCCCATTATTATAAAAGGAAAAGTTTATTTAAATAATGATCTGAAAACTATTAATAAATTTCAAGACTTTAGTTTAAAAAGTGGTAATTTGTTCATCCACTCTCATGATGAAGTAAATAAAGAATTATTAATTGATAAATTTGAAATAAAAGAATTTGTTAAAAATGTTACCCAAGGGCTGGAAGATTTGAAAGTGCAGAGTGGCTTGGCGAGCGGTCAGCTTAAAATTAATAATGCAAATAATTTTAAAGATAGTATTTTGAAATTACAATTTGTTGACTTGCAAGCTCAAAGCCCTAAATATAATTCAAAAATAAAAAACATCCGTGGAGAAATTAGTCTGCAGCCTCTCAAAATTAAAGCTTCTAAACCTAATCTTAAATCATTTGATTTTTTGAAAAACTTTGGTTTAATTAGCTTAAATTTAATGACTGAATTTGAAAATAAAATAAGTCCTAAAAATCAATTTGTAATTACTAGTAAGGGCAAAGCCAATATAATATTTTCTGAACAGAGTAATTTAAAAGCCTTAATTCAGCTCGATAATTCTGAAATTTGGTCAAAAGAAATCGGAAAATTACCTTTTGCCGGAATTATACAAACCAATAATGATAATTTAGATTTTAATCTTAAAACGCAGACTAGTAGTCCTCAAATAAGTTCAAATATTATTTCACTGAATGGTAATTTCACCTCTTGGCTTAGCTCTCAAAATGGGAAAGTTCAAGTTGAATCAAATCAAATTAATTTAAAACCTAATTTACCAATTGCAAAAGCTAAGCTCCTAAAAGTTGACCTGGAAAATCTACTTTTGAATTTAACTGTTCAGAATAAAAAAGTTAGCTTGACCGATGGGCAATTAAAATTAAAAAATATAGAAGCTTCACTCAAAACAGGCAAAAGAATTAATTTACGCAATGGAAATCTTTCAATTAATCGTCAAGTGCTTAGTTTGGATAATTTAAACTATGAAAATAAAGTATTTTTTAAAGCTTTTATGCCTGCCACTAATTTAAATCGTCTCTCTGTTAAGCAAATTCATTGGTTTGCAAAAGGTTTAATGAGCCTGGATGAATTATTTAATTTGATTGAAAGCTATGACGGAAGCCTAAAAATAAATAAATCTAAATACAAATTATCCGGAATGACGAATTTCGCTTTGGAAGGACAAGGCCAAAATTTGAAAGCTGTGGATATTAATTTGAATAAAGGGCAAGCTTATTGGGGAAAAGACTTGTGGTTGAATAATTTGAGTGCTTTGATTAAGTTAAACGAAAAAAACCAATTAATTTTAGACAATTTGGAAGCCGCTTTAAAAGAGCATAGCCAAATTCAGGCCAAAGGAATTTTTGACCCATTTAAATTAAGATTAAATATTTTAATTCATCCTAAGAGCTTGTTAGCTGATTATGCCAAAATTAATTTTGCTGAACATATTTATATTCCTATTCAAGTTAATTTAAGTCCTAATTTCAAAACGCAGGATTTAAACTTTCAGTTCAGCTCTAATTTGCGGAAATTGCAGTTAAATAATGGCATTATTCACTTTGCTCAAGATTTAAGCTTAAGCAAGTTAATTGGCTCAGGTAAGCTTAATTGGGCGAGTCAAAATTTTGTTTTAACTGATTTAATTTATCAAGGCGATGAATTCGGTTTAATTTTAAATGCCCAAGGCAAGCCCGACAATATTAATTTAGTTTTAGAATCAGCTCCTTTACTCGATTTAGCTGAAATTGCCAAACTTTGGTCAAACGAATATGCTGGAGGAGCCTTCCGGGGAAAAGTAGTGGCAAATGGCATCAATTTAAAAAATCCAAAATCTTGGCTGAAAGACTTAAAGCTCGAATTATATTCTGAAGAAGATGTGCATGATATTGAATATGGAATATTATACGGCAAACACTTTCAACTTTATTCTGAGGTTAAAGAGGGAGATGGTTATTTAACTTTAAGCACCAAAAAAGGAAAAATTAAGAATTTACAAATTACGGATTTATATTCTTCTTTAAAAATTATAAATGGAAAAACTGCCCAATTTGAAGAAGTCTCTTTCAAAGCAGCCGAAGGTAAAGCTAATTTGCAGGGAGAAATTGATCTCGACAGTGGAGAATCTGATTTAATTGGAAATATGAAAAATGTCAATATTGAAACAATTACTAATAATTTATTCGGCAATTCAGGCGACTATAACGGCACTGGCAATTTAAATTATGAATTGAAAGGAGATTTTTTAAATATAATACAAACCGCTCATCCGGACGAAGCTAATGGCAGTTTTGCTCTCAAAGATGGCTTTTTAAAACAAACGGCTGAATTATCAAAAAACTTAGATTTAGCTAATTTAGTTTTTGGCGGGCCACTTAATTTTAGCCTTGAAGCTTTGAATCGCACTTTAAGCCCCAATGAAAAGTTGAATGGTGGTTTTATATCTTTAAATGGAGATTGGAGTTTTGACAAAGAAAATAAAAGTATTGAATTGACAAATACCGTTTATGAAGGCAAAAATGCTTTATTAATGAGCATAAACGGAGACTGGGGCTTTGAAAGTAAAAATTTAAATTTTGATGTGTACGGATTTATGCCTAAAAAGCCAATGGTACTTAGCTTGGACAACGTAAATCAATCAAATTTGGCTCTTAACTTAGCTCCCAAATCAAGGCATTTCAAATTTAAAGTCAATGGAAATTTAAATAATCCAAGCAGCTTAACCAATTCAGTAAAACGTAGCATTTATTTTTTGGATAATTGGCAAACTAAAGAAATTAAGGAGAAATTTTAAATGAAAAAAAAACTTAAATTTAATTTATTAATTATTATTTTATTAAGTGTATTTTCACTAAAGGCTTTGGCTGAAACAGATAAGCCTGAACAAATAATTTTTATTAAAAGTTTAAATACGCAAATTAATGGTGCCGATAATTGTGGAATTGGCCAAGACCAAGTTATTTGGATGGGAACCAGTGATCATTTATTTGTTAATTCCAATAATGGACCTGATAATCCGCTGGTGGTAGATGGAATAAAAGAAACTCATATTAAAAACATTTTTTGGCGTTTAAATAAATATTGGGTTACCTCTCATAATGGACTTTATTATATTAATCCAAATAAATTAACGGTGGCTAATCGTATTGAAGGCCTGCAAAATAAAATTATTGTTGATTTTTATCCTTTAAATAATAATGATTTAATTGCCCTAGACAGCCGGAATAAAATTTATTATGTTAGTTCCAAAACCGATAAAGCTACTCCATATGAATTAATTGACCAGACTAATATTAGTAAAGTAATTATTCACGATAATTATATTTGGCTTTTAGCTGATCAAATGGGTGGTTTATTTTATGTCGATAAAAATAATAGTCCAACTGAAGTGCATGAAATAAGTGCTTTGAAAGGCAAAATTGTTTCTGATATTTCAAATATTGAATCAAAAACTTACTTTTCCACTTTAAATGATGGTTTATATTTATCCAATAGTCTAAATAATTTTGACAATATTATTCAAGTCAGAGGATTAGAAGGGCTAGGCATTGATAATTTAATTCAATTTCATAATTATCTTTTAATTGGCACGGTTAAAAACGGACTTTTCACCATTAATTTATCCCAACCATCTGAAGCTCAATCAGTCAAAGATCTAGAGAATGAATCAATTAGTCATATTATTTTGAGTAAAGACAATGCTTGGATTTATGGAGATTTTAGGGGGAAATTACTGAGAATTAACCTAAATGAAAACGATTTGATTTTTAATTTGATTAAACCCCTACCAAGCGAAAAAGTTTTGGATATTTTACCTTTTGGTCAAAAACTATGGCTCAGAATTGGCTATGACCGATTATTAAGCCTAGATGAAAATGATTTAAATATAAAATACGAAGAATATACTTTACTAAAAGGAAAATCTATTTCTAAGCTTAAATTAATCGGCTCGAATTTATTTTTTATCGAGACTCAAAAAGGAGCTTTTGTTGCTAAAGAACAGCAAAAACCACAAATTATTGAAGGACTTGAAAGCCAAAAAATCAATGCAATTTATACTAAGTTTGGCCTAATTTGGACTGAAACTTATAATCATGATATTTTCGTAATGGAAAGTGCTAAACCTGAAATTGCTTATCCGTTGCCTGCAATGAAAGGCATTAATATTTGGAGTATTTCTCAAGTTTCTGAAAATCAATTTTTAATTGGCTCTAATAAAGGAGCTTTTTCTTTAACTCAAAAAGATGGTAATTTTCAAGCTTCTTTAATTCCCGGCACCAAAAATGAAAGTACTACATCGGTCTTATTAGTTTGTAATAATTTATGGATTGGTACTTTAAATGGTTATAAAAAAATAACTCATATGTAAAAGCCCCCTAATTCGACTCGTTAAAAAGAAGAATAGAGGGCTAAATTTAATTTAGATTTTTATAAAGAATTAATCTACAAAAGTGAAAGCAAAACCTACTTTACCAGCACGTCCAGTTCTGCCAATACGATGGACATAACTTTCATGATTAGTTGGTCTTTGATAATTTATAACATGTGTTACATCAGAAACATCAATACCCCGAGAAGCTATATCAGTAGCAACTAAAACTTTAATAATATTTCTTTTTAATTTATTTAAAGCTTTTTCCCGTAAGAACTGAGATTTGTCTCCATGAATACAATCAGCATAAACTCCGTTTTGGACTAATTTGCGTGTCAATTCATCGACTAAACCTTTAGTTTCAGCAAAAATAATAACTTTTTCGAAATTATCACCTTGCAACATACTTAATAAAACATCAAATTTATTTTCATTGTTGCCAACTCTGACAATATTTTGCTCAATATGATCAGTCGTATTTGCCGAAGAATTAATTAAAATTTCAACTGGATTATTAACCATAATTGGCAAATCTTTATTGGTCGTCGCCGAAAATAAAAGAGTTTGCGTTTTAACGGTCATTCTTTCAGCTAAGGTTTTAACATCATCAACAAAACCCATATCTAACATACGGTCATATTCGTCTAAAACTAAAACTGAAAAATATTCTAATTGCAAAGCACCTTGGTCAGACAGATCCAATAGTCTACCAGGAGTACCAACTACTATATGAGAAGGTCTTTGTAATCTTCTTAAATCTTGTCTAATACTGGTTCCACCAATAAAACATTCTGCAAAAAGATTAAGTCCTTGAGTCAAGCTTCTAAATTCTTCTTTTACCTGTAAAGCTAATTCACGAGTTGGAACTACAATTAAAGTTTGAAAAGGCTGCTCAGCAGACAATAAACGATGAATAATTGGAATTAAAAAAGCACCTGTTTTTCCGGTTCCAGTTTTAGCAATTCCAAGTAAATCTCGTCCTGCTATCACATCACTAATGGATCTTTCTTGAATTTCAGTTGGATATGTAAATCCTTTTTGAATTAAAGTTTCTTTTAATCTTGGATGAAGATCGAATTCTGCAAATGTACGGGTTGGTTTATAAGTTGTTTCCTCAACTGGGCTAGCTTTCTTTACAAAATGATGAAGCTGCATCCCTTTTGAGCTTTGAAAATTTCTGCGACCACTTGTTCTAGGTCTAAAAGATGATGACTGTCTTCTGCCTCTGCTTTGTTCTTGAGAAGCAAAATTACCGTTGCTATACATATTTATTATTTAAGTGTTTTAACTATTTTTCTCCTTTGTATCGCCTGAAAGCTTAAAGCAAAGAGAAAGTTTAGAAAAATTTCACTTAACTAGTAGAGTTTTAGCATTACAAAGAATCCAAAATAAATTATACTACAAACTCAAACAAAAAGCAAATTAATAGATTTTTTAACTGTTTTTAAGTAAGTTTAATAATTTATTTAATTACTCAATTCTAAACTAAATAAACTATTTTAATCTTTTTTTAATTTTGCTAAACTAAAAAGCAATTTTACACCAAACAAATTTAAAGATATGCCTAAAATTTATTATGAATCTGATAGTTCGCTTGATATTTTAAAAGATAAAACAGTCGGAATTATTGGTTATGGAAGCCAAGGCCATGCTCATGCACTTAATTTAAAAGATTCAGGCATTAAAGTATTAATTGGTTCATATGAAGGCTCTCCCAGTGGAGAAAAAGCTAAATCAGATGGGTTGGAAGTTGCCCCGGTTGATGAAGTGGCTAAAAAAAGCGATATTATCATGATTTTATTGGCGGACGAAAAGCATAATAATATTTATGAAAAGCAAATTAAACCACATTTAAAAGCTGGAAAAACCTTAATGGTAGCTCATGGTTTCAGTATACATTTTGGGCAAATTGTTCCCCCTAAAGATATTGATGTTTTGATGGTTGCTCCTAAAGGACCTGGACATCGCGTGCGTGTAACTTATACACAAGGGGCTGGCGTTCCGGCTTTATTAGCTATTTATCAAAATGCTACCGGTAAAGCTCAAGAAATTGGTTTGGCTTATGCTCATGGAATTGGAGCTACCAGAGCTGGAGTTATGGAAACTTCGTTTAAAGAAGAAACCGAAACAGATTTATTTGGCGAGCAAGCAGTGCTTTGCGGAGGTTTATCGGCCTTAATTAAAGCTGGTTATGAAACTTTGGTTGAAGCTGGTTATCAGCCCGAAATGGCCTATTTTGAATGCTTACATGAAGTTAAATTAATTGTAGATTTGATTTATGAAGGTGGCTTAGCTAATATGCGTCATTCCATTTCTAATACAGCTGAGTATGGTGATTACACACGAGGAGAGCGTTTAATTACCGATGAAACTAAAGCTGAAATGAAAGAAATTTTAAAAGAAATTCAGGAAGGTAAATTTGCCCGTGATTTCATTTTGGAAAACCAAGCTAATGCACCTTATATGACTTCTCGCAGACGTTTGGAAGCAGCTCATGAAATTGAAGCAGTTGGCAAAGACCTCAGATCAAATATGAAGTTTTTAGATAAAAAGAAATAGAAAGCTGTTTTTTTGTCATTGGTCATTTTGAATAATTAATCTAGGAGTTTTCATGAAGTTTTATATTGATAGTGCCATTATTTCGGAGATTACTGAAATTGCGAACTGGGGAATTTTAAGCGGAGTTACTACTAATCCAACTTTAATTGCTCAGGCAGGGCAAAATTTTAAAGAGACAATTATAAAAATTTGTGAAATCGCTAAAGGGCCAGTTAGTGCGGAAGTTACGGCTGAAAATTATCAGGAAATGATTGAACAAGGCAAAGAATTCGCTAATTGGCATGAATTAGTAGTGGTTAAATTGCCTTGTAATATTAATGGACTTAAAGCTTGTCGTTATTTATCTAGTCAGGGAATTCCCACTAATTTAACTTTATGCTTTTCGGTTAATCAGGCTTTATTGTGTGCCAGAGCGGGAGCTAAATATGTTAGTCCTTTTATTGGCCGATTGGAAGATATAAATGAAAACGGTTTGAATTTAATTGAATCAATCAGAGAAGTTTTTACCGTTCATAGTTTAAAAACCGAAATTATTGCCGCCAGTATTAGGACACCGCAACATATTACCGAATCTGCTAGATTAGGAGCCAATATTGCCACTATACCGTATAAATTATTTGCCAACTTAATTAAACATCCTTTAACCGATAGCGGCATTGATAAATTTATGCAAGACTGGAAAAATAGGAATAATTAAATTATGTTTAATTCAGAAGAAAATATTAAAGCTCTCAGAGAAGCGGTTCAGTTATCGCCAGATAATATTATTTTGAAAAAGCATTTAGCTGAAACTTTGGTTTCTTATGGTCATTATGATGAAGCGGAGCAAGAATTTAGGGAAGCCTTGCAGCAAAACCCAAATGATAAAAGTTTGAAGTTAAGCTTGGCTAATTGCTTTTATAAACAGGCTAAAAATACTTATGCACTTTTACTAGTGGAAGAAATGGCCAAAGAAACAAATGCTGATCCCAAAGTTTATGTTTTATATGCAAAATTGATGTTTGCGAGTGGCTCAGTTGATAAGGCGGTTGAGTTTTATAAAAAAGCAATTTCTCAAAATGCTGAATGTATTGATTTAAACTTTTCAGAAAAATTGGGCATTAAAAACGATTATACAAAAGAAAATAAATCAAATAATAAGGAAGTAATTGATGGAAAAGTCAGAATGGCTGGCGGTTCGGGAGCTGAAGGTGGGCAAAGTAATTTTAGCCAAGAATTAGAAAGGCCTGAAATCAGCTTTAAAAATGTTGGTGGCATGAATGATTTAAAAGAAGAAATTGAAATGAAAATTATTCATCCGCTTAAATTCCCGGATATGTACAAGGCTTATGGAAAGACAGCTGGTGGAGGGATTTTAATGTATGGACCTCCGGGCTGCGGAAAAACTTATATTGCCAGAGCCACTGCGGGAGAAATTAATGCAAGTTTTATGTCAATTGGCATTAACGATATTTTGGATATGTGGATTGGAAGCAGCGAAAAAAATATTCATGAAGTATTTGAAGAGGCTCGCCGAAATAAACCCTGTGTTTTGTTTTTTGATGAAGTAGATGCTTTAGCCGCTAGCAGAACTGATATGCGACAATCAAGTACTCGGCATGTTATTAATCAATTTTTAACTGAATTAGACGGTGTCAAGTCTTCGAATGATGGAATTTTAATTTTAGCAGCTACCAATGCACCCTGGCACCTAGATTCAGCTTTTAAAAGGCCAGGACGTTTTGACCGTTTAATTTTTGTGCCACCACCCGACGAAGCTGCCCGAGTTAATATTTTACGGATTATGCTGGCCGGCAAACCGATAGAAGAAATTGACTATGAATTGATTTCGGCTAAAGTACAAAATTTTTCAGGGGCTGATTTAAAATCTTTAATTGATTTGACCGTCGAAGAAAAGCTAAAAGAAGCCATGAAAAGCTGCAAACCAACTGCTATTGAAACAAAAGATATTTTAAATATTATTCCTAAAGTAAAACCTTCAACCAAAGAATGGTTTGCAACCGCTAGAAATTATATTATGTATGCAAATCAGGGCGGAGCTTATGATGATGTGAAAAAGTTTTTGAATTTATAAAAACCTAAGCATTTAATAAAACAATTACTCAAAACCAGTTTCAAAGCAACTTTAATCTTAAATAAAATAATTGATTAATTTCTAAACTTGATAGAAAAAGTCGGTTTTAGACAATAAATTAATTAGAATTAAGATTAGAAATGAAATATAAAATTTGTTTAATTAACTTTGACCCAGAATTTGACTTAAACAAGCTTTTGTTTTTGCTTAAAAACTTTCAGGTTGAGCAATACCAAGATTTGTCAGATTTTGTAAATACTGAACAAGGAAAAAGATTACTCATATTAATTGGCACTGATGAAAACCAAATATTAAATTTACCGATAGATTTAAAAAAATACAAAAACCTGATTATAAGCCGTTTTACAGAAAGTAAAAATTTGTATAATTTAATTTTGGCTGGATGCAATGGCTTTATTCAAACTGAAAAAGTAACAGAAGATTTGAATGCCGCTTTAAAAATTTTGGATCAAGGTTTATTTTTTATTTCAGCTGATTTAATGAGTAAAGTAATTTCTTTTTTCCAGAAATCCCGCCATCCAGACAAAGAAAGGCTCAAATCACTTTTAAATGAATGTGAATATGAAATTATCAAATTGATTGCTCAAGGGAAAAGCGATTCGGAAATTAGACAATATTTGAATCTCTCACGAATTACTTACGCCGAATTTTTAGACAATATCAAATCCAAATTAAATGTTAAAAGCCGCTCTGAAATAGCTATTTTATCTTTGCAAAATAATAATTTAGATTAATGGTAATTCACTTTAAACCTGAAATTTAAGATATTTAGCTAGTTTATAGTGTAAATAAATGTCCGGAAAATATAAAAAAATTCAAGAATATTTACTTTGAAATTTAATAGGTTTTATACTAATTACTAAATTTAATATTCGCTTTAAACACTTTAAATAAATTGAAAGATAATACAGAAAATAAAAAAATCGGTTGGATTAGCTCCTTTTGGGAAAGTTGCGTAAATCTAAATTTCTACAGCAAAGCTTTAAAAGCCTCTTGGCTGCACGCAATTCTTCATTCTATTGTTTTGGGAATATTAATTTCTATTGCTTATTCAGTAGCTACTTTAAATCCTCTGACAAAATCTTTGGAAAAATATTTACAAGGCATTCCAGTCGTTAAAATAAAAGATGGAAAATCATCAGTCGAGAATTCAGAAGTTAAATTACCTTATATTCGTACTTTTAAAAATGCTAATAAAAAATTCCACTACATTATTGATAATGGCCAAAACACCCAAGAGTTAATGGAAAAATATGCCATTTATATTTTAGTTAATGATAAATCTTTAATTTTTAGTGATAGCTTTCGGACTGAAATAGTGGCCTTAAAAGATTTACAAAAATCTCCCTTATTTCAAAACTCTTTTGGTGCCGGAACAGCTCGTTTTACACCAGCTAATTTGGCCAAATTCATTGCCAGCACAGCTTTGATAGCTATTACTTTATTATTTTCGATATTAATTTTCTTTGCTCTACCAATTAACAATTTAATTTTGGCTTTTATTGCTAGTATCGCTGATAAATGGCCTTTTTCTTTTTCTCAAATTTTAAAACTGTCTTTCTTTGCAGCGACACCAGCTTGTATTATTCAGGCTTTTGGGTGTTTTTTACTTGGTGGCACTGGTTTAATCAGTATTTTATTCTTAATTTCTTTTATGGTGCAGGGTGCTTATCTGGTTACTGGTCTTAGAGCTGCCAAAGCTTCTTTGGAACCAATTGAAAATAAAAACTAATTTAAATTCCTCCAACGCTAAACTTTTGATTAGACTTAAAACTAAACTTTCTTCTAATCTTTCACTAAAACTATCAATTCTACTTTCATTACAAATCTTAATGCAGCATAATGATATTAATTATTAATTTGTGCTATTAGTTCATGAAAAAAAAGAGTTTCTCGATAATCCTAGCTTGTTTAAGTTGTTTAGCTCTATCTTTAGCGGTTTATAGTGCTAATCCTTTTCTAAAAAATCAAGAGCCTGTTTTAAGCGGTTCACTTAATGAAGATAATTCAAAGGCTGTTATTATAGTTTTGGATGCGTCAGGCAGTATGAGCGAGCCAGCTCCAGGTTCAGCTAGTAAAATGTTATTAGCCAAAAAAGTTTTGGAACAAGTTCTGTCCAAAATTGATAATAGTATTCCAGTTGGCTTAAGAGTTTATGGTAGTTCAACTCCAAGTCCTGACCCAGTCATTGCATGCCAAGATAGTATTTTATTAGTGCCAGTCGGACTGGGCAATCGTGGACAAATGATTAATAAATTACGTGGCTTAAAGCCAAGCGGTGCCACACCAATTAGTTATGCATTGCGAGAAGCTGTTGAAGATTTGAAATATGTTGACGTTAAAGAGAAAAAATTAATTTTAATTAGTGATGGCATGGAAACTTGTGCTTATGATCCGTGTGCTTTGGCTGCTAGCATGAAAAAAAGAGGCGTTAATATTGAATTTAATGTAGTTGGCTTTAATGTTAATAATGATATTCAGGCTAAAAATCAACTTGAATGTATTGCAAAATCGACTAATGGCAAGTTTTATACGGCTGAAACTTCTGCTGAATTAGCCAATAGTGTTTTAGATGGAATTGAGCATAAAGCTCCGTCAGTCAATACTGTTACCGGAAAATTAAAACCAGGGAAATAATTTATACTAAAAGTTGGCCATTAATCTTACTAAATAATGTCTGGGGATATTTCTCTTGAGAATTTATTAATTCAAATTGCTTTAATTTGGGGAATATCCAAAGTTCTTAATATTTTCCTGAACAAATTAAAATTACCAAGCGTTTTAGCTGAATTATTTTGCGGAGTTTTATTTGGTTTTATTTTACTTTTAAGCCCTACTAATTCTTGGTTTCATGTTCAAATTCAGTCAATTAAGCAATCAGAAATTTTATTCATTCTGGGGGAAATTGGTATTGTTTTACTTTTGTTCGAAATAGGCTTAGAGACAGAATTAAATAAAATTGTTTCCGTTGGAAAAGAAGCCACTTTGGTTGCTTTAGGAGGAGTAATTTCTCCATTTATTTTTATTTATTTGATTAATTATATTTTTCATTTTAATTGGGATTATAAATTAAGCTTATTTTTAGGTTTAGTTTTTGCAGCTACTTCAATTGGGGTTACCGCCAGAGTTTTTCAGGATTTGAAAATACTTAATACTTTAAATGCCCAAATCGTTTTAGGAGCAGCAGTTTTGGATGATATTATTGGTTTGATTTTATTATCGGTTTTATCAGGTTTATTAAGTAATACTGGCTCAACTTTCTCTTGGGGAGATACGTCTTTCATTATTTTAAAAGCTTCTTTATTTTTAGGTTTATCTATTTGGCTCGGGGGGAAAATCAGTGGTTCTGATCCATGGGGATTAATGATTTGGGTTTTAGCTTTTGCTTTTATTTTGTCATATTTGGCCGCTTTGGCAGGTTTGGCACCTATTATTGGAGCTTTTGCGGCGGGAATTACACTAGACCGCGTTAAAATAGAAGATTCATTCGGTGAAACTAAAAAGATTGAAGACTTTATTGCACCGATAATTAAAGTTTTAACCCCGATTTTTTTCGTCAAAATTGGTTTGTCAATTGATTTGAAAGAATTATTCAGTTTTTTACCTATACTTTTAACGGTCGTGGCCTGCTTTAGTAAAATTATCTCAGGTTGGTTATTTTTACCTTTTAAAACTTCATTTAACCGGCTTATTGTTGGGGTCGGTATGGTGCCGCGCGGAGAAGTTGGTTTGGTAATTGCTGCTATCGGAAGCCAAATGGGTATTTTGACGGGCAATATTTATTCCTCTTCTTTAATAGCTGTAATTTTAACTACTTTAATTGCACCTATTTGGCTACAAATAATTTTAAAATCTGAAAAGAATAATTAATTTAAACCTCTTTTCCAGAAAGCTTTTATAGGTTTTCATGCGCGGAATTCAAATTAAGCAAATGTTTATTAGTATTTAAAGAAAATATTTTTTTATGATTAGCAAATGGTAATAAATTTATTTGTTCACTGGGTACTTTTATATTATGAAAATTTAAATTAAAGTCTTCTAAAAAAGGTAATTCAGCTTCTTGGCATAAAGCTTTTACTTTTGGATCATAAGCTAATCCTAAGCAATAACAATTGGCTTGTGTGCTAAGTAAAATGGCATGAAAACGCATTAAATAAGCAAATTCAGATTGATGAAATAATGCACGGCATTGGCTTTCCGTTAAATTTGAGTATATTTTATTAGGAATTTGTTTTTCATTTAAAAGTGAATTCAATTGTTTTAAAGCCACTAAGTCTGAATTTTGAAAAGCAATTAAATTAACTGTATGGTTTTTAAAATTATTTTCAATTGCTAAAATCAAATTGTCAATAAGCTCTTTAGAAGAATGATCGGAACGAAGAGAAATGGTAATTTGTTTTTCTGAATTATTTAATTTTGTATTATTGTCGTTTTCTAAAATCCAAGCTAAATCGGCACTTAGTATAACTTTAGAATTAAATTGCTTAGCCCAATTATAAGACTCAATGTCTCGGAGGCTAACACTATCTGCAATTTGATAGACCCACCTAGTTAATATTTTTGCCAATGGGCTTTTAAGAGGGCCAATTCCCTGAGCTAATAGAATTAATTTTTTACCCGTAAGTTTTATACTAAAAGCCAAAAAACAATAATAAATTAAGCTCTTTAAACTACTCGCATCCTGGAATAATGAGCCTCCCCCAAATATAAAAACTTGGCAATAATAAAAAGCTTTAAATATATCAATTAAACTAAACTTAGATAGTATACTAAATTGTGTCTCTGAGTAAGTATTTTGTAAGTTTAATTTATTATGCCCAAGTATAAATATATTAAAATTATCAATTACATTTAATAGTTGAATGGTAGCTTTTAGCAATAAATCATCACCTAAATTGCCGGCTCCATAATAACCAATTAAACAAATTTTTTTTGATTCCATATTAAATAATAATCTCGAAGTTAAGCCGCCAATCTCTATTTTGTTATTAAGTGAAAATATTATATTTAATTAAATAAATTATGTGTAAGTTAAACAGTTTACTTTTATGTTAGTTAGATTTTGTCAGTTATTACAATTTTTAGCAGCTTTTTCCCCCTCAGTCAAATAAGTAACGTGAGTTCGATAAAAATCAAAGTTTGAAATAATCAAGAGAGAAAGAGTTATCGTTCT
>JAAFJH010000060.1 GCA_013298875.1 Synechococcales cyanobacterium bin2.concoct.b11b12b14.033
TAATAATTGGACCTTGTTGTCCATCTAAATTAGTTACATCTCCAGCCGTCGATGGCATTTCGACTCCATCCTCTTGGTTTGGATGACCGCAAGGTATTACTTTGAAATAATGATCACATCTGCCCAAAACTCCCACTGGTATTGCTTGACCGTCTGGATACCAAACTCCTTTACAAGCATATCTTAAACCAGTTAATATCAACGGATCGACACTTCCACAGTTAGCAATACTATGAATACCAGCAGGCTCCGAATCTTTTCCATCACATTTCATGCTGTTTTCATCTCTATCACGAGAGGGAGTAACTTTACACTGAGATTTATTTGGCTGACATCTTTCACAATAGTCTCCCTGTTGTCTTGGCCATTGGTCAATTGCAAATACTTTACGTGAAGTACCAATAATAACGCTATTTGGTCTTTGACGATTTGGGTTGGACTGAGCAGCTGGCGAAGCAGCAGAAGTAGCCGAAGCAGTTGTAAAAGGTTTGCAAATACCATTTTTAGGAGAAACAGTTCCAGCTTGGCCATCCACACCATCACACAAAGTAGATTGATCAACATTTTCGTCCACATCACAATTATTTTTACAAATAACTAAAGGCCTAACTGCGACAGATTGTAAAGCTTTACCTACTCCAGAAATGTCGACTCCAGCTGAAGTTGCTGCATAATTTGCCCGACCTTCTAACCAGCCGCAGGTTCCTACTTTGGCAGCTGATTCAGTGGTTCTGGCTAAGCGATTTGTCATATTAAAAAAGCCTTTTAAAAATACTGGCCAAGTACAACCGCTATGAATAACTACGTGAAAAGTTATTTGCTTTGTTAATGGATTTCTGAGAGCATAACAGCCACCAAATTGATTATTACTGCCATTTCCCCGACGCCAGAAACCGTCTGTGGGTTTTTCAGCACCCATTTCAGTTAATTTATTTCTGAGAGATTCTTGAGGAGTACCACCCGCTCTTCCGCCGAAAGGATCTCCCATACCCTCGCTATAATTATCAATGCCAGTTTTACCACCTTGAACAGCAGCTAGTAAGTCATTTTTAACTCGAGTACTATAACCAGGCCCTACTGTATTTGTACGCCTGACTGCCTCGGTACAACGTTGCTGAACACCCTGAGTATTAAGACCAAACTGAGAACTAGTTGCTGCCGCAATTGATATTTGCCTAGCAGCCGTATTTAATGAACTTTGTAACCAAAATAACATTACAAATTCAATTGTAATTAAAAATATAAAGGCATAAATAAATAGTAAAATTGGGAGATGAAAAGGAATTGAACCTTTAATTGACCTTTTAAAATTGAGCATAATTTAGAATATGTAAAAATATATATTTCCACTATTATTTTTGTTTTACCCGAATATTTAAGCATTTTACAAATTTACCTAAGCCATTAAGCCTAAATTTCAAATTACTTGTATCATCAAGCATGAAAATAAAGCTCGTCCATTCGTAAGAGTAAGCTGAAAATCAACACCAAAATAAAATAATTTTATAATTTCCGTTTTTATTGGTTAAAAAAATATGAATTATTGGCTCCTCAAGACTGAACCTAATACTTTTTCGATCTGGGATTTGGAAAAGTTAAATTTAAATAATCAAACTACTTGTTGGGAAGGAATACGTAATTATCAAGCCCGCAACTTAATGCGAGACCAAATCAAATGTGGAAATCAGGTTTTTATTTACCATAGTGTTATTGAGCCAGTCGGGATTTTTGGCATCGCAGAAATTGTGAAAGAAGCCTATCCTGATCCTTTTCAATTTGACAGTAAAAGTAAATATTATGACCCAAAAGCAACTTCAGAAAAGCCTATTTGGCTAGCGGTTGATGTGAAATTAAAAAATATTTTTAGAGAACCAATTACTTTAAAAAAGCTTAAAACTTATCGAGAAACTGAATTACAAAATATGAATTTATTAAAAAAAGGAAATAGATTATCAGTGCAGCCAGTTCTAGTGATCGAGTGGAATTTTATAATGGGTTTAATAAATTAAAAATAAATAATTAAATGGTTGACTCAATTTATCTTTCTAATTATCTTGGCTTATTTTGCCTAAATTCTATGATATAGTCCAATAAACTTTTTTATTTAAACAAAAATTATGACAAGTCAGTCTTTTGAAAAACTTCATTGTAAGCCTGTATCATTTGTATTGCTTAGTTACTTTGTTTTGCTTTTTACATTAGCAAATTATAAATTTCCAGCCCAAGCAGCGACGCACCATAAATTACCTCACTTAGTTTGTACAGAAAATAATAATGGCGTAATTTGCTATTCCGATGCTCCTTCCAAGAAAGAAAATGCAAATCTGAAAGGTAAAAAATATTCTGCAAATAGCTTGAATGAAATAGCTAATAAATTCAATTATTATAATAAGCCGATATTACTAAAAAAGAAAAATGGTCAGAGTAAAATAGCCATTTTGAAGAATAAAACTAGCAAAGATTTTATTTACTACACAGTTGATCTTTCAAATCCAAATTGGTATTCAACCTTTACTTCATATAGTTGGTGGGATTCGTCCTTAACAAGTAACTCTTGGAATTCTTTTTATCATGAGGCTTATGAAGAGTCTACCTCGGAAGATAATGACAGCTATGAAGAATTTGACGAGGTAAGTATTAATGATATTGATGAAGATGGAATTGATGATTCAGTTGACAAAGATATAGACGATGGCAATTTTGATTATGACAATGATTCTAATGATGATGGTACAGACGAGGAAGATGACGATTCTGACGACAATGACAAGGACGATAGTGATTCTGACGACGGTGGTGATGACGACTAATTACTTCACTCTCTGAGAGCTGATTAAAATTCACTTCTTTTTTATTTTTTTGCTAAGGAAATAGATTATCGCCAGCTTCAAAAAGCGAGTGTAATTTTATAATGAGGCTTAATAAATTAAAAAGTTAAAATAATTAAATGATTGACTCAACCTATTTGTGGCTGTTACGATAAAATTAAATTATTGATTTGAAATTTTTGAATTCGGTGTATCAATTAATAAAGCCTCTTTTATTCTCTCTAGATGCAGAAGTTGCTCATGATTTAACTTTGAATATATTATCGAAGATACAATCTTTTATAAAGAGATCAAGTGTCAATGATAAACCTGAGCTAGGCTGTGAAATTGCTGGTATAAATTTCCCTAATAGAATTGGCTTAGCAGCTGGCATGGATAAAGCTTGTTTGGCACCTTTGGCTTGGCAAGGATTAGGCTTTGGCTTTATAGAAATTGGTACAGTTACAAATATTGCCCAAACTGGTAACAATAAACCTCGCTTATTCAGAATTAAAGAAAAAAATAGTTTATTAAATTGTTTGGGTTTTAATAATCCTGGAGCTGCACAGCTAGCGGAAAAGTTAAAAATTTTAAAAGAAAATGATAAATTTAGAATTCCAATTGGTATTAATATTGGCAAGTCCCGCATTGTCGATGCTCGCAACTCCGAGGAAGTTATTAAAGATTATTTAAGTGCTTTAGAATTATTAGAAAATTATGCTGATTATATTACAATTAATGTTAGTTCGCCTAATACGCCTGGCTTGCGAGAGTGGGAATCACCCAAGCAATTAAAAACACTTTTAGAGCCGATTGTCAAAAAAACTACTAAACCCGTCTTTTTAAAAATTAGCCCTGATATGGAAGAGGAAAATTTGTATCAGGTTTTGGAAATTAGTGAAAACTTAAAAATAAAAGGTCTAATTGCAACTAATACAACTATTGAACGTCGAAATACTCCACTTTGGGCAAATAGCCAGATGGGTGGAATTTCAGGTGAATTATTGAAAGCCCGTTCTTTGCATTTGACTAAGCTAATCGGTAAAAATAAATCAAAAAATTTAGCTTTAATAAGTGTGGGCGGAATTTCTTCTTTAGAAGACGTTAAGATAAGACTAGACTTTGGTGCGGATTTAATACAAATTTATACAGCTTTAGTTTATGAAGGGCCTTTTTTAATTAGCGAAATAAATGATAAACTGTCAGACGAAATAAAAATAGTAAAAAGCGGTTTATAAACTTTGCTTTAAAGATTTAAGTGTTTATAATAATTCAATAAAGTTTTGTTTTTAAAAGGTTTTTATAATATATGACTATTTCAGCTATACACAGAGAATTTGGTAAATTAGCGGTTTTTATCGATGGAAACAATTTGTTTCATGCTGCTCGCTCCTTAGGAATTGAAATTGATTATGCAAAATTATTAAGTGTTTTCTGTAAATATGGTCCAATGGTCAGGGCTTTCTTTTATACGGGTGTGGATGAAAATGCTTCTAAACAGCAAGGGTTTTTGCTTTGGATGAAACGTAATGGCTATAAAGTTGTGCAAAAAGAATTAAAAGTTTTTCCGGATGGTACAAAAAGGGCAAATTTAGATGTAGAAATTGTCGTTGATATGATTAATTCAAGCAAATTTGTCGATACAATCGTTTTGGTGAGCGGAGATGAAGACTTTGCTTATGCACTAGATAATATTGCTAAATCAGGTAAGCAAGTTATGTTAGCCGGCTTTAGAGTAAATACTTCTCCAATTTTAATGGATGTAACTGATTACTTTTTAGATTTGGAAACTTTAATTGATGAAATTGTCAAAGAAGCTGGTCAAGGCCATGACTACTATACGCATCCACTAGCTACTACCACCAGCATTAAACCTAGTAGTTTAGCTTCCCGAATATCAGCTTCTAATAATAATAGAACTTCTAATAACAATAATAACAACAACAATAATAATAATTTACCTACTTCTGATTATGAAGAAGGAATTTTGGATCATAATTAAATTTATTTTTTAATTATGAAAATCCACAAAACCACCTATTTAAACTTATTTTTAAGAAATTATCGGGAATAAAAAATTTGAAATTAATTAGCCAAACTATTAAAGATGAAATTGAATTTTAAAATTATGCTTTTTTGGGGAATTGTAATTTTGAGTGCGGGCTGCATGGAAGACAAAACCACCAAAGATTGCAAAGAATTTAATAAAGGCTTTTTGGAAGCTTGTAATAGAGATTGCCCAGGAAGATGTACCGAAGTCGTTAAGTCTAACAAAAATTTAAAACAAATTGCTACCGAAGAAATTGAAAAGGTTTGTACTGACTCTTGTGCTAAGCATTGTGCCAAAACCTTAGATAAAGTTAAACCTACTCAGTGCCAAGGAAAAGTTTAATAAAAAATCTATGAATAAATATATTATTTAATTTATTGGCCAATTTTTTCTTTAAGCCGAAAAATTTAGTTTCTGAAAAATTAGATTTGTATCTGTGATACGATTTAAATATGAAGTTAAAATTGCAAATAGAATTTATGGTAGAAATAGGTCCACATCAAAAGTTTAGCCCAGAACATTTAGATATGCCCTACTACAATTCAGAAGGAAGAACTGATGCACAAGTCCCTTTTGCTAGTAATTTAGCCATACTTTTAAGAGAAGGATTTAAGCCCGCAGAATTAGCAGAAGAACTGAAAGCTGCTGGTATAACTTTGGAAACTTATATTCCTACGCATCAAAATACTGTAGGAGGAGTTATAGAGGCACATATGGATGGCACTTTATTGTCTCTCCAGAAAATGCAAGATTTAAATCAATTAAAACAAGCATTACAAGGGTAATTAAAACTTTTAATTTGGATAATAAAGTGGCTTGGTAACCGCATAAACTTTATTAATTTCTTTCATTAAAGATTCAAATTGTTCAAATTTTAAGCTCTGAGGGCCATCTGATAAAGCATTTTCAGGATCTGGATGAATTTCAATGATTAATCCATGCGTACCAGCCGCCACACTTGCCAAAGCCATGGATCTAACCCAAGCAGTTTTACCAGTGCCATGTGAAGGATCGACAATAATTGGTAAATGTGTTAAGTGTCTGACTACTGGAACCATAGCCAAGTCTAAAACATTACGGGTATATTTACCATCAAAAGAACGAATGCCACGTTCACATAAAATTACTTTATTATTTCCATGATGCATAATCCTTTCAGCCGCCAATAACCATTCATCTACGGTGGAAGCCATACCACGTTTTAAAAGTATTGGTTTATCGATTTTACCCAATTCATTTAGCATCGAAAAATTTTGCATATTTCTGGCTCCAACTTGCAAAATATCAGCTGTTTTATAAACTAAATCTAAATCCCGAATGTCCATGATTTCAGTCACAATAGCTAAGCCAGTTTCATCTTTGGCTTGTTGTAAAAATTTTAAGCCTAATTCCCCTAAGCCTTCAAACGTTCTGGGAGCCGTTCTTGGTTTATAAGCTCCGCCTCTTAAAACTTTAGCTCCATTAGCTTTCGCGGCCTTGGCAGTTAATATAATTCCTTCTTCAGACTCAACCGAACAAGGCCCAGCCATAACAACTAAATCTTCCGCTCCGCCAATTTTAAGGCCTGGTAAAATTTCAATTACTGAATCAGCGTACTGAGTAGTCCGACTAGCTAAACGAAAAGGAACTTGAATTCTTTCAACTTTCATAACACCACCTAATTCTGCAAGTAAATCAGTATTCGACAAATTAGTTTCATCCCCAATTAAAGCGATTACAGTCTGAATTTCACCTTTATTTATAATGGCTTTAAACCCCAAATCTTCGCTCCGAGAAACAACTTTATTAATTTGCTCTAAGGTGGCGTTGGTCTCCATTACGACTATCATAATTTTTGCTCCCTACTGATTTTATTTAATTTTTATAATTATTGAAGTTAATAATAAACTTTTATTGCAAAATTCAAGTAAACAAGAAAAAGTTTTATCATTTACAAATAAAAGTGAAACGGAAAAACAGGCTTGGTTATGAAAAAAACAATAATATATATAATTTTTGGTAGTTTATTTTTAACTTCTTGCCTGAAAACCGAACAATATATCGAAATTGGCAATACTAAGCTTTCGCAAAAAAAATACGATAAAGCCATTGAATTTTATAATAAAGCCATTAAAGCCAATCCTAATGATTCAAGAATTGCCGAAGTTTATTATTATCGAGGTGTTGCCAAAGAGGAAATAGGTGAAGTTGGCGAAGCAGTTGAAGATTATAATTTGGCTATAAAATTAAATCAGAAAAATCCGATTTTTTATAATCGCAGAGCTTTAGCCCAAAGTAAACTTACCAATCATGAGGCTGCTATTGATGATATGAATAAAGCCATTAAGCTCAGCCCGAAAGAAGCACATTTTTATATTGACCGAGGAGCAACTTATTATGCTGGTGGCAAGTTAAGCCTAGCTATTGAAGATTTTAAAAAAGCCATTGAATTAAATCCTAATCTGCCGGAAGCTGAATACAATGCCGCTATGTTTTACGCTAAACATGATTTTTACGCTAAGTCTTTGCCTCACTTTAAAAGAGCCGTTGAATTATATAAAAAAAATAATGATCAAGCTGGTTTAAAAGAATCTGAAGCTATGTTAAAAAAAGCTGAAATTAGTTTAAAAGAAGCTGAAGCCGAGAAATAGTAATTTCCCTGAATGAATTAGGTTTAATTTTATCTGTAAATGAGGAATTAATACTTTTACAGAGATTTTATATTTACACCTTGTTAAATAATTTTAAACACTTAATCAAAGATGAAACTGGTGCTATCCATGACTATATCGGTTTGATTATATTTTTATTTGTTACTTTTGGTCTTCTGGTACCTTTAGTCGTAGAGCTTTTAATTTATAATAATCAGGGGCAAGAATT
Source organism: Synechococcales cyanobacterium bin2.concoct.b11b12b14.033 (assembly GCA_013298875.1). Classification (GTDB taxonomy): domain Bacteria; phylum Cyanobacteriota; class Vampirovibrionia; order Caenarcaniphilales; family Caenarcanaceae; genus JAAFJH01. Next base: position 7,717 of record JAAFJH010000060.1, read on the forward strand.
AGACCGAATTACCAAATTAGCTGCTCAAAGAGCCTGTAATTTAATGCCTAGCCCTGTTAAAGGAGTTGGATCAGATGTTAATCAAGGTGCAATTGGTGTTGGAACTGATATGAAAATTATGCAACCTTTAGTCAATGCTATTTTTCGCAATGAAACCGCCCATCCTGAAACATATTTTGAAAATACTCCCGACAAAACAAATATTCAACTTAGGCTTTTAGACCCACAAGGTGGCGAAATAGATAAAACTCAATATGAAACCGTGATTGATAAAAATGGTAATCGACAACAAGTTCTTTTAGTGGGTACTAATGCAGACTCGGGGCTTTGCCCAGCTGGCGGAGGGCCAAATTGGAAATATTGCCTCAGACGGGAGGGAGATGCTGCGGCCACCCAAGCTTTAGCGAGTACTGGTTTGCCAGCCAATGAAGATTTAGTGGCTCGAATGGAAATGTTTCAGGCTGGTCGTTGTGGACCTGGGCGAGATTGCTCACAAGATTTTGCCGGACGACTAGACCGTTGTAATGTTTGTGCGACCAAAACACGCGAATCTATTTTTTCAAGAAGTGCTTTCATCGGGCAAGTTTTGTTTTTAGACTGCCGAAACCCAAATGGAATAAGCTTTTTACCTTGCAAGCTCAGTGCTTGTGCAACCTCTAGTTTTATACCTTATAGTGGCAAGCGTGGTTATTCACCAACTTATAAAAGCCCTGCTAATTTGGGGGCAGGCTATAACAATTTTGAAAATAATGCTAATTCCGCCAGTATTCCTTTTTCCCAGGGGAGTGAGTCACAGCCAGATAGTAATTTCTTCTGTTTAAATACCGATGGGCGTAGCCCTATTAAAGGTTCTTGCTTGTAATAAAAATCAAACTTAAAAATTGTGTCTGTATAAAGTATTTACTTGAATAAAAGTATGGAAGGTTATATCATTAAGATTGGATTAATAAAATTACAAAATCTATCTAAACAACCACTTTATTAAAATTATTTTAAAGCATTTTTAACTAGCCTGAGGTTCAATAGGTTCAACAACATGTCATACATTACTACTGTTAAAAAACCATCATCCCCACTATATTTACGTACTCATAACATTAAAACAACAAAATCAACTTCAATTAATTCAAAACAAGCTACTACGGCAAGTTTTCTGATGAGATCAAAGCCAGAAGCCCCCAGCACTTTTGCTTTAGATATGGCTTTGATTGGAACAATGTTTTTTTTAGGTTCATTATTTTTAATTTCTGGGACTTGTGCTTTAATTGGAGCTTTAGGTTGGGTACTTTCACAATTTAAATTTGTGCGAGATTTTGTTGAAGCTTTACGTAAAGTTATGGTTAAAGATGACAAAACTAATTAAAAAAATTAATGAAATAGTTATAATTTGAGACGATTAGGCATATTAGTAACTTATCATGAGGATTTTGAATAGTTAATCAAAGCTTAAAACTTATTAATTATTCTAAATGAGAATTTGTAGGTGATAGAATAGAACGAGTGATCTGAATTTGAATTAGGGTAAGATCGGAGAAGCAATGAGAAATATAAAAGATAAAGTAGAATTAAATTTAAACGATAATCAAATTGAAAACTTTGCTTTAGAAGACGCAACTTTTCCTTCTTTAAGCTTAAGTATTGGTTTTGAAAGTACTTTGGAAGAAGAAGCTTTAGAACCAGAAACAAAAAACTTATTATTAGATGAAGCACTTGACTCGACAAAAGTTTATCTAAAAAACCTTAATAAAATACCTCTTTTGACCGCCCAGACAGAAATTGAACTGGCTCGGCAAGTTAAAGAAGGTAATCTAAAAGCCAAAACAAAATTGGTTCAGCACAATCTAAGGCTGGTAGTTAGTATTGCAAAAAAATATATCAATAAAGGTCTACCTTTTATCGATTTAATTCAAGAAGGAAATATTGGCTTAATTAAAGCGGCTGAAAAATTTGACCATACCAAAGGATTTAGATTTTCGACTTATGCAACTTGGTGGATTAAGCAAGGTATTACGAGAGCCTTGTCTGATAAATCTCGTTTAATGCGTTTGCCAGTTCACATGGTCGAGCAAATGAATCATTTGAAAAAGCTGATGGCAAAAGGAAGTATGCTTTTAAAAAGAGAAATAAATGAAAAGGAATTAGCTTCCTTAATGGAATTGCCTGTTAGTCAAATCAAAAGATTAATGGCTAATATGCAAAACCCAATTTCTTTAGATTTTAAAATTAATGATGATGACTCAGAAGGTTTATTATCAGATTTAATACCAGATACAAAAGCTGAATCTCCAGAGGCTCATGCCTTCAATCAAAGCTTATCTAATACTATCAATGAGTCATTAAGTAAATATTTAAATAATGAAGAAAAGCAAATTGTTGAATTACATTATGGATTATATGATGGGCACAAGTATACGCTTCGAGAAGTAGCTGAGAAAATACAAATTTCACATGAACAAGCCCGCCGTATACAAGCCTCTGCTTTGAAAAAACTGAGACATCCAAATGTAATTTATTTCTTAAAACCGTTCTTTGATAGTCAGGAAGAAGCTTAGAATTATTTTTTTTATTTATATTTTCAACTTTATTTATAAATTCATTCAAAAAAGCATTTAATTTTTGTTAGTATGGGAAAATCTAGCTCATAGAGGGTTTTACCTTTTAATGGGAATATTATAATTATATGCAGAGGTTTATTCTATATTTATGCAAACAAAGAAAGCAAGCACTTATACTCGTTCGGATGTAGACACCGATTTAGTTCATTCTTTATTGGCGGAGTATCGACAAACCAAAGCTTCCGGCACTAAAGATTTAATCATTAAGCACTGCATTGGGCTTGTCAAAAGAATTGCAAATGGTTTGGCTAGAAGAAGCACTGACTCAGTAGATGATTTAATTCAGGTTGGTTGTATTGGATTAATAAAAGCCATTGAAAACTTCGATCCGACGGCTGGAGCTAAATGCACTACTTATTTTACACATTTAATTGCCGGGGAAATGAGACATTATTGCCGTGACCGGGCTATGTTATTTAGGGCTCCGCGTGAATTAGTTGAATTAAATTTTAGAATTAGTCGTATGACTCAAGCTTTAACTTATGAATTCGGCCGTGAACCGACTGATTTGGAGCTAGCAAGTGCTTTAGAAGTTGAACCAAAAAAAATACAAGAAGCTTTTGAAGTGGAAAGAAGAAGAACTTTAATTTCTTTGGATCAAACTCTTTCTAGCGACAATTCAGATGACCAAGTCTTTTTGGATACTTTGGTGGATACTAAATATCAAGGCTTTATACATCTACAGGAACATCGTTTAGTTTTGCAAGATGCTCTTAAAAATGTGACACCTCAAGCCCGTGAAATTATTGAAGAGATTTTCTTAAACGAACAAACTCAGGCTTCATATGCAAAAAGACATAAAATTTCTCAGATGCAAACTTCAAGGCGTTTAAGATCCGCTTTGGCAGAACTAAGAAGATATTTTCATAAAATAGGACAACATCAAGCTCCTGTCTAAAACTAGACTTTCATGGAACAAATTCTATAAAACCTGATTCTTTGAATTTAAAAATATAAAAAAACTCAATTATAAAATGCCAACAACCTACCTTGTATTTTTGTTTCTATTGTTTACAAGTTTTTCAGTTAAATCTGAAGAGATAGATTCAGAGGCAATTACAAACGAAGCTAAAAATATTCAATCAGAAACTAATATTATTAAAAGTGATGAAAATAATGATTTATTAATCGACGAAGAAAATATTAGCGAAGATTTTGTAGATGATAATGATATTTCTTCCAACATTAAACCGAAGCCAGTAATTTATTATCGCTCACCACTTAAAAGAGCAGCCGAATTTGCTTGGGGAGAGCCGGTAGATAATGGGATTTTGGCGGGTATGCTTAGTTACCACACAAATACACAGGATAGAAGGCTGCGTAGATGGAATCATAATTTAATTGGCTTGCAATACAAAGGCTTTATTGCTTCAACTTTTACCAATAGTTATAATAAACAAAGTGTTTTCTTGGGCTTTGGCCGAACCATAATTGATACTCCTATTTTACATTCTAAGTTAAAGTTTCAGGCTGGTTATAAAATTGGCTTGGTTTATGGGTATAAAAATACGCCTGTTTTTAATATATTAGGTTTTACTCCTTCTCCACTTCCTTTCGTGGGGCTTAGTTATAGACGAATAGCTTTAGAAATTATGCCTGTTTTGAGCCGTGAACCAGTTATTTCCGCTAATATGAGAATTAATTTGTATCCGCTAGAAAACCCAAAGGCAAAAGTAATTAGGCCTAAATAAAATTAAAGAACCCAAGATAACTATTTGGTATATTTGTCTGATGGGCTAAC
>JAAFJH010000061.1 GCA_013298875.1 Synechococcales cyanobacterium bin2.concoct.b11b12b14.033
ACACAACTTAACATTGCTTAAGTTCCCCCTTCAGGGGGCGGAGGGGGCTTTTAAAGTGAAATTCTTTAGAACGATAACTTTTTCTCTGTTGATTATTTTAAACTTTGATTTTTATCGAACTCACGTTAATTGAATATCAGTTTTTATTTGTCGAAGAATATTTTGCTCCAATTGCATGAAAATCCGATCTTCTCTTTCGCGGAATTGACTGGTTAAAAGAGAAGTTTCAGCATTTTTTGCCTACCCACTCTATTAATAAGGTCTGGCTGAAGAAACTAATTTACTAGCAATTTGAACCGCTGTTTCTATATCGTCTAAGTAAGGTTCAATCAATTTTTTAGCATAGCTTCCCATACCAATTCCATGCACTCTCAAATCAAATTGGCTCAGTAAACCTTTTATGCGATCATTAATGCCTCCAGATACTTGCACAAAAACATGAGTATTAGTCTCAAGAACTGCTTCAGCCACTGCTAAAGATTGCAGCATTGATGAATCTTGTTTATTATAGCCTGTCATTGGTTTGCCATCTACCTGAATTAAAGCCCCTTCTCCGAGTATATTATAAATTTCACGAGCCTGTTCTTGAATTTCATTGAAGGAAGAAAATCCACTACCAATACAAACTGAAATTAACCATGGTTGGGGAGAAATTTCGCGAATTTTTTGCAAATAAGACTCAAACCAATAAAAATTTGGCCCAACGTGAATTTCAAGGCATCTGGCACCTAAATCCCACAGTTCAGGTAATATGGCAGGTTCAAAAGCCTTAATAGGCACTGGAGTTAAAGCATCAACGTGGCACAAAGGCACACAAGCACCGCAGCCATAACAACGTTCTTTCTGATAAGCTAATTTGCCTTCTTTAATACTAAAAGCTTGGGTCGGGCAATTTGGTATGCAAACCCCACAAGTATCACAAGAAGATTCATTCAATTCTATACGTCTAAAATGGGGGTCTTGTTTGTGGTCTAAACTTAAACTAACCATAATGGCCGGCTGTTTATCTTTACTAACACCTGCTTTCTCAATTCCTTCTTTGGTAGCACTCACAATCGTTGGATGAGCGGCAATATCAATTATATGTGCCCCTGCTCGGGTAAATATTTGGCTGTATTTTACAATTGCCTCAAAGTCGGTATAGGTTGCTCCACAAATAAGCTTAAACATACGTTTTTCACGTAAAGCCTTAATTGCTCTAACTTGTTCGGTATTAGTATTAGCCGCCTGATTAATGATGGAAGAGGTTGTCAAAGTTTGTCCTAGCATTGCATTTATTTAAGCCTCGAATTCAGACAATGTATATAAATTTGTAGATTGAGCAAATCCTAAAAAATCTGTTTGTTAAGATTTTATTAAGGAATTTAAATTAATTATAATATACTTATTACAACTCTAACAAATTTATACTGAAGTCCCCTTTGACTTTAGAATTATTTATTTAATAAAAGATAGCATTAAATTTAATTAAACTGATTACTTATATTAAAGTAAAATTAAACCAGTAGTTTTAAAAAATAAAATAAATGAATACTGAAATAGAAAATAAAGTTACTGAAATGACCGAAGAGCAAGAAAAAGTTTTTCAGGCCGAAGTTTTAAATTTGATTGATGAAAAAATTAGACCAGCTTTAATGATGGATGGCGGAGATATGGCTATTCATGGTTTTAATAAATTAGCTAATGGAAAATACGAATTATTAGTAGAATTAGTTGGTGCTTGTGGAAGCTGCCCAAGTTCTTCTATGACTATGAAAATGGGTGTTGAGAGAATGTTATGCGAAAACTTCCCGCAATTAGAAACAATTACCCAAGTTTAATTTCTAATTAGTTAAAATAATATTTTCTAATGTGTCAATTAGCTTTGGCTTTAGTAGGGGATTTTCAGACATTTAATAATTTCTTTAAATTCAGAATTCTCCCCAAATAAAGAATTGCTTATAAAAGCCTTTTGATGATATATTTTTTATTCTATTTAGTTAGAAAAATGGAGAGATGGCCGAGCGGTTGAAGGCGCAGCATTGGAAATGCTGTATACGGGTAACCGTATCGAGGGTTCGAATCCCTCTCTCTCCGAAGATTTTAAATTTGTTGTATTTATTAAATGAGATTGAATTCTCAAGTTTTTTTATTTTATATTTGCAGTTCCATTTAAGCTTAGTTAAACTTGAAGGCATAAAGTTAGTTTAAAAAGTTTTGATATAAATGAAAAAAACACCAATTATTTTTTTGTCTCTTTTTGTGGGTTTAGTCAGCTTTTTGCCAATAGCAAGTTTATCCGCTGAAGAAAAAAGTCTTTTATTAAAAGAAGAAACTCCAATTGAAATAGTTTTAAATAAAAGCATATCGTCTTCTAATACTGCTATTGGTCAGCCGATTGAAGCGGAAATTGCTGAAGATATAATTATTGGTGATCGAATTGTCATTGCCAAAGGTAGCCCGGTTAAAGGTTCGATTAGTGCCGTGGAAAGAGCTAAAAGAATTGGTAAAGGTGGAAATATTAGCTTGCAAATTTCTTCTGTCAGAGCGATTGACGAGCAAAAAGTTTCTTTAAGGTCTGGCTTAGGCCGAAATGGCTCAGATAAAACTGGTAAAACAGTCGCCATGACAGTTATTTTTGGTTTGCCTGGTCTTTTAGTTAAAGGACGTGAAGCTGGCATAGTCAAAGGCACTAAAATCAAAGCTTTTGTCGATGATGATATTACAATTAAATCTTCTATGATCGGTGAAGTAAAGCCAGAAGTGGATACTGAAAAAAATAAAATTAAGCAGAAAATAAATAAATAATGTTATCGAGTAAAGAATTGATTTTAGCAGCTTGCAAAGGGGAAAAGCAGAATATTCCTCCTCTTTGGTTTATGCGGCAGGCGGGTCGTTATTTGCCGGAATACCGAAATATACGCCAAAAAGTAAAATTTTTAGAATTATGTCGAAACCCTGACCTAGCCGCAGAAGTGTCTGTTCAGCCAGTTGAAATTTTTGGCTTGGACGCAGCTATTATTTTTTCAGATATTTTATTACCTTTAGCGGATTTTAATTTGAGCCTTGAATTTCCAGACACCGGCGGCATTAAAATATCGGGGGATTTGGAAATTGATAATTTTAAAATTGGTGAAAATATTGCGGCTACTTGCCAAGCCATTAAAATTTTAAAACAGAAATTACAAGCTAAAAATTTGGAAGTGGCAGTTTTGGGCTTTGCCGGTGCTCCTTGGACTTTGGCTAATTATATATTAGAAGGTGGTACTCGTTCAGCTGCTTTAAAAGGAGAATTTGGCGACAAAGCAAAAAAAGAAGCTTGGCTGAAACCAACTGAAACCAAAGCTTTAATGCATAAATTGAGCTTAATGACGATAAATTATTTAAAAGCTCAAATTGAGGCTGGAGTGGATGCCATACAATTATTTGATACTTGGGCTGGAGAATTGAGCGAAAGGGATTTTCTGGAATTTGTTTTACCAAGCCTTAAATTTATATTTTCAGAATTGCCAGTTGATTTGCCTAAAATACTATATATAAAAGGAATTAGCCCATATATTCAGCATTTAGCCGACTGTGGAGCTTCTATTTTAAGTATTGATTGGAAAACCTCTTTGGCGGCAGCTGCCTTACGTTTAGAGACTAATAAAAATAATAAAATTGTGGCTTTACAAGGTAATTTAGACCCTTTAATTTTGACTTTAGATAATACAGAAATCGTGAAAACCCAAACTCAAGCTATTGTTCAGGAAGCCAGACAGTTAAAATATGGTCATATCATGAACTTGGGTCATGGAATTACGCCTCAAGCCAAAATTGAAAATGTACAGGCCTTTATTCAGGCCACTAGAAAGTTATAATTCTTCCATCAAATAAATTTGTAGTTAAAAGGGAAATCTCTCTAAAAAAATCCTTTATTCGGTCGATTAAGAAAAATACCTAAACATAAAGGATGAAAAAATGAAACTTACCCAAAAATTATTTTTATTTGGAATTTTATTAGCTGGTTTTAATGCCAATTTATTCACTAATCCAAGCCCGGTTAATGCTTGCCCAAAAAGGTTTAAAACGGTTAAATTTATTGGCCGCCAAATTAAAAAAGCTTTTGTTGCAACTGGTAATGGGATTAATGCGGGTTTTCAAACTGTTAAGGCCGAAATTAAAGAAGAAAGTTAAATTAATAAAACTGCACTAATAATACCCAAAATACCAATTAGAGCTGAACCTGACAAATATTGATTAAAAAATAATAAGCCACCTAAATAGACCCAGAGAGGCTCCGTTAATAAAATTAAACTAGCAATTAAAGGATTAACTTTAGAAATAGCAAAGTAAATTAAAGCCAATGGAGCAATACTGCCTAAAAAGGTTGAAATTATAATTATTAGCCAATTTTGCAAATTAAAACCCGTCTGAATTTGAATTGGTAAAAGCTGTTCGTTAAAAAAGCTAATGATAAAACTCACAATAAATAAAAGTGGCAATGCCAATAAATGGCTATAAAAAATAGTTTTAAAAGGCTTTAAATTAGTGCTAAGTCTTAATTTGCGTCCAAAAACTAAAATACCGCCATAAAACCACGAATTAAGCCAAGCCACAAAATCTCCTAATTCAATTTGACTTAAATTTTTAATTTTCCAAACCTCAATCAAAAGCGCTACTGAGAGCAAAGAAATTAAGATACCAATTGTATGTTTAATGGAAGGTAATTCTTTAAATAATAAGTAAGACAAAATAATTACAATTAATGGATAAGAATAATTTAGTGCAACCGCCTTTGCAATTGAGTTCCCCCAATAAATACCGCCGGCAAAAGTAATAAAAGCCCCTAAAAAAATAAAAGCATTAATTAATAAATATTTTAATTCTTGTTTTTCAAGTTTAAAATCAGCCTGAAAAGCACAAATTAAACCTGATAATAAAATGCCAAAAACAAGACGCCAAAAAATCTGCTCAAAAAGACTAATATGAATTTGAGTTAAATATGCATTACTTAATACCAAAACTGTATAACATAAAGCAGCACTTAATAGACTTAAATAATATTTATACTTTTCAGGAAACCGTGGCATGAGATATAAAGAAACCTTAAATGTTTTATAATAATTTTTTTACTAACTTGATTATGAGCCACAAACAAGTATTTAAAGAATTTAAGTCTAAATTATACTTTTTTTTGATTTTGCTTTGCATTATTATTCATGGCAATACCGTATTAAGTAAGCCTGCTTCAGCGAATGAAGAAAACCAGGAAACTAAAAGTATTTGGGGAGATTTTGACGAAAATGATCCAGACTTAAAAATAAAAAATCAAACAACGGCTACTAATATTAAAAAAGAAGTTAATTCGGTTACGCCAATTGTCTCAGTGCCAGCAAGTGATTTAAAAGTAAAAAATTATAATCCAAAAAGAGCTTTTGAAATTTTAGAGGAAGTGAAAAAGCAAAGTGATGAAACCGACTCAGATAATGATTCTCTATTAAATGATAGCAATGTAAATAAAGATCCAGCGGGTATAAACCTAGAATCACAATTACCCTTGGATCAGCCTTTATCAGAAAGATTTGCCTCCGACATTTTAGATCCAATTGAATTAGACATAAATTCTCCTGATATTTTAGATTTGAGCCTTGAAAAAGCTTTATTAATCGGCTTAGATTCTAATTTACCATTAAGAATAGTAGATCAAACGGTTATTCGTGATAAATGGCGTTTTTGGGGAAATACTTCAGGGCTTTTACCAGACGCTTTTTCTAATTATAATCTAAGAGACCTTTCACAAGTTGGCACCCGTCATCAAAACCAATTGGGTATATCTTATAGCTTAGCTCCGGCAGAAGTATTCAGTGCAATGGCTGCTTATTATGACTGGATGGCAACTTCCAAATTAAAAGGAGCTGCTTTTCAAGATTTAATGAAGCAAATCACCAATCAATATTATGATGTTATGAAAGCCCGGGGAGAATTAGCCGTTAGAATAGAAGCTGTTAGACAAGCAAATATACAATTAAAACTAAATGAAAAACTTGAAGAAGCAGGGGTAGGAACTCGTTTTTCAGTTTTGCAAGCCAAAGAACAATTGGCCGAAAATGAATTAGCTTTGATTGCTCAACAATCTAATGCACGTATTGCTGAAATTCAATTATTAAATACTTTAAATATGCCCTTAGGCACTGATTTAAGATTAGAAGAAAGCCAAATTTATAAAAAAACGCTCATTAGCCCCGAATATATTATGAATGATTTGGTAAGTATGGCACTTTCGAATCGCCCAGATATTAGCCGTCGTCAATTTGCAGTGAAAGCCGCCAAAAAAAGAGTAACTGAATCAATAGCCTCTGCAATTACCCCGCAATTAAATGCTCGAATAATGACTGAAAGAAATGATCGTTCATTTACTGATTCATTAAATTATTTTGGTAATAAAGCTCTGGGTTTGGGTGAGATTGGTCTGCAAATGCCACTTTTGACTGGCCTGGGCTTAGGGCAAATTTCTCCTATTAATCAAAGTCGTGCTTTATCTAATCAAGCCAGTTTGGAATTGTCAAATGAAATCTTATCGGTGGAAACAGAAGTTAGAGATGCTTTTTTAAGGAGTAGTGCTGCCGACAAGCAAATATCTGCCGCCGAAAGACAATTAGAAGCTGCCACGGAAGCTATTAAATTAGCTCGCATTAGACTACAAAATGGAGTTGGTACAAATATTGACTTAATTGATACTCAAAGAAATTATGTAAATGCTTTAGTAAATAAAGTCAGAGCTATTGTGCAATATAATCAATCGCAAGTTGATCAATTGCGTGCTATCGGTTTGATTTCACTGGGTGGCATTTTAGACCAAGAAATGGCTTTTAAAAATAGTGATAATTCTTTAAGCATAAATGAAGATGATGAAGATGAAGGCTTTCAGCCTGCTAATTATTCAGGCAAGCCATAAATTATTGCCTAGCAAAACAATCAATGACATGGGATTCTATTTTTAATTTAATCAATTTGTCCATTAAATCAGTAATCTGACACTTTTCCTGTTGGCCAGCCAATGAATCTAAATTAATAATTTTTGGATTGGCATAAAACTTAGCCGGAAACTCTATTGAACCCGCTTTAAAAACATATTGATTAATTCCATTTATATTGAATAAGTTAAACATCAGGAACACATATTAATACATACATTTTCTATCATAAATTAAAACCATATCTTTTTCAAGTATTTGTGTGAGTTATTTTTAAGTTTTGCGTCTTGCGTTTTATTGCTGCATAATGTATACTTAATAGTTATTGATAACTTTGGCCTTTTAAAGTCTTTGTCTAAAAGTAAAAAAAGCAATTCTAATCCTAATAAAGAGAAAAAGACAGCTTCCAGTGAAGTAGAAGAGCCTTTGAAGAAATCAATGCCCAGATTAAAAGAAAATGAGAAATTAAAAGGGAAAATTGAGAGTAAAGTTGAAAGTAAAAAAAATAAATCTAAACTTTTGAATATTTCTCCAACACAGAAAAAAACCACATCTAAGCAAAATTCCTTGGGCAGTCAAGAAAAAGTTGAAGAAAAATCAAAAGTAAAGAAAAAAATAGAAACAAAAACTAATCAGAAAAAAGCAATTATTAATCCGTTAGAATTAATTAATATTGAAGATAATTCACCTGCCGAATCGTCCGATATTAAGAAAAAACGAGGACGTAAAAAGAAAGAAGAATTATCGGAGAAATTGGTGAAACCTAAAGAAAAAGACAGTATATCGAAACCAGAGAAGAAAGATTTAAAAACAGCTCTTTTAAAAAAGCTCAAAGGAAAAAAAGAAAAAAGTAATCCTGTAAAAAGTTTGAATGTAGATTTAGAAGATGATTTCCCCGCAACTCCTGAAGATTTAGAAGATGAAATAGCAGACGCTTTTTCCGGAATAGTTCCTGGGGAAGAGCCTGATGATGTTTTCTCTTTAAGTCTGGACACACCTATTGCTAAAAGACGTCCGGGTAGGCCACCAAAAAATAAAGATGCAATCTCGGCTACTGAAAATATTAAATTTCCTTCCACGATGGTTCGTATTCCTAAAAAAATAGACACCAGGCCTAAAAAACCTCTTAGTGACACATTACCTGGAACCAACTTAGCTTCTTTATTTTTATCTGAAGAACTATTTAATAATTCAAGTTCTTCGAGAGATTCAAAGCCTGATGCAAAAATTATAATCAATCAATTTCCACATGAGGGCAATGAAGATGAGTCAGAGGAAGAAGTAACTCCATCTTGGCAGCCACGCAATTGGGTTACCTCTGAAGGAGAAAGATTAGTTATTAAGGGTAATGAATTAGTTAAAGAAGAGCGTTTTGGTAGTTTAGATGCAGAATCTACTTATGGAGTAATTGCACCCGACCAAGTTGATGATGTTATACGCAAAATTAGAGAAGCTTATAAGAAAAAAACTATATCCAAAAAAACCAATTAATTTAAATTGGAGAAGTTTGATGTACTTATTCTTGTGGATAATTTCGTATCTTTTTATGAGCTTTAACGTGGAAGCCAAGCAAAATGAAACCATTAATAAGTTAATTATTAGTAGCAAGAGCTGTTATCCAAATTATTATTTTTTGCCTCAAGAAATTAAAAATAAAGTTTATCAAGCTACTTATACGGATTTTGGGGTTAGTGGTTTTTTAAAAGAAAGCCAAAATTTATATTTAATTCCGGTTAATCAGTGTGTAATGCGGGGAAATAAAAATTATTATAAAACTGAAAACCAAAAATTTTTACAAAGTTTAAAAATTAAAACTATTATTAATACTGACTTTTTGGCTCATTCTTTAGTGGAAGGCAAATTATTTGGTTTTAATTATTTATTTACTCCTATTTATCCAGTGGCTTATCTGAAAGGTGAAAGTGTTATTTCTTTAGCTAATATTTTAAATAATTTGGTTTTAGTAAACAAAGAAAATAAAGCTTATATTAGTTGTTTGGATGGAAGGCATAAATCTAGTTTAATAGCGGCTTTAATACAATTTATGACTGAATATTCCAATTCACCAACCTTGGCTTGCAAAAAAAGTACTGAGGATTTAATTTGGCAGCAATCTGAGCTTTTTGCAAATACTAAATTTAAAAGTTATAAAATATCTCACCAATATGAAAAGTTTTATTATAATTTTTGTGAAGCCATTTGCAAGCAACAAAGCGAAGAATTTTTGTCTGGATTATAAAATTAATTAATTGTGTTGACTTTGCTAAAGCTAGCTTGAAATTACGGTAAGTCTAATTCCGTTTAATTAAAAATGAATAATCTTCCTTTATAATTAATTTAATACTTTGCAAATTATCATCCTTAACTTTCAAAATAATAATTATTTGCTTTATGCCTCCTACTAACTATTTAACCAAAAAAGAAATTAACTTGTTTTATGAAGATTATCCTCAAATATTTCATTTGGAGGCTGCTAATAAAAAACCAAAAGCCAAAATTATTATTAATCCTGGAATAGCAACTAGGCATTTACATATTAAAGAGCCTTTTATTGGTTATCAATTGGCCAAATTAAATTATGAAGTTTTTGTTATTAACACTTTAGATGCGAAAGATAGAAATAATCCGTTTGAGAGAATTAATTTAACTTTAAAAGCTCACCAAGTCATTAAAGAAGAAAATACTTCCCAAATACCAATTATCGGGCTGGGACATAGCCTTGGTTGTATCGATTTATTAAGAAGTCGTCCGGAAGATTTAAATGCTTGTATATTTTTAAGTCCGGGTTTTAAAGGTGATAAAAAACATTTTAAAGTTAGCGACTTTTTTAATTTTATTTGGAATGGTCTTTTGGATAGAGACTGGGCTGTTTATATGCATGGACACTCTTCAAGACCAGAATTAAGTGATTATAAGACTGATTTAATAAACCCAAGATTTTTATGGAATTTACAAAAATATGCTCATGGCTTAGAAAGAAAAGCTTTTTGGCCGCTTAATAAACCATGTTTAACTTGGCTCGGCTCTGATAGCGAATCGGATGGAATTATGAAGTTAAAAGAACCTTTAATTTGGGCGGATTTGATGGAAAAATTAAATAAAGATTTTAAGTTAATCATTCAAAATGGGGTTGGGCATGAACCAGGTTGGAAAGAATCAATGCATGCTTTTGACTTAGCTATTATCATTGATGAATGGATAGCTTCGAAGGTTATAATATAAAATTAAAAATTTGGGCAGGGTTGGATTCGAACCAACGTAGGCGTAAGCCAGCGATTTTACAGACCGCCCCCTTTAGCCACTCGGGCACCTACCCATAAAATATTACAAATAGCCAGTGAAGGGATTTGAACCCCCGACCCACGGTTTACAAAACCGTTGCTCTACCCCTGAGCTACACTGGCTCATTATAACAAATTAGGTCATTAAATTTAGCATTAATTCCTTGATTTGTGCAAATTGTTTATTCGCTTTATTATATTAGTTTTAAAAATTGATCCATTTGCTTGCTCATTTTTAAAAGTTGAATAATTGAATTAGTTGGTAATTTATTAGTAGTATCATAAAAAGTTAAAATTATTTCAAAAAATTCCATTAAGCTTTGCAGCCTTTCTCTTGAATATTCATTTAACTCATTATCATTGTTTCCTTTTTCAGCCAAACATTCTTTAATAATATTCACAGTTGGGTCTATTTCTCGGCGTTTACGCTTTTCGCTGATAATCCGAAACATTTGCCAAACATCTTTTAAGGCTTCATAATGCTCACGTCGGTCTCCAAGAAGAGGAATTGCTTTGATTATTTCCCAGCTGAGCAGTTCTTTAATGCTAGTGCTGACATTAGATCTGGCAATGGTTAAAGTATTTGAAATATCTTCAGCGTTTAAAGCATTAGGTGACAAAAATAAAAGAGCATGAATTTGGGCAACTGTTCGATTAATTCCCCATTTGCCACCCATTTCCCCCCAGTGTAAAATAAATTTTTTTTCTGATTCCGATAATTTCATATTTATTGATTCAAAGCTTTAACTTTAACTTTAACTTTTAATTATGCAAAATCTAAAAAATGCAATATTTTAAGGATAACTCAAAGTTTGCCCAATTCAAAGCAATTTTGAAGCAATAGTTATAATTAAGCTGCTATTTCTTCACGAGTAAATTTTAAGTTTGAATTGGCTAATTGATTATTAATCCAAGCTTCAAATAATTGATTACGCATATTTAGTTTTAACTCTTCTTCAAGCTTAGCTGGGTGAATGTGTATTAATTTCAAAATCGCAAATTCTTTTTCTTCTAGGCTAATAATTTCAGATATGTCATTCGGCTTTAAATCTTGTAAGGCTTTGGCTATTATCGGGTGTAAGGCGTTAAATGGGCGATATCTCATTCCACCAGCGAATTTGACTTCTGGCTCATCTATAGAATGTTCCTTAGCTAAGTCTGAAAAGTCCTTTATATCGTTTTTAATTTGATTGTAAATATTTTCAGCTAAAGCTTTTTCTTTTACTCTAATAGTCGCAAACTGGGCTGTATTTAATAAAGCTTTATTCTGCTCAAATTGTTTATTAATTATTTCCTCAGTTACAATTACATGCTTTAACTTATTGATTTGTTCTTGATAAACTAATTTACTAACTAAAGAATCGCTCGTTTCTTGGGCATTTCTTAAAAAATTCTCAATTTGTTCTTGTGTTTGAAAATTAGCTACTTTACAAAAGTTTTGAAAAATTTCTTGTCTGGATGACGAATTACTAAAATCAATTTGAAAATTAGCAAAACTTTTATTAAACAGGAAGGCTTTAGCCATTTCTCTTAAAATAATTGAAGCCTGTCCATTCACGCTTAATTCTTCTAAAAAGGATTCTGCGGATACTTTCTCACCCCATAAAGATAAAAATAAATTTTCTGTTGACATTTTTTTATTCATAAGAGTTATATATTGAATTTTATTTTTCCACAGAATGGCAAACAATGCACAAAAACAGTATTTGAAAGAGAGATAAGAAAAAGCTTAAATAGAATTAATTAAAAATATTAAGGAAAGATAAAGAGATTAATAGAAAATAGGCTAATATTTTTAATTATTAA
>JAAFJH010000062.1 GCA_013298875.1 Synechococcales cyanobacterium bin2.concoct.b11b12b14.033
ATTAGACATTATTTAGCAAGATTTCATCGAAAAACAAAGTGCTGGAGCAAATCTATTGAAATGATTAATGCTTCTCTCAAACTTCTTTTTCATAAATTTAACTCTAATCTATCTTTTTAGATCACTGCCCATATTTTTCTCATATTTTTTTGTATGTAATTATCTAATAATTTTTTTGTAATTTCGGGATTTTCTTTCTCGTCCTTTAAATCTGCTGTACTTTCTGGTTTATTAATACTGCACTTTTTCTGTAAATAATTCTCTTTTCCTTGAAAAACCGCTCTGAGCAAATTGTTCAGTTTATAAGCTGTTTCAAATTTAGCTAATTCGCCTTCAAAATAATAAGTTGTCTTCTCAAGCATAAACTCAAATAATTAAATAAATATAAACATAAAAAATAGCAAATTAATTAAATTCTCTTATTTTCAAAGTACTTTTTGGTGGCTTTACTTTAAACCCGAAACAATTTTTTGGTATTTTCCATTGTCTTTTCATCAAGCAATTCAAAGCTTATTTCTTTTAAGTTAGCCAAAAACAAGGCAATATCTTTAATAAAACTTGATTCATTTCTTTTGCCCCGATGAGCTTGCGGAGCCAAAAATGGACAATCCGTTTCAATTAAAATCCTTTCAAGCGGTATTTCTTGGGCTGCTTTTTGTAATTCTTTTGAGTTTTTATAAGTCAAACAACCGGCAAACGAAGTATAAAAGCCCAATTCCCAAAACTTAGCCGAATATTCAGCTGTACCAGTAAAACAGTGCATTACTCCGCCAGCCGGGGGATTTTTTCCTCTCAAAATTTGTAAAGTATCTTCAAAAGCTTCTCGGCAATGAATAATTAAAGGTAAATTGAATTTTATAGCCAAGTCGCATTGCAGCCCAAAAACTTTTTTTTGTATTTCCACGGGGCAATCTTTATGAAAATAATCAAGCCCGGTTTCTCCGATCGCAATAATTTGATTACTTGAAGCCACTTTTTCAATTTCAACTGCACAATTATCTTCATAAAGTAAACTTTTACAAGGATGAATACCAGCCGCTAAAAATATATTCGCCCAAGGTAATTCTTTTTGCAAAGCCAGCATTTGTGGCAAATCTTTGGTATGCACGCATGGGTGAATAAAAGCAGAAACTCCTATATTCTTTGCTCGCTCTATAACTTCTAACCTGTCTGAGTCAAAAGAATCATAAATTAAATGGGCATGGCTATCGATCATTATTATTTCAAAGTTTTTAATATATTTATTTTTGATCGTTAATTAAAACATCATCTTCGGAAAACTCTTGTTCCGCGACATCTTTTCCTTTTTGCAAAACATCTTGTCCGATTTTAGTAATTTTATATTTTTCGGTAGGAGCATCCCAAATTAATAAATTCTTTTTGGCCATTTGTTCCGCCTTGTCTTCCATTAAATTAATTTCTTCCAAGGTAATTCCCCCCACCAAATCTTTCTGAGCAGCCTGTTTTAATATATTTTCTTGCTGAGTGTCTAGGTCGCGCCAAAGCCCTAATAAATATTTTTGGTAACTATCTTTAACGGCCGCTTTTTTTAAAAATTCATTATTTTGAGTATCATCCTTTTTTTGGCAAGAAAATTGGATAAATAAAATTAGTAAAATAAAAGTGGTAAAAATTATTTTCTTAGAATTTTTCATTTTGGATAAATATAAAAAAACAAAAGCTATGTTTAAATGTTTACCACAAAAAACAAATTAATTAAAAATTCCTTTAATTCCACTAAAATGACTAATAATAATTATTCGAATTTGAATATAAAAAATTTCGCTTACTGGGTAGCTGGTCCACGCGACTTTTTGATTAATTTAGCCATTAATAGTTTTATGCCTTGGTGGACTTTAAAGCAAGTTTCGTCGGTTGTCTGGCTTGGTAATCCATCCATTATGTCTTTATTTGCTCCTATGGCTTTTTTGCTTGTATCGATGACTACTTTTTTTGGGCTTTTTAATGGCCTCACCAAAGGCACAGTTAATAAAGAGGTTTTAATTGATAGATTTCAGAAAAATACAGCTTGGCTAAAACCAGTTTTAATTAAATCTTTGATATATGGCTTAGTTTCACTAATAATTTTTATTGTAATTATTATGCTTTGTAATTACTTTTCCCCAAATTCCCAATTTCCTAAAAACCCAGTAATTGTTTTTCAAGGTATTTTTGCGGCTTTCTTTGCTTATTTTGTGGGCATTAATGGTGTTTTAACCGCTGAAAAAACAGTTCAACAAAAATAACTAAACTTGAAAAAACACAGAATAGTATGTACAATTAATTATTCATTAATACGAATTTGAATTTAAAATGATAATTTCTTCAAGATCTTCTACTCAGCCAGTACTCTGGAGAAAAAGACAAAATAAAATTACGGTTCTTAGCTCTCTAAGTGTAAGTAGAGAATTGCCACCTTATATGAAGGAACATGCAACTTTTTGGGAGAGAAGCCACTTCAGAGTAGGAGATAAAGGACAGAAAAAAAATAGAACGATACTTCTACATTCTGGTGATATACATGAATATTTGAACTCTATAAAATACTCTTTGGCAGCGAGACCTGCAGCCTTAGATCTATCATGGACTATTTCTGAGTTCAGCCGTTCTGATAAGTCTTTCTTCCAGAAATTGGAAACAGAAATAAAATCACATTTAGAAAAAGTTGCTCAATTAGATCCAAATACAGCCATGAGCCTACACATAATACGTGCCTTGGATAAAGACTCTGCAATGGGATTAAGTTTTGCTTATAGAAATTTCACGGATGAGCTTGGTTATCAAGTTTGGGTTATTTCTAATAATGACGTTCAGCAGGGTTATGATGCTAATTTTACTTCTTTATTTGCTCCTCCCTTAATTGGTGATTTCCCAATATAATATTTCTGATTCCTTAAGATGACCTAGCAAAAACAGATTAAAAGTATCAAGTTAAAAAACAAAATTGCTATAGTTCTCAAGAAGTTAAAACTACTAAATCATCTCGGTGAATAGCACTATTACCGTATGAATAACCTAAAACTTTAATAATTTCTTCCGAAGAATAGCCTTTAATTAATCTTAAATCTTCACTATCATACTTAGTTAAACCAATCGCTACAATATGCGTTTTATTATTATCTTCTCCAAAACATATTTCTAAAGCGGTTCCTCTTTCAAATTTGCCCATTACTTTTTTTATCCCAATTGGTAATAAACTTTTTCCTTTGATTAAAGCATTTAAAGCACCATTATCAATAATGACTTTGCCCTTAGTAGTTGCTCCACCCGTAATCCAAGCTTTCCGAGCGTCTACCGGATTGCTGCGGGGCAGAAATGTTGTACCGTGTGCTTTACCTTCCAAGACATCAATGATAAAAGGAGTTTTACGACTCGCCAAAATATGCACCGTGGTGCCAAAAGAAGTAGCCATTTTTGCGGCTTGAACCTTAGAAGCCATACCTCCAGTTCCCCATTTGGAACCACGATTTCCAGCTTTTGATTCAATTTCAAAGTCAATCTCTTCGACCAATTGAATTAATTGAGCATTCGGGTTTTCTCGTGGGTCTTCGGTGAATAAACCTTCCATATCAGTCAAAATGAATAAATGTTCGGCGGTAACCAGTTCGGAAACGACAGCTGATAAATAATCATTATCACTAAATTTTATTTCTTCATCGGCTACCACGTCGTTTTCATTAATAATTGGGATTACATCAAATTTCAATAATTCCCGCAAAGTCAATCTAGCATTTAGATATCTTTCTTTATCTTGCATTCCATGCCTTGTCAAAAGCACTTGCCCAATGGTCTGACCATATTTTTGAAAATGCTCTTCATATAAGTTAGCTAATAAAATTTGCCCGACTGAGGCGGCTGCTTGCTTTAACGTAATAGTACTCGGTTTTTCTGTCCAACCTAATCTTTGACTACCCAGCCCAACTGCCCCGGAGCTGACAATTAAAACTTGATGACCTTTTTGTTTTAATAACCAAACCAAATCCACAATTTCAGAAATTAGCTGAATATTAATCCCAGTGCCGCTTGCGCCAGTAATTGAGCTGGTGCCTACTTTTATGACAATTTTCACAAAGTTTTATTTTGTTTCAGACTTGACTGGAGGGAATTATAACCTTAAGCTTGGGTTTTATGCCTCCTATTAATCAATAAACTAAACTTAGTTAGATGAAAATTATTCTTAAGAATTAAACTGATTTACTTATAAATAATTATTGAAATTCTGTGATACTATAAATCTTAATTTATTTAAAACTTAACTTTTCATAAGTTTTTAAAGCTGATTTTATGTTTAAAATTTCTCCTCAAAAACAACAACATATAATCAAGTCTGCTTCTGCTAGTACAAAAAGTTTTTCTTCGCCTGATACTTCAGCAGCCATATCTCAATTAACAGCTCCAATCAGCCAAAACACTAATCAACAACCGCCCAAAGTTATATACATTTCTGCTGATGAAGACAATAAACCGATGTCGCCTTTGCTTAGGCTTACAGGATCACTTTTAGCAACAGCTGGCATAATTGGCGGAATAGTTTTAGGCTTAGAACGTCACCATAATGGGCAGATCCGAAAAGCAGTTGTATCTCACATTGAAAACTACACAAGTGCAGATAATCCTCATTTAAGGAGTATTCAATCCCGTGGTGAAATTTATAAACTTTGTCAGAAATGGTTAGCTAGAGCAGATATTCCTCAAGAACATAAAGATGATATACATACTTTTTTAGAGGCTTTAAAAATTAATCCAAATACTGGAAACATTAAGGAAACTCATATTTTAATGAAGGATGGGAATCATTATATCCATGGCTTAACTGAATTAGACATAGAAAGAGCAGCAGTGAAATTAGAAGAGTTATTTTCAATAGGATTGGAAAAACCCATCGAATTATCAGAAAAAGCTTTTCAAGACGGTGATTTGTCCAAAGAAGTTGAGAAGAGAGAATTACAGGAGACGACAGTGAGGGCAATTCAAGAATACTTAGGCAAAATAAATCATATAGATAAAAGTATGCCAGCTCATGAATTAAAAAATCCTTATTTAGCTTTAGAAGTTTTAGCAAATGCAAGTCCTGAGGGTAAAACTAATGTTTTAAATCCAGTAGATAATAAGCCATTTAGCGAAAAAACAAAGGTCTCTCATCTTGGATTTTCTAGCTTAAATCAACAACAATCACCGACTTCTTATTACAGTGATCCGTTTTTTAGCAATTTAATGTTATTTGAAATGTTTGATTTGTTTCATGCTAACCGTTATTGATTTTCTTTTTTCGATCCAATTTTCGGCTCTGTGCCGCTTAGTAAACGTTGAATATAACCGGTGCCTAAAATACAATAACCGACATAAATCCATTGTCCTTCACTGCCCGCTTTAAAGAAAAACATAAAAATTGGGCTAAGTGGCACCGCAATTAAAGCACCCAACGAAGAATACTTACTAATATAAACCGTCAAAGCCCAGACAATGGCTGTTATTAACCCAACTCGCCAATCTAGAGCAAATAAAGTACCAACCTCTTGTCTTACAACGCGAAGCCTCGGAAAACAAATTATTTATGATTTTATCTGCAGCAAGATTCTTTCCTGAAATGTCTTTGTTTAGTTTGTCAATTAGTTTAGATTTGTTTTTATCAAATTCTTTAATGGCACGCTTCATTTCATGGTACTCATGATACTCTTTACTCATTTGAGGAAATTGGTTATTTAGCTTTTCCTCTTTAAATTTCTTTAAAGCATCGGCAATTTTAGTTTCTCTGTTTCTCTGAAATTCGTCATAAGTCTGTTCAGGTAAGAGTAGCTTTATACCATCAGATTTGTTAATCATAACTTCTAACTTCTTCAATTCTTCAAGATCATCACTTGTTAAATGAAAAAAAGTTAGATAAGCGTTTGTATCCAAGTAAAGATTTAACATTAAGATATGGAAAAGTTAATGTTTTTTCTGTAATCTTGGAAACAACATTTGAAAACTTTTTCTTGCTCATTTTTTAACAAAATTTAAAATCTTTGCAAATATTTATCTACTTCCCAAGCTGAAACATAAGTTCTATATTCATCCCATTCACGAGTTTTAGCTTTAATAAATTCATTATAGATATGCTCGCCTAATGCTTCTTTGGCTAAATCACTTTTTTTGAACTCTTCAAGTGCTTCATATAAACTGCCCGGTAAACTTAGAATTGAATGCTCTAATCTTTCCGCCTCATTCATATCATAAATATTAACCTGAGTTGGAGCTGGTGGAGCGATTTTATCTTCAATCCCTTTTAAGCCGGCGGTTAGCATAACCGCAAAAGCCAAATAAGGATTACAACTTGGATCTGGAGAACGAAGTTCAATACGAGTAGATTTTCCTCTTTTGGCTGGAACTCGAATTAAAGCACTACGATTGGAAGGAGACCAAGCAATATAAACAGGTGCTTCATAGCCCGGTATTAAACGTTTATAACTATTGACCAAAGGATTGGTTACCACAGCAAATTCACGAATATATTTCAAAAGTCCACCGATATAATAAAGAGATTTTTGACTTAATTGATATTCAGCTTTTTCATCTAAAAATGTATTATTACCGTCTAAATCACCCAATGATTGATTGCAATGCATACCTGAACCGTTAATTCCAAAAATTGGCTTAGGCATAAAAGTGGCATGTAAACCGTAGTCAGAAGCAATTTTGCGAGTAACAATTTTAAAATTAACAACATTATCAGCAGTCATTAAAGCATCTCCGTATTGAAAATCAATTTCATGTTGACCTTCGGCTACTTCATGGTGAGAGGCTTCAATATTAAAACCTAAACTTTCTAAAACTTCGGTAATTCTGCTTCTAACATCTTCAGCTAAATCATCTGGTGCCAAGTCATAATAGCCTGCGGCATCATGCGTATCCATTGTAACATTGCCTTTACCATCTTTTTTGAATAAGAAGAACTCAAGCTCAGGACCGACATTAAAAACATAACCAAGATCGGAAGCCTTTTTAAGAATACGTTTCAAATTATTGCGGGGGCAGCCTTCAAAAGGAGTTCCGTCTGGATTATAAATATCACAAATTAAGCGGGCGGCTTTTTTACCTCCTTGCGTCCAAGGTAAAACCTGAAATGTGGCTTTATCAGGAAAGAAAAACATATCTGAAGTTTCAATAGAACGAAAGCCAGCAATAGATGAACCATCGAGCATAATTTCATTATTAAGAACTTTATCTAACATATCAACATGAACGGTCATTTGCTTAGGGCGGCCATGCAAATCAACAAATTGTAATTGAATATGTTGTACATCTTCGGCTCTGGCAATTTCCATAATTTGAGAGCTATTTAATTCTTTGCGAGCTGAATTTGATTTGCTGGTTATAGTCATAATTAATTTTGGTAATTATTTGGTTTAGAAAACATTTTTTTGATTATAAAACGAAATGAAATTAATTTTTTATTCTTTTATAAATAATCGAAATATGACTGAAAATAATTATTGAATCCGGCTCGCTTAGGCAGAAAACAAGAGAATATTTAATTTGGTTTACTTTTAATAATTTGGTGTCAGACTATTTATACAAGCCATTTAATCCAAAACCTAATAAAAAAAATGAATTCAGTTTGGAAAAATTATGATTTAATGGTTTAAAATGTGGATGTAATTATTTTCTACTCATTAAATTCCGAAAAATAAACTTTTAAGAAAGGATATAAAATGGCTCGCCAGAAATTTGAGCGCAATAAGCCGCACGTAAATATTGGAACGATTGGACACGTTGACCATGGTAAAACAACTTTAACGGCCGCAATCACTACTACTTTAGCTGCTGTTGGTAATTCCGCTGCTAAAAAATATGAAGATATTGACTCAGCCCCCGAAGAAAAAGCCCGTGGTATTACGATTAATACTGCCCACGTTGAATATGAAACTGAACAAAGGCATTATGCCCACGTAGACTGCCCAGGCCACGCCGACTATGTGAAAAACATGATCACTGGTGCTGCCCAAATGGACGGAGCTATCTTAGTAATTGCTTCGACTGATGGTCCTATGGCTCAAACAAGAGAACATATTTTACTTGCTCGCCAAGTTGGAGTGCCAAATATTGTTGTTTTCTTGAATAAAATAGATGATCCAAGCGTCGATTCCGAATTACTTGAATTAGTTGAATTGGATACCAGAGAACTTTTAACTAAATATGGTTTTGACGGAGACAATGTTCCAATTATTCAAGGTTCAGCTAGAATGGCCTTAGAAAAAATGATCGCTAGTCCAAAAACCAAACGCGGTGAAGACAAATGGGTTGATAAAATTCATGAATTGATGGATGCCGTGGATTCCTATATTCCAACTCCTCAGCGTGAAATTGACAAACCAATGTTAATGGCTGTGGAAGACGTCTTTTCAATTACCGGTCGTGGAACCGTTGCGACTGGACGTATTGAAAGAGGTATGGTCAAAACCGGTGAAGAAGTTGAATTAATCGGCTTACACGAAACTAGCAAAAAGGTTATTGTTACTGGAGTTGAAATGTTCCGCAAAACATTAGACGAAGGTAGAGCAGGCGATAATGTTGGTTTATTAATGCGTGGTGTTGCCAAAGAAGATATTGAAAGAGGAATGGTGCTTGCAAAACCTGGTTCAATTAAACCTCATACTAATTTTAAAGCTGAAGTTTATGTTTTAACCAAAGAAGAAGGTGGCCGTCATACTCCATTTTTCCCTGGTTACAGACCACAGTTTTATGTTAGAACAACAGACGTAACCGGAAGCATTAAAACCTTTACTAGTGATGATGGTAAAGAGCTTGAAATGGTTATGCCTGGAGACCGTGTAAAAATGGATATTGAATTAATTTCTCCAATTGCAGTTGAATCTGGCATGAAGTTTTCCGTCCGTGAAGGTGGAAGAACTGTAGGTGCTGGTGTTGTAACCGAAATTACTAAATAAACCTTTAATTATAATCTTTAATTAGTTTTAATTCCCCCTCTCAGTTTTCATTGGCTGATTGGGGTTTTTATTATTTATTGAATTTTTAAAAGACCCTTTAAGAATAAAAAGTTTTCCTGCATGAATTTTAAATGGCTCCGCACTTCAGCAATATCTTGCTGAGAATATATATTTTCTGTATCTTTAGGTGGGAAAAGTTGTAGAGCTCGCTCAACTGCATTAAATCCTTCTTTTGTTAATTCGACAGAATCTCTTAATAATTGGCATTCGAGAGAATTAGTTTTATACCTAATTCCTAGCTCAGAAAGAATGACATTTGCTAAAACATTATAGCCTTCATATCTCTCATGATCATACTTGAAACACTCTCTTGCTAACTTTAATGCGTCTGGAAAATTTCCACTTTTTGATAAATAAATAGCTCGTCTTTCTTTGATTGAGTTTTCCAGGCTACGTTTAAAATGAAGAGTTTCTTTAAGAGATGCGATAGATTTTTCACAAGACTCAAAATCTTGGCTATTTGGAAGAACGAAAGATTTAGCTTTTACATAATCTTCAATTGCTGATTCTATTAATTTTATGATTTGTGAATTTGAATCAAGGGTATTTGAAGCTAACAATTTGGAAGCTTTAATACGTCCCCTAAATTCTAAAAGTGAATAATTGTAGGGGTTTAATTCAATTGATTGATCTATCTCTTCTAAAGCTTTACTATAATTTCCTTCACGATAACTTTCTTGGGATAAATTCATTAAACTAAAAGATTTTCTTCTTATTTCTAGAGGTAATAATTCTTCTTTAAAATTATTTATTTGATCCTTTGCATAATAACCACATGTAATATCAAAATATGGATCGCTATTATCCGTAAATTTTGTTTCAGCAATTTCAGTATGCTTTAAACCCAAAGCTAATATTCTTGCTCTCTCTAGGGCTGATATATTTTCTTCGGTACGTCTTATATAAGCCAAGCCATATGTGCCAACTAAATTATGCATGACGGCAGTTGGTTCAGTAGCTAATCCAATGGCTTTCAAAGCATCATCAAAAATTTTCTTTGTAGTGTCAGCTAATTCAGCTTTATTTTCAGCTCCAGCTGTTTGTAAAACTTTAGCTCTTATTTGATCTCCAGCAACTCTTTCTATAATCATATTTGATACAGAATTTATGAAAATCTTTAATTGAGTTATTGCCTCGGATTCTTTAGCCTCCAGTGAGCTATTACTTAAGTCCCGCACGCCCAACTTTATCAATTTAGCTAAATGAGTTAGGTCTGAGAGAGGTAAATTTTGTTTTTCTAATTCTGGCATGGCAGAGCCAAGATATATTTCTGCTCTTAATTCTAAAAGCTCAGCGTCTTTTGGGTTTCGTTTTAAAGCTTGACTAACCCTATTTAAAGCTAAGGGATAATTTAAGGGGTTAGCTACTTGAGGTAAATTTTCACCTTTCTTCAGAGAATCTTGTATTGCAGTTCTTTCTTCCCGTGAAACTTGATAAACGGCCTTTCCTAATGGTCTTATTGGCATTTTATAATAAAAAGTTTAAATTAAATTTGATATATCTTAACGTATTTGCCAAGGAAATGGTCAAGACAAAAAATTAAAATAAAATTAAGAGCAAAATAATTAGAAAATCGAAATTTTATGTTTTTATTCAGTTATTTAAGTATTGTCTTCTTTTAACATTAAGCATAAAGAGCCAGCCAATAAAAGAGGAATTGGTAAAAAATATTTTAAAGCTTCGGATAAGCTGGTTAAATCAGCCATAATACCCACAAAAGGAATAATCATGGCACCGGCCCCCCACGCAAAACCCATTGTTAAGCTAGAAGCAAAGCCCTGAACTTTATTTGGCACAATATGCTGAGACATAGAAACACAAACTGAATTAGACCAAGCTGAAAAAAAAGTACCTAAAGCCAAAAATAAAAGAGACTTGTAAATTAAAAAAGCAAATAAACAAGGTGCCGAGACTATTAAAGAAAAGGCTAAAACTAATTTGGGGCTTATTTTATTGGAAATGAATCCACCCGACAGACCACCGAAAAAGCTGCCTACATTCAAAAGTAGAGTTGCTAAACCAGCTAATTTTAAAGATTCATGCCAAGAATGAGTAATTAACTGAGAAATGAAAGCAATTAAAGTTAAAATACTAACTGAACGCAAAGCCACAATGCTTGATAGCAAAATTAAATCTTTTTGAGCAAAAATAATAGCTAATTGCTTAAAACCAATATTTTTGTTTTTTGATTTATTCAAACTTGCACTCTCACCACCCGACGAATAAGTTGAGCGTAAAAAAATATAAGCTAATATGGCTGGAATACAAGCCCAAATCAAATTTTTAAGACTTTCTGGCTTGGAAGATATAAATAATAAAATAAATAATGGGCTAATTGACGAACCCAAAGAGCCACTGGCCACAAATAAAGAAATGAAAGTGCTACGGTTAAATTTACAGTTTTTATTTAAAAGCCCCACGGTAGCAGTTGCCTGCGGATGATAAAGTGAAAAACCGGTTCCTAATAGAATTAAAGATAAAATTAATAAAAATAAATTGGGCATTAAGGCAATTCCAAAACAAGCCACCACAATGCAAAAAGGAGCATATAAAACCAAAGAAGCCGCTCTATATCGGTCGCATAAATAACCATAAACTGGCTGCATAAATGACCCGGAAAAATTAATTAAGGCAGACAACAAACCAATAAAAGTTAAAGATAAATGATATTTGGCAATGATAAGTGGTGTAATAAGAGGGAAAAGAGAATTATAAATATCAATGCATAAATGACTTCCCATTAATGGCCATAATCTTTTATCAAAAGTAAAAGTATTGCTTGTTGGGCTGATAATTTGAGGGCGAGCTTGAATTTCTGGAATATCTTTCAGCAAAGAGTTTGACATAAACTAAGTAATAAATTTTTAATTAAATAAATTGTTGAATCAATTATAATTTCGTTCCAATAGATCAGGCTATTATAAACCTTTATTAACTTAAATTAACTTAAATTAGTTTTTCACTTTCAA
>JAAFJH010000063.1 GCA_013298875.1 Synechococcales cyanobacterium bin2.concoct.b11b12b14.033
TTAAAGGATTGACAATCATTACTTTCCAGCATGTAGATTTAGGTATTGAGGGTAAATTATGTATCAAAAACACAAATAAGGATACAACAGTATATTTACAGGTCTATGGCTCATCATTAAGACGGGAAATATATACATTACATGTAGGCAAAAATCTATACTGTGATCGTTCAAGAATTGCAACTAAAAAACTGATAACTGAGATGCTTATAGATCCTCACCCTAATGAACAAAAATTTATAGATTCAATAAGTACATTACATCAGTGTCATAAAGAAGGTTATCAATATAAATTAACCGATATATTATTGTCTACAGGTTATAGTCTACAGGTTATAGTTTAGTTAATATAATCTATCATTTAGACTAGTTCAATGAGTGTTTTGGTGAATTAGAGTTTTTAGTGGAAGAATAAAATCAACTATTTAACCTATAATTTTCCCTTTATAGGTTAAATGGAGAATCATAAGGGAATAAGAAGTATATAAATAAAATAAGGGAAATTAAAATGATAACTCAAAATAAAAAAAGCTTGCAATCCATTATCAATTATACGAATATGAAATTAAAACATTGGTATATGGATGTTGAAAAGGATTATGGTATTAGAGGTAGAGGACAGGTTAGATTTACAGATGATACGGTAATTATTGATTATATTGAGGATAACGAGATTAAACATTGGAGTATGGCTTTTTACCCATCATATATACAGGATCAAAAATTAGATTGGGTATTTAATTGCTGGCAAGAATTAGCCTAAATGTTAATCTAAAAGAACATTAATTAAACTTTTAAGCAAGATCAATCATTTAACCTATATTTTGATAATAGTTAATTAGATTGTGGGTATAGATAAAATATAGAAACAAAAAAGGAAAAAGACATGATACCAGAAAATATAAAAAATATTATTGCGAAAGTTGAGAGAATTTTATCAATTTCAATAAGAGGAAATCAAGAGTATGCAGAAAACTATAATACTAAAAAATCATTCAATTTAATAGATGATCATATTTATCATTTTGATGATCGTAAATTTATAGCCAACCATTTTCCAACCAAATTAGATGATGATCTAGAATATGATTATGAGCTAAGATTACAAGACACTTTCTGTATATACACGAAAGACTTAGGGAGGATTAGCCTAGATTTCGGAGTTGATGAGTATTCAGCTTTTTACGATAGTATAGACATAGATGAAGACTCCCCAGCAGCACAAATTCTTTATGATTATCTAACAGCGATCCTAGAAGAAGATAAGTGGAACACAGATGATCTGAATGACCTAACTAAAGAAGACTAGACCAAATAACCTATAATTTTCCCTATATAGGTTAAATCAATAAATATTTTGGGAATAAGAAAGTATAGAAATAAAATAAGGGAAATTAAAATGACAAACACAATCGATACTTTAATAAATGAAATTCAAAAAGAATTAGAATCAACATCAAAAGAAGTATATTCTAAATACCAATTAGAGACAAGGACTCTAAAAGAATTAGAGTTAAAAGCCTATCAAGAATTAAAAGACTTAGGTATAGATATTACGGTAAGTAATGAATATGATTATAGAGATCGTGGGATTATTTTAAATGGTGTGTTATTATTTTCGTTTAATAGATATAGTGAATTTAAGTACTATCGTTTTACTGTGTTAGATGGTATTGCTCGTTTACATGATTCAGAGATTAAAGCACCTAATAGAATTTCTATTGGTAAGGCTACAAAATCAAAATTAGAAAGTTGGTTTAATTACGCTAAACAAGTAATACAACGGCACAAAGAAAAGAAAGAAAAAATTGAAACTAAAAAGGCTGAAAGTTTAGCCAAAATAGAGAGTTTAATTAGTTTGCCCAGTGTAGTGTCTCACTCCCACACTGAGGATAAGTCAAGAGGGTCTATCTCAATACCTAATTTCCATTTAAAGTATGAGATCAGAGAGTCAGGGGAGTTAAACGAAACCTTAACTATAAGAAGTTCAATGAACCAGAAAGATGGAGAACTTTTTGAAAAATTAGCCCTATTAGATATACATTAAATAACTTTAATTAAGATCAACCAAATAGTCTATTTTAGGTTAGATTCCTAGATTATTTGGGCAAATAAATAGTATACAAACAAAGAGGAATTTAAAATGAGAAAAGTATCAAAAGAAATAGCACAAGCCTTTAAAGAAAACAAAAAAAAATCTATATCAAATACCAACACAGACGGGACAAGTATATACTTATTTGGTAATAAGATTGTTAGAAAGATAAGTAATAATAAATTAGAGATCTCCCTTTGTGGCTTCAATACAACAACCACAAAAGAAAGACTAAATACAGTATTGGATCGGTTTAGCTATCCTGAACGAATTAGCCAAAAGAAAGAGAAATTATATTTAGGGAATCAAGAAATTGACTCTTGCCAAAAAATACTCATTACGTTTAATTGAATAAAGAAATAAACCAAAAAGACTATTTTTGATAAATTAATAAATACTTTGGGCATTAAGATAATATACAAAACAAAAAGGAATTCAAAATATGTTACAAGAAGAAGTAAAACAATTAAGATATCAATATCCAGATCATAAATTAGCCACAATAATAAGTTACGATATAGTTAATAATTTCACTACTGAGTCAATAGTAAGCTATTTAGAAAAAACCTATAAAGTATCAATACCAGATAAAGAAATACATGGCGATCTTTCGTGGTATGGTAGAGGATCTGTATTATTGACAGATCAAGATTTTGATAAAATACCTACTGATTGGCAAGCCTCTTTAAGTGAGTGTTTTGGGGAATTAGAGTTTTTAGAAGAAGAGATGGAAGAATAAGATCAACTATTTAACCTATATTTGTGAGACTTTATAGGTTTTCTGATAGTTAATAGATATTTTGGGAAAGAATACAATATACAGAAAAGAGAGAAACATCATGGAAAAAGAAGCAAAGAAAATAGCAGAATTATTAGATTTAATTCGGGCAAATAAAGATTTTAATAATTTACATATTGAAGATCAAAAATCAATATTTACAGCTAATGATAAGATAAACTTATTCTTGGCTAATATACATGAGAGTATTGATGATAAGACAAAAAAATACCAAGTAAATAATATAAAAATCCAGTATTCTCGCATTTACGATAAATGGGCTTGCTGGTCTGGAAAAAGATGTTTAGAGGAGTTTTCCACCTTACAAGAAGCTAAGGATTGGTGCAAGGAAACTAAAGACTTCTTGACGAAAAAATAATTAAACTTAATCAACCAAATAGTCTGTATTTGATAATAGTTTGATAGATTGTGGAATGAATAAGATATACAAAACAAAGCAAAGAGGAATAACAATCATGATAAAAAAATTACTAGAAATTAACTATCAACGCAATGGAGTGGGAGGAGAGGGGTTTTTTCAGTTATTAGCAACCGGGAGAAATAAAGAGAATTATTTAATAACTTTTGTGTATGATTGTGAAAAAACAGAAAACAATATAAACACTGAATCATGCAGAGTAGTAAATACATCTAATTTTTCTCTAGCATATAGGGGAGATGAATTTGCTAGAGAGTTAAATAACCTTCTTTTTAGTTCTGAGATTTTTAAAAATTACTTCACTCAACGATTATTACATTTTAATTTATCGACTAATAAACCTATTTCTAGTTAATTTAATAAATCAAAAGGGAATAAAACCAATATACAAAACAAACAAAGAGGATTAAATAAAAATGAATAGCAAACAATTATCCGAATTTCTTGACAATCATGGCTTTAACGTTACTTTAATAAATGAGGATGAGGTAGAGTTAGAAACATGGACTCAATCAGGTTCAAGAATTTGTCGATTATGTAGAGAACTTTGATACTGATGAAGAATTTTATTTACATATTGAAGACCCTCGCTACAAAAAAACATTCACAGTAAAACAAGCAATAGATGATTTTATTTGTTTTAAAGAGAGATTAGAAGGTCTTGTATCTAAATTAAATGACTTAGATCAAGCAATAATAGATTAATCAGATAACTCATATATTTAACCTATATTTGATAATAGTTTGATGGATTGTGGAATAAATAAAGTATACAAACAAAAGAGAGAAATAAACATGGAAATTGAAAAGAAACCTAAGTATTTAAAATATGAATATGATAATGATCGAAACTGTCATGAGTTACAGATTCCATGTACTAGAGGATTTATGAAACAAGCTAAAAAACAATCTACGTTAAACAAAGTAGACCATTTTATACTTGGGCAGTATTTATCTGAGTATGATGAGAAGCTATCTTTTGATGATATATTAGATTTAATACGTCAAGATAGTCAAGATATTATTGTTTGTGAAAATTATGAGGATTTTAGTAAAGACTCATTAATAGAAGAAATTAAGAATTTACAATTTGCTACGGTTAATTTATTAATGTCTTTATCTCTTGAAAATAACTAAATGAAATAGTTAAAAAAGAATCAGCTAAGTAGGTTATATTTTTACTTTATAGGTTAAGTAAATAAATATTTTGGGCAAATAAATAGTATACAGAAAAAGGAAAAAGACATGATACCAGAAAATATAAAAAATATTATTGAGAAAGTAGAACACGTATTATCTGTTTCAATAAGAGGGAATCAAGAGTATTCAGAAAGCTATAATACTAAAAAATCAATGAATTTAATTAATGATCATACTTATTATTTAGATGATCGGGAATTTGTAGAAGAACATTTTCCAAACCAATTAGATGATGATCTAGAATATGATTATGAGCTGAGAGTTGATGATAGCTATTATGTAAAGACTAAAGATAAAGGGGAAGTAAGTATAGACTTTGGATCTGTAAATTCAGATTCAGGTACTTGGTATAGTATAGACATAGGTGAAGACTCACTAGAGGCAAAAATCCTTTATGATTATCTAATAACTAAAGGGAATAACTGGACCACTGATGATCTAAATGACCTAATTAAAGAAGACTAAACCAAATAGCCTATATTTGATAATAGTTTAATAGTTTTGGGAATGAATAAGATATACAAACAAAGAGGGAAATTAAAATGACAAACTACTTAACTAATTGTGAATACTCAATCAATAGAGCTAAGAATGACTCAATCAGAGAAAAATTAGAATCTGACTTTCAGGTTGTACAGGATGTTCCTGACTATTCTGGATATCATATAGATTTTAGGGTAATTCTGAAAACAAATAAGATAAAGGAATATTCTGATTTAGGGCAGCTAGGGCTGGATCAATACGTTGGAATTCATAAGTTAATACCTTCTGCATTAGTCATGTATAGACTTGTTTGTACTTTTGGTAAAGAACTGAATATAGAATATGGTGATAGTTATAAGAGTGTTTGGAGTACTCAATTGAGACATAAAGAAACAGGTATTATTATTAATATCTATGATTTTAAGGGTGCTTTTTCTATAAATTTTGTCATGGATTCCATGTATTCAGAGGAAGATTATTCTAAGGTAGGTAAATTATTTTTAAAACTTATTTCAGATAAGAATTTTACACACACTTATGATCAGACGGTGGCGGGATCAGTTGCTTAATTAGATCGCTCATCCGTTTTAACCTATATATTTTCCTTGTAGGTTAAATTAATAAACATTAAGGGAATAAAATAAATATACCGAACAAGAGGAAATAAATATGACCATAAATATAACATTTGAGCAGTCAAATACAGATAGGAGTGATAGAATCACAATCAATGATCGATACTGTGTAAACTGGCATAAGTCATGGTTTGAGGCTTTCTCTACAGATACATACAAAACAAAATACCAAGCTTATATGATAAGAGATGCACTTGATAAAGTAAATCAGGATCATTATTATGCTTTTACTGATTTTATAAGGAACTATACTTATACCGAATAATCCTTATATGATGGATGATATACCTAAAAACTATGTACATTAAAGTAACAACATATTAAATAGCAAATACTAAGCCTATAGATCGCCCACAACACAAAAGTAAAGGAACAAAAATGAGAAAAGAAACATTTAAAAATGCAGATTACCCAAATAGAAAAGCAGGCAATTCCTCTCTTCACAACTCAAAATTGACATTAGAGGATAGAGCGATACAAGAGGGTTATACACTTGTTAATTTTGATCCAATTAAACCCATTATCTTCTCTAACCAGAAAGTTTTTTATGATGGTAAATATTATAATGTATATGAAAAATTATGATTCAGAAGAAAAACTACTAAACCTAACAGATCGCTCATACTTCATCTAGCCTATATTTCCAATTAATAGGTTAATTTAATTTCAAAACGTGGCAAGTAAATACTATACAATCCAAGAGGACAAACAAAATGAGAACAATTATACATAAAACCAAACTTTATACTTATAGAGAATTAACCAAAAAAGCTAAAATCAACGCTTTAAAGGACTATATTGACGATAAATTAGATTATGCTTTATCTAAGTACCAAAAATCTTTTTATAGTACTTATGATCAATTCATGTTAGCTTATCATAGAGGGGAGCTTAACTCTGATTTAATTGATATTGTACCTGAGATTCATGCCTTTCTAAAATCAGCTAACAAAACATTTACGGTTAGTGGAGATTATTATAAAGCTAATAAAGATTCTATAATAGCAGAATTGGATAAATTAGAATTTATGATTGATGGTACTAAATTTTAATTTATATAAATAAACTATACGGGGAGTACATAGTATGAAAAAAGAAATTAGAATATTAGAAGGTTGTCTGACTGACTCGGATAAAAAATACATATTATATATGCTGAAAGTTAAGAAATATGTATTAAAAGCAAATAAAAGATTGTATACTTTATCTCAGCAGTCAGCAAAAGAATATGAATTGACTATTTTTAAAGGTACTAAGTATACATGTATTAGTATTGAATTAGTTTAAATAACCTATACTAAATAGTCTATTTTTGATAGTAGTTTAATAGTTTTGGGAATAAATACAGTATACAAACAAAGAGGGGTAATTAAAACCAAAGAAGAAATAGATCGAGTATTATCAGATCGCTCATACACTAAAAATACCATTACTGGAGAATTAAAAATGAAAACCAAAAAACTTCAACTCACTAATCTAAAAAAGTTCACAAATAAAAAATACACTGTAAATTATGTAATGCAGAATAAGAAACATTCGATTATTACAGATGGGAGGTTTTTAGCTGTGATTGATAAGGAATTAACCTCCGAATCAGAAACCGAGTATTTAACTTTTAACATTTCTAAGTATTTAGATCGTAATGAAAATATTATTGAATCAAATTCAGAAATTTTATTATCTATGATTATTGACAATATACAAAATGCAATTACAAATAAAAATGAAACTTTTTCTATATATAGTAATGAATTTAATACTGATGATTTTAAATATCTGATTGCGTTTTTAAAACACTTAAAAGCACAATTAGAAAAAATTGGAAAATCTGATATGCTTTTTACTTTTAGTAAGATTTCCGAAACTCCAAATTTACGTTTAATCAGTCAAGACAAGTCTATTATGATTGATATGTTTTCTAAGGTAGTTTGATTAGATCGCTTATAATACACAATACAATAAGGAAAACAAAGATGAAATACACAATTAAATTTAAAGATGGTACAGAGAAAGAATTTGATTCATTAGTTGGAGCTAATTTATTCAAGGCTTATTTAAATAATGCTGATTTAGAAGGTGCTAATTTAGATGATGCTAATTTAACTAATGTTAATTTAAAGGATGCTAAGTTAATTCTTGCTAATTTAAAGAATACTTATTTGAATAGTGCTAATTTATTTGGTGCTAATTTAACAGATGCTGACTTATCTCAGGCTAATTTAAGCTATGCTAAGTTACATAATGCTAATTTAAGAGGGGCTTATTTAACATGTGCTAATTTAGAAGGTGTCCTTTTAGATGGTACTAATTTAGCAGATGCTATTTTAGACTAATCAGATCGCTCATGCTATATGGTAACCTGAAACATTTTAAATGTAAATAATTCATGGCTTCCAACCAATACAGAAAAATCATTATCTATTTTTTTTTGTTTGTTAAGATTTTGAAGAGAACGGGTATAAAATAACCAAACATATTAATAAAGGAACAAACCATGATAATAAAAGTTGAAAATGTAGGGTGTATACAAGAAACTAGCATTAAAATAGGGGAACATATAACTGTTTTGAGTGGTGGATGTCATGTAGGTAAATCATTAGTCTTAAAGATAATGTATATGATTCTTAATTCCCTTTCTAGTAGAGGAGAAGCAATAGGTTCCAAAATTGAAGAGTCTATAAGATCAAAGTTAAAGACTTTAGATATAAAAGAAGGACAGATAACCCTAATACCCCCTATACTAGGTAGTCCTGAAATTCGAATTTCTTTATCGGGGGATAGAATAACCGATAGATGGGTGAGAAATGACTTTTCACCTTTCAATTCAATTACTTATATTGAAACACCTCTTATATTACAAGACTTCAACTTCATAAGAAATAGCCTATTTAGTCGTTCTCAAACTTACCCTTCAGGAAAAACAATAGATTTACCTCCTTGGAAACTAAATTTAATTAACAAATTACAAATAAATGCAGAAAGTGAATTCTACCTCTCCGATAGTTTATTAGCGGTTTATGATTTAATAAAACAAACCATTAAAGGGGAAATTATTTATGACTATAATCAAGATAGTTATATGTTTTATAAAGAGGATATGCCTCCTGTAAGGATGCTACATACCCCTTCTGGTGTTAAATCTTTTGGTTTATTGCAAGCTTTAATTAAAGCAAACGCAATAGATGGCAACACAGCTTTACTTATTGATGATGTAGAGCTACATTTAAGTCCAGAATGGCAATTAGCTTATGCTAACGTTTTAGTCAAATTAGCTAAGATAGGTGTCCAAATTATTGTTAGTACTCATAGCTCATGTATGGTTGAAGCATTAAGTACTTATTCCTCTGAAAAACAAACTAAATTTTATCATGTTGAAGAAACTAATGAAGGAAGTGTTTTTAATGATCTCTCTGACAAACTTGTTTTACAAGATACCCTTCAAAATAAACAAAAACATATAAATCGAATAATCAAGTTAGGGGAATTTGCGAGCTTAATAAAGAAGTTTCTTGGAGGAAATATATTAGATGGTGAATTTGATAAACAAGTACAGAAAATAGCTTCCGAACTTGTTCCAGATTCTGATTTGTATAAATATAGTGATGAACAATTAGCTCGTTGTTTCCAAAATCTTTCAGCTTTAACTCTAGATGAGTTATTTTGTGAATTTCAAGATCGGTGGAATGATGGCAAAGGTTATATTGTTTTGATTAGATTGATATGCAAGAAATTAATCGATAGAGTACCGAATAATTAAAAGAATATATGAAATACGAAACGATAATAAAAGAAATTAAAAACAACTACATTAGAATCACACTAGCGGCTGAGAGGATAACCCTTAAAATACCTCATTGCGAAAAAGAAACTATTAGGGAATACGAGGAGTTGATATATAGATTAAATCAGTATGTTAGGGATACATATGTAGATTTAGATGGGATATCCTTGCGAGGGAAGATATGCAGTCTGACACCTAATAGTTTATTTTTAAAATCAAATAAAACAGGTATAAAAATTAAACATTCTGATATTCCCCAACTGGAGGAAATCCCTTTGTTTAATAGAGAAATTGTTGATAAATAAATTAGTTCTAAATGTTAAAAACCCAAAAGTAAGGGAATACAATAATCATAAAACAAAAAGGTAAAAGTAATGATACGACAAATTAAAACCAAGATATATAGTTTCCATCAGATGTGGGATCCAAAAGAGACCAAATTAAAAGGGTTAGTGTTAATAGAAGCTATAGATTGCGAACACGCTAACTGTATAGCACAAAAAATAGGTGTATATTTTGATGGGAGAGAAAAAGGTATAGATCATTATGCCAGTGATAGATGGCATGGGGCATCTGGAGAAGGGAGCGATACAGTAGAGGAAGCATCAGAATTCTATAAAGAATATATTGATAAAGATGACTATGAAGTTTATTTGCTTGAGACCTTTGAAAGTAATGCTAGCCAATCAAATGAGTGAGGTTCAATTATGAGAATAATGGAACAATACTACAATCAACAAAAGATCATTGATGATTTAATTAGGGAGGAAAGGAGAATATCTAATCAATACATTAACCAAATCAATAGCTTATGCAAAGAAATATCTTTTTGTATGTCTGAAATAAATAGTAGTGAATATTCAAGCAAGATAGAAAGGCTTTTAAAGAAAGAAAACCATTACAAAGAAGAAATAAAAGAAATCAGTAAGGAGTTTACTTTTAAATATGAGTTTTTAAAAGTACGTACTGAGGCAGAATGTTTTAAATTAAAAAACCTTACCACTTTAATTGAACTATCCAAGAATTTTGACAGATCTTATGTTAAAAATTAATAAATGAAGGGAATATAAATAATATAACCAAATAAATCAAACCATGAAAAAATTATTAAATCTTATTATCAATACCACTATCAGAACTTTCGTCTCAAGATTAGTAAGAGTATTGATGAAGCAAATCGGGTTATAATAATCATTGGCCTATTCCCTGAAGGCATTGTGTATGGGGTTTCCTCTTTGTTTAAAGCCAGTGATCATGCTGGCTTTTTTTTTAGCTTTTTAAGTAGGGTTATCTTGATTAACTTCTAGGGAATAAAACTATTGTTAATAACAAGAGGAAACAAAAATGATTAAATCAAAAACAACTTTACTCTGCATGCTATTTATTGGTATTTCAAATCTAATCCCCGTAAATGCTATACAGAACCCTTATCTGGTTTGTGATTCAAAGAAACTGAAAGTGTATATTGATAGAGACTTAAAGTTTGATAAACAAGTTACAGCTAAAACTAAATCTTTAGGGAGTGCTGTACATGAAACTACACTGACTATGCAAGGGAAGCAATTAGTGGCTAGATTTGATTGCAGATCCGAACAAAGTAATATTAGTCTTGATACTAAAAGCTATATTTTGGTAGAGCAGAATAGTTGTGCGGGAGCTGTCTATAAGACTGTTTGTGGGTTTTAATACAAATCAAGAAAGAGTATATTATGATAAACTAAAATAATGATGGCTAAAAAAACAAAAAGTAACCCTATTTTATTAACTGAAAATTGGCTGATAAAAGTAGGGTTTGAGAAACATAAGAATGATAGACTAAGACTCCGTATATGTAATGATTGGACTTATTTAGCTTGGGAAAAATCACTAGGTATTGAATTATCGGTAAGTAACCATTCTGTCATGCTCCCACACATTAAATATATACATGAACTTCAAAACTTATATTACGCACTTACAGGTACTGAGTTAGTTTCAAATGAATATCAAGAATATTGAAGTTCTACATTTAGTATTATGGGATCTTCAATAAACTCATTCTTCAAGCTAATATTATAGTTTTTAATTGTCAAGATTAAAACACCTTCATCAGTTCCATCATCAGCATACCATCTCTCGCAATCAGGGGATATTTCTATCACGACACGTTTAAATCTTTTAGATGAGTCTAAATTCTCTAATAGATGAGCGAATCCTTTTTCTTTAAATTTTTGCTTTATTATGGCTTCTTTTTTTTCTTGTAAGTCCTTGGATATTTTCCTATGTAAATTGGTTATTA
>JAAFJH010000064.1 GCA_013298875.1 Synechococcales cyanobacterium bin2.concoct.b11b12b14.033
CTCAAAGAGGTTATGATTTATGGGTTTTACCTTCTGATGCAAGCTTTGAACAAATTGAAAAACTAAAACCAAATGGCATATTTTTATCAAATGGTCCAGGAGACCCAGCTGCTTACATAAAAGCCCAGGAAACAGTTAAAAAATTAATTGATTCGGAGGTGGCACCTATATTTGGAGTATGCTTAGGACATCAAATTTTGGCTTTAGCAGATGGAGCTAAGACTTTTAAATTAAAATTTGGACATCGTGGAAGTAATCACCCAGTTAAAGATTTAAACAATAGTAAAGTTTATATTACTAGTCAAAATCATGGCTATGCAGTTTTGGAAAGTAGTTTAGACCTGAATAAAGTAAAAATTACGCATAAATCTTTGAATGATGAAACCGTAGAAGGATTTGAGTATAAAAGCAAATCTATATTTAGTGTACAATTCCACCCAGAAGCTTGTCCTGGGCCCGAAGAAACTAGTTATTTATTTGATAAATTTGTATCTTTAATTAAAACGGAAGCATCCGGAATTTGAATTATTAGTAAATGTTTGAAATTCTCTCCCAAAGACAAACTTCATTGACCCCATCCCCTAACCCCTTCCCCGCAGGCAAAGAAGGGGAACACAGTAATTCAAGACTCCCCTCTCTGAGTTCGGAGAGGGGCTGGGGGTTGAGGTTTTAAAGCTTTCTGGAAAATATCTGAGTTTGTTTTTTTGAATGTCCTATAAACATTTCGGATGCTCCCCGATTAAAACCAACGCCATTTAACGACGATCCTTAACCACTAAACAACCGGCCATCATATCATGCAGAGCCTGTTTTTTAGCCGTAAAAGCAGCCATTATATAGCCAATATAAAATATTGCTGAAATCCATTTACCCCAATATCTTCCAGTTGCTTTCAGAAAAGAGATTCTCTCTCCATTCATATCTGTTACTTTTAAACCCCGCATCATTTTACCTGGTGTAGCTTGGGAAGGTGAGCTTTCCATTAAAGCAAAATATAACCAACAAACGATTTGATAAATAATAATTTGGACTGCATTTGTTATAATTTTGTCATTAGAGCTTAAAGAATCTCTGCCCGCTCCAGTCAAGCCAAGTTGTGCCCCTATAATCACGCCAAGTATTACCGCTGTAATCAAACCTATGATAAAACCTATAAAGCTTGTAATAAGGCCATCAATAAGAGAAGGACCCATTCGTGTCAAAAAGCCAGCATATTCAGCATTTTTTAAACTAGTAAATCCATGTCTTGAAGTTTCGCTAGAAGTTTGCCTGGCTGCAGACGGTATAGCTTTTTCATAATTCTTATGTATAATCTGATTGCTTGAGGGCTGGCCTGAATATTGATTAGGATCAGAATTATTGTTTGGATCGGATTTTTCAACGAAGGTTGTATTAATGCCCCCAAATTGAATTTCATCACCGTCTTGCAGGCTATAATAATTCTGGGGTTTTAGCTGGGAGCCATTAATAAAAGTGCCATTAGTACTTCCCAAATCAGTTAAACAAAGTGTTCCATTTGCAGCACGGGCAATTTGAGCGTGCTTACTCGAAATGCTTGCATCCGAAAGATTTAATTCGCAATTAGCCCGACCCAGTGTAATATTTGGATTATAATCATCAATTATAAGGTCTAAAGACTCTCCATTAGATAATAATAATTTTGGCATTTTCTAAATTTATTGAATTTATTTTATTCTATGAGATTTTTTAGTACATTAAAACTTAAATCAACATAAAACCCATCATTCTTGCTAGCTTAAATGGCTGAGCTTTACGGCTGAGTAAGTAGATAATGGTCAATTCCCTTTAAAAAGGAAAGCTTAATTATTATTGGATTTATACTTTTCTTGAATTTGAGAAGCCCAGGAGCGTCCATAAAATTTAAGTGGGGAATTGATTTCGTTTAAAGCTTCAATTGCTTGTTGTAAAATATTATTTAAATTCTCACCTTTTTCAACTCGGCTTTCCAACGGAATTTTAGTCAAATTAAAACTAGGATTTTCCTCCAACACACTTTTTCGTTTTGCAAAGTCTAAATTTAAAATATTTTCTTTTAAAGCTTGCATTTCTGAATTCTCAAACTGAATATTTTTAATTGAATTGGCAATATGCTCATCATTACTAAAAGCCAAAAGCCAAATTAGAGTTTTTTGAGCATCGTCTCTGTTATTATTTCCAATTCTTTTTGGCCATGTTTTAGAATTGAAAAGATTTTTTTTATAAGGATTTTTAGGTTTTTTTTTGTTAATTAAGCTTAAAATCGTGTTTTTCTCAAAAGATAAGTTCTTGGCACAGTATTCAGCTAAAAATTCTTGTTCAATCGAATCTTGAATATCATAAATTAAGTCAATTGATTCTTCCAAAGCTTTACGGCGTTCCTGATTATCTTGCAAATCGATATAATTCTGAAAAATTTTTTTTAAAGCAAATTCATAAGCAAAAGGAGCATTTTGCAAAATATCTTCTAATTCTTTAACTTCATATTTCACTAAAAATTCATCAATATCTTTTACATTCGGTAAATATAAAGCCTTTAGGTCTGGCTTTTGGGCAAATTGTAATTCCTGGAAAATATGCAAACTACTTCTCAAAGCTTTTTGGCCGGCGGAGTCTGCATCAAAGCCTAATATGATTTTCCGTGGCAAATTAGATTGATAAAGTATTTGAACTTGTTCTTTAGTTAAAGCCGTTCCCAAACAAGCTACTGCATATTTTATGCCTTTTTGGTGAGCCTGAATAACGTCAAAATAACCTTCCAAAAGTAAAATTTTCTTTTCAGTTTTTGTATGTTCTTGAGCCATATTCCAAGCAAATAAATGATGACCTTTCAGATAAATAGATGTTTCGGGAGAATTATAATATTTGGGTTGTCC
This sequence comes from Synechococcales cyanobacterium bin2.concoct.b11b12b14.033, assembly GCA_013298875.1. Taxonomy (GTDB): domain Bacteria; phylum Cyanobacteriota; class Vampirovibrionia; order Caenarcaniphilales; family Caenarcanaceae; genus JAAFJH01. The sequence goes on from JAAFJH010000064.1 coordinate 2,874, forward strand.
GCTAATATCTTTTAAAATCCTGGCTCCAAAAGCAATTACACGATTTTCTTGATCTTTAATTGGTATCATCAAACGCTCTCTGAAACGGTCGGTAGGAATACCAGTTTGTTTGTCTTCTCTAAATAAGCCAGTTTTATATAAAAAGTCTGGTTGCTTGATTAAATCACCTAGTTCATCGCTATAATTTTTTTGTAAATGGGATAATAAAGCATTGGTTGAGTTTAAACTAAAACCTAATTCAAAATTATCAATTGTTTCTTGGCTTAAAGAACGATTTGTAATTAAATAATTTAAGGCTGACTGAGCTTCTGGGAAAGTTGAATACAAATTATTAGCAAAGAAATTTTTGGCAATATCATTAATTTTAAAAAGCAAATCTTTTTCGGCTAAAACTTTTGGGTCTTCATGGGCAGTATTTTCGCCTTTAATAATTTCATAGCCCATTTCTCCAGCTAAATTTTTAACTGCCTCATAAAAGCTGATTTTTTGATATTCAGTTATGAATTTAAACATGTCACCAGTAGCACCACATGAAAAACATTTGTAAATTTCTTTTTGTGGACTAATACTTAAAGATGGTGATTTATCTTCATGAAATGGGCAGAGTGCCACAAAATTTGTGCCAGTTTTTTTAACCGTTAAATTCCGCGAAATAATACTTAAAATATCAAAACGGTTTTTTACTTCTTTTAAAGCTTCAGTAAAAGTAACTTTAAACGGCATTTAATAAATTTTCATTTCCAATAACTTTCATAACTATAACTCCTTTCTGAAGCGAACTAAAAATCAAATTTATTTTCATTATTTCCACCTAACGGCAGCTTTTTAATTTCAGCTAAGTTAACTAATTCATGTTTTTTAAGTAAAGATTTTTCAATAATACTATGGCTTAAAGAAACTGGATTACCAGTTATATCAAAGCTTTTCAGCCAACCTTGTGTAATTATTTTGTGAGTTTGAAAATTAGGTGTATAAATTTTAATTGATTCCAATTGATAAATGTGCAATATCTTTTCGCTGATTGGATCAACTTGAATTCTAATTGCCAAATCATGCGTCGAAAATTTTTGAAAACCTTTAATTTCTCTTTTTTCCCACAGTATTAATTGATATTCACGAGCTTTATTGTTCACACCAACTAAGCCAATTAAATTAGGCATAACTATACTAAAAATACGCCCATCTGAGGCTTTAATATCTCCAATTACATCATAACTTTCTAATTGCAGTTTTATTAAATTATAAGAAGACTTTTGGCTTGCATAGTTAAAATGAAAATCTTGAGTTTGAGTTGTTCCTTCCCAAGTTCCATAAAGCCAAAATGGAATTTCACTTAAAGTATTTTGATTAGTAAAAGTTTCTTTAAATTTATTTTCAATTTCTTCTAAGTTAAACAATTGACCGACACTTAAAAAATTTGGTATTTCATTAACTAAATTCGAAAAAGCCAAGTTACTATTTTCCGGCTCAGCAATGGATTGATTAACTTCAATTAACTTATGATGGAGTAAATTTGCCCAACTAGACTTAGCTATAAAAGCTGAAAAAGCAGTAATCAGCAAAAAACATTTAAAGTATTTTAAAACAGTATTATTTTTGAACACAGGAAATAAATATTGGGCTATAAGCCAGGAATTCCCCAATAAAATAAAAGCCCTTCTTTATTCACTTTTTTTCACTAGCATATAAAGACTAAATCAAAAAATAATTCACCGAAAATTTATCTTTTAAATTAAAAAAAGATTTTTGGGAAAATTTGATTGTTTCAAGGTTTTAGTGGAATATAATCTTAGATAACTTAAATTAATTTAATTAATCTCGGGGGAAATGGGCTTGAAGACAAAAAGCATAAGTAATTTAAGGGTTTTAATGTTTGGCTGGGAATTTCCGCCTTTTGTCGCTGGAGGACTTGGTACTGCTTGCCATGGACTAGTAAAGGCTTTGCTGAAAAGAGGAGTAGAAATTACTTTAATATTGCCCAAAAATATAACTTCCGCCCGAGAAGATGGCTTAACCATATTAGGAGCCGAATATTGGGAATTCTGTTTGGATAGACAAATTAAAAAAGAAGAAATTCACAATAGTTTTAAAACCATTCGCATTCAGTCCATTTTAGAGCCATATTCAGGCATTAATACACCCATTGAATTAACTAGCTTAAGTAAAGAAGCCATTGAAAAAATCATTTTAGAACCAATTGCCGAACAAAAACCATCCAAAGCTGTTTATGGTCCCAATTTAATTGAAGAAGTTACTCGCTATAATCAAATTGCAGCTTCCATTGCCAGCAGTTTAGATTTTGATATTATTCATTGCCATGATTGGTTGACTTTTGGAGCCGGAATTTTAGCTAAAGAAGTTTCGGGTAAGCCTTTAATTATGCAAGTTCATGCTACCGAATTTGACCGCAGCCCCGGGAGCGGAAACAGTGAAGTTAAAAGCTTTGAAAAAAATGGCTGTGACCGAGCTGATACTGTGATTGCTGTCAGTAAATTAACCCGTGATACTTTGGTTCGTAATTATGAAATATCAGCTGATAAAATTGAAGTTGTGCATAATGGAATTAATATGAGTTCTATCCCAGAGCTGATAGTGGAAGAAACTCCTAAATTGGCACCCAAAATTTTGTTTTTAGGGCGGGTTACTTATCAAAAAGGTCCAAATTACTTTTTGGAAGCTGCTCATAAGGTTTTACAATTCAGACCCGACGTTGAATTTATTATTGCAGGAGCCGGTGATATGCTTCCTTATTTGAAGGGACGGGCTATTGAGCTAGGTATTGATAAAAATATTAGTTTTACGGGTATGTTGAATGAGCAAAAAGTAAAAGAAGTTTATCAAAGTGTCGATTGCTTCGTTTTATCTTCAATTTCTGAGCCATTTGGCTTAACTGTTTTAGAAGCTCTGTCTCATCGTTTACCAGTTATAATTTCTAAGCAGTCGGGCGTTTCGGAAGTTTTAAAAAATATTTTACGTTATGACTTCTGGGATGTAGAGCGTTTATCAGCTTTAATTTTATCGGTAATTAATTACCCAACCTTAGCTCAAGAATTAAGAGAAAGAGGCATTAAAGATTTGCATCCAATTACCTGGGATCAAGCTGCTATCAAAGTAGAAAATATTTATTTAAATTCTTTACAGCAAAAAGCAGTTTGTTGAATTTAAGTTTCTAACAAGAATATTCGCAGATTTAGCTTTTTATTTAATTTATAATTTATGGTATGTTGAGCGGTTTTGATATTTTCCGCTTTTTGAATTGAATCTTTGCTTGAATTATGTACAAAATTAAATTTATAAGAATTATCCTGAAACTCTGCACAAGCTGAGCTTATATTGCCTTCGCCCCTCAAAGATTGGAGTAAATAAAAAAGAAAAAGCTGATTACATTGAGCGGTATTATTTAAAATTCCCCCCGAAATCAAACAAACTGGCAAAGGGCTTATATTAGTAAAATGTACAATTTCATTAATAATTATAGCCTGAAAATGTGCCCACTCTTGTGGAGAGCCAGCCATAATTGGGCAAATAATAGTTGAATTATAGCCTAAGCTAACCGCCTGCTTTAAAGCCATATTATAAGCTAAATAAATATTTTTTAAGTCTAAATCTTTAGATAATTGCTCGGAGAAAGCTTGAATGATATTGAATATATTTTGCTTGGCAAACATTTTTATAATAAAAAAACCAAATTTGCCCTCGGAGAGACTCGAACTCCCAACCTATTCCTTAGGACGGACTTGCTCTATCCAATTGAGCTACGAAGGCTAAGCTAAACATTATATTATAAGTAGTGAAATTACTGAGTTAAAAAAATCAAAGCCCGGACTAAAAATAAACCCAGAAAAAATAATAGTCAAAAGCGAAAGCAAAGCTCTAAGCTCTGATAATTCAAGTTTTCCTTCTCAAGATGAATTAACTAAATATAACAATAATTCTTTTGATGATGATTCGGATATTATCCAAGCTGCCAAAAAAATTTTAGGTGCTAGGTTTAACGGCAATTATTAAAGTTCTTTCCTGAAGCACTTTCTCTATTTTTTTATCCGTCGAACTCAGGTTAAAATAAGATTTTAATATTTTCAGTTTTAAATTTCCTTGATCAACTAATAAGTAGAATCAAAATCTTGAAAGTATATTATATTATTCTGAATCAAAATATAAAAACGATAAATACCTTTAGATAAACCTTCACCCAATAATAAAGCAGTAAAAAAAGTAATAAATTATGCCCGAAATTGATTTTAAGAAAAAGTTTTGTATTTTAGGGTCGGGCTTAAGCGGAATTGCAGCGATAGAATTTCTTTTAGCTCAAAAAGCCTCAAAAATATTTGTCAGTGAAACTAAAAAATTTGAAAATTTAAATGTTGAGACCAAAAAATTTATTAGTAATTTACCCAGTTTTATCGATTGTGAATTTGGCTTGGAGCATAACGACACATGCTTAGAATATGATTATTTAATTATTAGTCCAGGTTTAGCTCCGGACAGCCCAATTCTGCAAAAAGCAAAACAAAAGCAAATTCTGGTTTTAACTGAAATAGACTTAGCTTTAAGCCAAAGTATAAAAATTATTGGAATTACTGGCACGAATGGAAAATCCACTACTACGGCTTGGACGGCTCATATTTTAAATTCAATTGCTTGTGGAAATTTTGGACTTCCTTTATGCCAAGCTATTTTGAAGAATTCGAATTTGAAAAAGCCTTTTATTTGTGAATTAAGTTCCTTTCAGCTTACTCATAGTAATTATATCAAGCCAAATATTGCAGCTATTACCAATATTACGCCTGATCATATTACTTGGCATGGGAGTTGGGAAAATTATTTAGGAGCCAAATTTAAAATTACTGCTCTGCAAGATTCAACTGATTGGTTAATTTTGCCTGATCATGAATTATTTTGGCCACTTGAAAAAATGACAAAAGCTCAAATTTTGTGGCTGACTGCTAGTGCTGGCCAAAGGGAAAATGCGGCTTATATTGATGAAAATAATAATTTAATTTTAAATATAAAAAATAAAAAGACTTTAATTTGTAATGCGGCTGAAATTAAATTAGTAGGAAAACATAATTTGGAGAATGCTCTGATTGCGGCTGCCAGTGTTTATTTAACCAATTTAATTTTACTTGATGAGTTAAGACAAAAACTTATTTCTTTTGAAGGCTTGTCTCACCGCCTGGAATTTGTGCGAGAAATTAATGGAAAAAGATTTTTTAATGATTCCAAAGCGACAAATCCTGAATCAACAATGGTGTCTTTAGAAGCTTTTGATGACGATTTAGTTTTATTAGCGGGTGGACAAGATAAAATGACTGATTTAACTGACTTTTGTAAATTAGCTAATAAAAAAGCTAGTAGTATTATTCTGTACGGACAAGCTGCTGAGCGGTTTAAAGATAATTTAATGAAATACGGCTTTCCAGGTTATTTACAAATTGTGTCAGATTTAGAAGCGGCGATAAATGTAGCTTATACAAAAAGACTTGAAAAAAATATTTTACTTTCCCCAGCCTGTGCTAGTTTTGACCAATTTAAAAACTTTGAAGCTCGAGGTGATTTTTTCAAACAAATAGTCAATAACTTATAAGCTTTCGGGATCATCTTGCGGGGAACATGCTCGTGTTAATTTTTCTTCTAAAGCTGTAATTTGATTAGCAAATTGTTTTAACTGTTTATCTAAAATCCCTAGAATTGTCTCACCTTGCTCTCGACGGTCTATAACCTGCTTAATTTCCTGTTTGTCTTCCTCAGTAAGATCTAGTTTGGCTTGAAGTTCCTTTAATAATTCTTTGTCTTTTTCAATATTTGCTTTTATATCAGCAATTTGGTCTGGTAAAAGTTTTTGTTGTAGTTGAAGACTCTTAATTTGTGATTCTAAATTATTTCTTTTTTCTTGACATGCTTTCACTGTTTCAGGACTTGTAGCTATTCTTCTTTCAGTTCTAGTTGGAATTTCAAGAGAAATTTGAGCTTGTATGGGTCTTACTATTCCAGGTAAAACAACAAGTGGTAGTATAGCTAAGGCTTGGCCAACTTTCTGGACAAATTTACTAGAAGCAGAATTAGCAATAGATCTTGGATTGGATATTTTCACAATTGTCTCGTCTTTAGTTTTGTACTCATATTGTATTTTAGATTAACATGTGATTTATAATGTTCAGACAGCTTTTTAATATTAAAAATGTTTAAACCACTTTTTGTATTATATTTTTTTATTGTATTTTGCAGTTTTCAGGCTTTCAGTCAGGATAATAATAAGTTTATTGTCAATATTCAAAATAATTTAAAATTCATACCAAAACCGCAAGAAGCGACTAAATATCGTATTTTAAAAGAATATGGAGCTTTATGGCTTAATCAAAACCCGAAAATTAAATTGCCCAGCAAAGTATATTTTTCATCCGAAGCAGAAACTCAGAGCTTTCATCACGAATTGAACTTGGCAAATTTTGGCCAAAACTGTATTTTGCAGCACGAGGCAGTACAAGCTTTAAAAAAAGCCCAAATCAAAGCTAAGCAAAAAGGTTTAAATATTTCTCCTCGTGGTAAATCAGATGGTTGTATTCGTTCTTTTAATTTAACCCAAAAGCTTTGGCTGAGCCGAGTGGAACCTAATTTAAAATATTATGTGCAAAATGGTAAATTATCCCCAGCAGAAGCTAACTTAATTAAACAAGCTAAATCTTGGAGTCAAGTTGATTTGGTTTTAAAGCTTGAACAACAAAAAAGGCTTTTATTTGATAAATACCGACAAACTTCTATTCTGAATTCCGTGGCTGCTCCAGGTACATCTCAGCATTTGTCAGGTTTGGCTTTTGATTTAGCAGAATTTGAAAACCCTCAAGCCCGGCAGATAATGAATGAATTTGGTTGGTTTCAAACTGTCCAAAATGATTTGCCGCACTTCACTTATTTGGGTTATTCATTCACCGAAAAAAACTTAATTGACCTAGGATTAAAGAAAAAAGTTCAGGCTGGTTTTACTTTTTGGATACCAAATTTATAGGGCTAATTGCTGTTAAACTTTTAATAAAGTGCATTTATATCATAAAAAAACTTAGCCAAGCTGGAAAATATACCACCCGAATTCAAGCAAAAAATATTTAAAGAAGTATTTGAAATGGCTGAAATAGCCAAGTATGACAGGCCAAATCGCCAAATTCACGAAGATAGTTTAAAAGCCAAAAGAGATTGGAAAAATAGCTTAGATACATCCTTTGAGAAAGGAAAATTGGAAGGGAAATTGGAAGGAAAGTTAGAAATGGCTAAAAATGCGAAAGAATTAGGATTAGACATAGCTAGTATCGTAAAATTAACTGGCTTGTCTCAGAAAGAAATTGAAGAATTATAGTTTTCCCGCTCTCTGAATCAGGATTTAAGCGATTAAAAGATTAACAGGATTCACGTTTGGAAAGTTTTAATTAAAAAGTGGATAAATTTCACATAAATATCCAGAAAAATCCTGTTAATTCTGAGAATCCTAATTCAGACAAAAAAGACTACTAGGTCCATGCTGCTATTTGTGCAAAGGTATAAGCTGGATTCCAATTATTAGCAGTATAATTATAATCTAGCAAGCTGACATAACCATATCCTTGAACATTGCCAGCTGTATCACCAAAATAATCAATAATTGTTATATATTTATTTGCAGGTAAAGTAATTCTTAAATCTCTCATATAAGCATCTCCCCCGATTTCTATTATTGAAAGTACTCCTGGATCACTTAAAGAAGGTAAAGGTAAGATACCATTGCTTGAAGAGATACTAAGATCATCTCCTCCACCAATATCATGAATAATTACATGATGAAAAATAGGATTCCACGAATAATTACTAGCTGAACTACCTGAACCTACAGTAGCGGAATAATACACATATTGATCATATCCAGCACCTCCATAAATGATATCTGTTCCACCAGTAGTATTGCTTGCATTATTGTCAAAAGCTATGTTTACCCAACCTCCAGCATCAGTACCATATACAGTATCATTCCCTGCTGTAAAGGGCTGATTAGCATATGGATAACCTATGTCTTGTCCCCACGCTGATGATTGGGCTTGAATAGTAATATTAAAATTAGTGTCAGTATATCCACCAACTCCATCATGCGTTCGTATGCTAATTACATCAGTAGTGGCACCATCTCCATTATTACGGTAACTAATCCAGCCATTTTGTAGCTGAGAATAAGTAAACCAACCGTCTGATTGAGTCCAATTAGTACCATTATATTCTAGTATTTCGCCCTGAGGTACCATAAACCTACCATTAGACATTGAACCGTTTATAATTTGAAAACTTAAATTAGTTCCTTGTTCTGGATCCGTAGCATTAAAATTAGCAGTGCTAAAACCAATATGAGCTGCTTGGGCAATATTACTTAAACCAGTATTAGTAACGATACCAGGTGCATCATTGCTTGGTGTAACATTAATAGTAAAAGTTTGATTACTAATAGTAGTTGTACCATCACTTACGTTATATTTGAATGTGTCAGTCGCTGCCTCCGAGCCATTATGATAATATTGTATTTGACCTGCATTAACCTGAG
>JAAFJH010000065.1 GCA_013298875.1 Synechococcales cyanobacterium bin2.concoct.b11b12b14.033
TCTTCTTCTTTTTGTTTTTCTTTTTGTCTTTCAAAAACTGGCAAAAATATACTCATAATCAGGCTCGTGAAGAATAAAGTGGTAATTGGAAATAAAGCACTAAAGCGTCTCTTTTTTTGATCGGAGTAATTATTTTTTTGATTGACTTCCCAGGCTGACCAAATACCTACCGCTATATAAGAAAGCAAAGACCAAACTGCAATTTGCAAAACCGTCATTGCCAAATCAGTACTCCCCAATGATTCGCTAGTTCCTGCAGACGCAATACCTTTTTTGGTAATAAATTCATTAACTGCAAACCGTAATAAAATATAGGGAAATAAAGCCGATAATAAGAAAAAACTAAAGCCGGTAAAAAACTCTTGTTTGCCAATTACATGGCCGCTACCAGGCACAAATAAGGACATGATTATCCATAGTAAATTGAATTTATTTTTCTCTTCATCCGATTTTTTAGGCTCAATTTCTTCACTTTGAATTAAAGCAAAATCCGTCTGGGCTTCATATTTTTTGATTAATTTTATATGTAAATAAATCGTTATACAAATTGAAATACTTAAAACTAACCAAGCCACTGCTTTTTGTGTGTCAGTCAAAATATGCTCGCTGACAGCTGAATCGTAGGCAGCATGCAAAATAATACCTTCGATTAAACCTAAAATAATAAATAAAAACTTTTTGACTTTTGTTATATTCAAAGTGGCTGTGTAGAGCCCAAGTCCCCAAAAAATTGCAAAGAAAATATGGGCAATTAAAGGTACAACCCTCGCAATGCTACCCTGCCCGTCCATACCATATACAAAATTTTCTGCTGCGGAAAAGCCCAAAGACCCTGATAATGACTGAGCCAGCCAATTATTCTGAAAGTTTTGCTTCCATTTTCCTCGAGACATAATAAATAAACCTAAAAGACTGGCACTAAATTTAATTAATTCTTCGGTAATGCCAACTAATAAGAAAAACAAAGGACTTTCTTCGCCAGGAGCATAATGAATGGAAGCATAACGGTTAGCATACCCAGCAATAATAGACAAAGCGGCACCCGCCAAAAAACCAGCCAAAGGAGGCCATATTTTAATAATTGGTTTACGTGCAATTAAAAACCACAAAATAAGCAAAGCTGGAATCCATGAATAAATGAAGGCAGTCCAGATATCTATTAAAGTTTGAATATTCATTTATATATTTATGAGCCTTTTTGATCTTTTCCCAATTTAATTTTAAGTTAATCCATTATTTCTGCATTGTTTATAGTTAAATTCTCTTGGGGTAAATTTGGCTGATTATTTTCTTTTTGGCCAGGTAATTTGTACTTATGGTATTTCCGAAAATAAGTTAAATATATTTCTTTGGCTACCGGAGCCGCAACTGAGCCACCATGTCCACCGGCTTCCGCAAAAACAATAACCGCAATTTCTGGTTTTTCAACCGGTGCATAAGAAGCAAACCAACCATGTGTTTTACGATTAGGAGGTGCTTCTGCCGAGCCAGTTTTGCCAGCAATTTTAATTCCAGGTAATTTGGAGGCCTGGCAAGTTCCGCTTTCAACACATTCCAACATGCCTTCACGTACAATTCTAGTCGCTGTGTCTGAAATTTTAAACCTTTCGAGTGATGGCTTTTGGGGCAATTGATCACCAATTTGTTTGATTAAAGTAAGTTTCGGCACAATACCATCATTTGCTAAAGCAGCCATAAGCCTAGCAGCCTGAACAGGAGTTAAAAGCAAATAACCTTGTCCAATTGAATAATGCAAAGTATAACCAGGATACCAACGTGATTTTAAATGTTTGGCTTTATAAGCTTCATCTGGAATAGAGCCAGTACTTTCATCTTGTAATTCAATGCCCGTTTTTTGGCCAGCCCCAAATTTTTTACCCCATTCAGTAATGCTTTTATCGCTCATCCGAACAGCCATTTTATAAAAAGCCGTATCCCGTGACCAAGCCAAAGCTTTTTGTAAAGTAAATACTCCCGTTGCACTTGTCCAATCACCAAAACGAGTACTACCCAAATAATAAGCCCCACTGACAGCAATTTTTTCATTGGGCTTAACCGCTTTTGTTTCCAAGGCTACTAAAAGTACTAATGGCTTCCAGATACTACCCGGAGCATAAGCTGAAATGGCACGATTCAAAAAAGCTTTTTGCTCACTAATTTGCTTCCATAAATTTACACTGACCCGTGAGGTGAATAAATTAGGCTCGAAATCTGGCTTGCTAACCAAAGCTAAAATTTCACCGGTTTTTGTATCAATGACAACCACTGCCCCCTTTAGGCTTTTCATGGCTTTTTCAGCGGATTTTTGAATGTCCAAGTCAATAGTCAAAGTAATATCTTTACCTGAAGAAGGCTTAGACGAATTAACATTATTTAAATCTACTCTTTCGGCGGGCTGGCCATGACGATTAATTTTTATGCCCTGATAAGCATTAATTCCTCTTAATTCATTATCCAAGACCTTTTCGATACCATATTTACCAATCAAATCATGTAATTTGCGATCTGGATTCTTTTTGATTTCTGCTTCATTAACTTCGCCCGTATAGCCCAAAACATGACTCAGAGTTCTTCCATGTGTATAGTACCTAGCTGCTTGTTGCTGAATAGTAATGCCGGGCAATTCAATTTGATTTTCATAAATAGCAGCCACCTGATTCAGAGACAAATTAGACTCAAAAGTAAAAGGGCGAGAATCTTTTTTGCTCAGAGCATTCAAGCGTTTGTGAATTTCTTGCGGACTTTTATTCAGGATTAGAGCTAATTTATGGGAAATTTTATTGATATCATGCTGAAAAATGACGGACGGCAAAATAATAACCGAAGGAGATTGCTTATTACTAGCTAAAACTCGATGATCCCTGTCATAAATAATTCCTCGGGGAGCTGCCTGAGTTAAAATATAAGTTGTATTATCTTCAGCTTGTTCTTTGTAAAAGGAACCTTTTATAACTTGCAGAAAAAACAAGCGGGACAAAATTGCTAAAAAAGCCAAAACTAAAACCCAAATACTTAAATTGATTTTCTGGTAATCAGAGAATTTTTCGGTATTTATAATATTTTGCCAATCTAAATTGCTCATTCAAACTCTTATTTACCAAGAAATATAATTCAATTATCATCTGAAATTATAAACAAAAACAAAGCAATAAATGCATAAATACCGCATTCAATATTAGTTTCATTAGCTCAAATTATAATTTCTTCGATCTTGAATAAACACCAAAACCTAAACCAAAATTTTCAGGACATAAATAACCCGCGGCAGCGACCATAGCTCCATTATCGGTACAGTAATTTAATAAAGGAGCTTGAATTTTTACTTTTTGTTGAATATTCAATTCATTTGCTTTTTCCGAAATTAATTCTCTTAAACGCTGATTTGCTGATACACCACCGGCAATGACAATATTAAAACAATTATTTTTAAGGGCCGCTTTAATCAATTTATCTGCTAATTCGTGGCAAACTGCTTCCTGAAAGCTAGCCGCTAAATCTGCTTTATTTAAATTTGCAAGCCCAATTTTTTCAATCAAACGCAAAACGGCTGTCTTTAAACCACTAAAACTAAATTCAAATTCTCCGACTTTCGCTCTGGGTAAATTAAAAGCTTTTTTATTCCCGGTTTTAGCTAAGTTTTCAATATGTGGGCCACCCGGATAAGGCAAATTGAGCATACGAGCAACTTTATCAAAAGCTTCACCGGCTGAATCATCAATTGTTTGACCTAAAATTTGCATATTTTGATAATCGTTAACTTGCAGAATTTGAGTATGTCCGCCGGAAGCCAATAAACAGGTAAATGACTCTTGCAAAAAATCAGAGGGACTTTTGCTTAAATTATTGGCACAAATATGAGCTTTAAGATGATTGATACTCACTAATTCAATATTTAAAGCCCAGCTTAGGGTTTTAGCCGCATTAATACCAACTAATAAGCTACTTACCAGCCCAGGGCCATTAACCACTGCAATTCGATTTATATCAGACCATTTTAAATTAGCATTTTCCAAGCAAGTCCAAATTAGATGATCAATATGCAAAGCATGTTCTCGGGCAGCAATTTCGGGTACTACGCCTCCATAAACCTGATGAGTAGCCACTTGTGAATGAGTTAATTCATTAATTACCCGGTGTCCGTCTTCAACAATAGCGACACTAGTTTCATCACAACTGCTTTCAATTCCTAAAACCAACATAAATTAATTACTTTTTCTAATTGAATTGATTTTAATATGATTTAAATATTTAATTTGACGATATTATAATAGTTTTACATATTCTAAAATTCAAAATAAGCCAAATTCATGCAATTAGGTATTTCTTCATATATTTCAGCCAGAAGACAAAGCAATAATTTTCTCCAGAAACTATTTAAAAGAAGAATAGCAGAAGAATTTAATTTTCCTCCTAAAATACATGAATTACCTCCAAGTCTTACTTATCCGGGATTAATTAGTCCTGAACTGCCGAATTTATTACGTGCCGTGGTGATTGGTATGTTCAAAGTTTCTGCTCCTCAATGGAAATTGAAAAGACAAAGTCCCATATTAACTGTAAAAAATCTAGTAGACAATGTAATTAAGGCAACTAAAGAGCCGCATTCGGTGGTAGTTCAACTTACTTTTATAAACATGGCCACCCAAAAAACTATAATTGTAAAAGTAACACCACTTGAAATATATGGACGAACAACTACTGACTTCAAACTAGACTATTATATTTCATTACCTCCTCAAGAAACAAATACGCTTGAACCAAAGCGGGATTCAATTTTTAATTTTGCAAAGTCTTTAACTTCAAAGCTGGGTTTTTAGCTTTTAATAAACTTTCTCCAATTAAAAAAGCCTTAAAACCACTTTCTCGCAAATCTAAAATATCTTTAGGTTCATTAATGCCTGATTCGCTTACCCAGACTTGAATATCTGAATTTTTAAATTCTTGGATTAAATTATGCGAAATATTCAAATCCACTTCAAAAGTTTTTAAATTACGATTATTAATACCTAAAATTTGCGGTTTAACTTTCAAACACTTCAGCAGTTCATCTTTATCATGGACTTCAAACAATATATCAAGGCTCAAATCCCGGGCAATAGCAGCAAATTCTATCAATTCATTCAGGCTCAAAATAGCAGCAATTAATAAAATCGCATTTGCTGCCATCAGCTTGGATTCCCAAATTTGGTATTTATCAATAATAAAATCTTTCCGTAGAATTGGAATTTGGACTTTTTGTTTAACTTGTTCTAAATCTTGATTAAAACCTTTAAAGAAATGCTCTTCCGTCAAAACAGAAATGGCCTTTGCTCCAGCACTTTCATAAGCTTTTGCTAATTCAATTGGGTTTAAATCTGGTCTTAAAGCTCCTTTAGAAGGCGAAAATCTTTTAATTTCAGCAATTATATTAATATTATTCTCATCCGACAAAGCTTTTAAAAATCTGTCCGCATTTTCATTTTCATCATTATTATTTAAATTATTAACTTCTTGAATTAATTCCTCCAGACCTTTACGAAACTGGATAATTTCTAAATCTTTTTTTTTCTGCTCGACGATATTTTGTAAAATATTAGCTTTCATAATGGTTAAAACTTTTTAATTACTTCTCAAATACTTAACAGCAGCTATTAATTGCTCACGCTCATCGTCTATATCTAAATTAGGTTTAATACCAACTTTATGAATTTCCTTGCCATTTGGGCGGTAAAATTTATTAACCGTTATGTGCAAAGCAGAATCATCCGCTAAAACTTTAATTTGCTGTACTAAGCCTTTCCCAAAAGTACGATTACCGATTGAAATAGCTTTTTTATTATCCAGCAAAGCTGTTGCTATTATCTCACTGGCACTAGCCGTTTGGTCATTGATTAAAATTACAATAGGACCTTTATAGATTGCTAATGATTTAGCCTTAATAATATTTGAGCCTTGCAGACTTTCAATCGTTACAATATTTCCCTTCTCCAATAAATAGTCGGCAATCGTAATTGCATTTTTAAGCAAACCACCCGTATTATCACGCAAGTCAAGGATTAAACCTTTGATTTTGATTTTTTTATTTTGTCCAACAATAATACTTTTGAAAAGAGCATAAGCTTTATTGGCCAGCAAATCATCGATTTTTACGTATAAAATATTGCTTTCAATAAATTTATGTCTAATCGAAATCGCTTCAATTTCTTGAGCTTGCAAGTGAGATGTATAAAAAGCATAGCCTCTCTCAAAATCAATTTTTACTTTTTGTCCAACTTTTAAATCTTTTAATGAATTATTTATTTCCCGATCCGAAAGTAATTCAACAGGATTATCATTAATGGCCAATAGTTGGTCTTGGCTTTTAAGTCCCGCTTTGGCTGCTGGAGATCCAGCTTGAACTGTTGAAATTATAACTGGATTTAGCGGATCAAGTATTATTCCGGTGCCGGCTGTTACTGTTCTGATGCGTCTGGATTCTTGTTGAGCTTCCCGAGGAGTTAAAAATTTAGTATATGGATCTTTGAGTTTTTGAATTAAACATTTAATTGAATCATATTCATTCAGACCGCTTTGGCAGTTTTTAATATTATATTCAGTAAAATGTTTTTTAATAAGTTGCGGATTATAATAGTTATTTTTAATCAGTTCAATTACTTCTTTATAAATGGCAAAATCCTGACCAAAAGCTTCCTGAACTGCTATTCCTGCAATAAAAAAGCTCAAGAAAAAAATTAAATTGAAAATCACTAGTTTGTAAGCCAAAATTAAATTAAACTTTCTGAATTACTTAATCATAAAATTAAAACATTATAAATCAAACAAATGTTAGACAAAATCATAGATCCAGAAAATATTTTCTCTTTTAAATTAGACACTTTTCAGCTTAAAGCAATTCAATCTTTAAATCAAGGAAAAAATATATTAGTTTCCGCTCCCACTGGTTCAGGTAAAACTGCCATTGCTGAATATGCGGTACACGACGCTTTGGCCAAGCATAAACGTATTTTTTATACCACGCCTCTCAAAGCTCTTAGTAATCAAAAATTCTTTGACTTTTGCAATCAATTTGGTGAAGAAAAAGTCGGCCTTCTAACTGGTGACACACAAATAAATCGTGAAGGAGAAATTTTAATTTTAACAACTGAGATTTTTCGGAATATGCTTTATAAGTCGGATTTGGACAAAGAGCTTTTTGAAAGAATTGGTTATGTAGTACTGGATGAATGCCATTATATGAAAGATCCTGACCGTGGCACTGTTTGGGAAGAGTCTATTATTTATTGCCCAAAAGAAGCCCAAATTATTGCTTTGTCAGCCACGGTCGGAAACCCCGAACAAATAGCCCATTGGGTTAGTGAAATTCATGGTTCAACTGAATTAATTGAAAGCCATAAAAGACCGGTGCCGCTTAGGTTTTTCCTTTTTGGAAGAGGCGAAAATCAATTAAAACCTTTAATGACTCCGGAAGGTAAAATCAATAAGTCAATTTTGAAAGCTCCCAAGCTAAAAGGCAAATTAGCCAAAGAAGGCCTGCCAAAAATTGGAGATGCTTTGTTTGAGCTACAACAAAAGAAAATGCTGCCCGTCATTTATTTTTTATTCAGCCGTCGTGGTTGCGAAGAAGCTTTAAAACGAACAGCACAATTAAATACTTCTTTTTTGACTGATTTAGAAGCTTTTGAGTTAAAAAAACATTTGGAAGAAGCTTGCCAGCAATTGCCTTGGCTAAGGTCTCACCGGCATTTTAATAGCCTTAAAAAAGGTTTAGCTGCTCATCATGCTGGTTTATTGCCGGCTTTAAAAGCTTTAGTTGAAAGATTATTTCAGAAGAATTTGATTAAAGTAATTTTTGCCACCGAAACTTTAGCGGCTGGAATTAATATGCCCGCCCGTTCGGTCGTGATTTCCCAAATTTCCAAACGGATTGACTCTTCTCATCGTCTTTTAACTAGCAGTGAGTTTTTGCAAATGAGCGGAAGAGCTGGGCGACGTGGTATGGATGAAATTGGTTATGTAATTGTAATGGAAACCGCTTATGAAGGCCCCATGGAAATTGCCGGCTTGGCTATGTCTGAACCCGAAGACTTACACAGTGCTTTTAATGCTAATTATGTTATGGTTTTAAACTTGGCGGCTCGCCATAAATGGACTATTTGCAAAGAATTAGTTTTAAAGAGTTTTGCCCGTTTTGAAAATCAGCCCGAAATAAAATCTTTGCAAAATATGGCTAAGCAATTGAATTTAAACCTTGAAAAACTAAATAAAAAAACTGAAGAAAAGAAAAAGTTTAAAACTCTCAAGAAAATTGAAAAATTAAATGAAGAAGCCACTGAGCTTGAGCAAATTCCTTGGCCAGATTTTGAAAAGGCTGCCCAGATTTTAATGGATACTGAATATTTAAATTCTGATTTTAGACCAACTGATAAAGGTTATTGGGCGGCAGATTTACGAGGAGATAATATTTTGTTTATGGCTGAATTTATTAATAATTTTGAAAGCTGGAATATAAATTTAAGTTCTTTTGAATTAGCTGGTTTGGCTTGTGCTTTTGCGGGGCAAGAAATTCGCTGGGATAATACTTATACACCTAGCAGTTGGGCGATTACACAAGGCATACAAGACATTACTATTAAAATTTATGCTTTAATTCAGCAAATTAGTAAAATACAGGAAAAACATGAATTTACGGCTCGTACTCCTTTTGCAGTCAATTTAATTGAATTAGGTTTTGACTGGACTGGCGGTTTTGATTGGCCTGACTTAATGGAAAAATATAAAACTGATGAGGGTGATTTGGTAAAATGCTTGCGTCAAGGAGCTGACTTTTTAAAACAACTTAGTATTTGTGAAGGTTCGTCTGATCATTTAAAGCAAATTTCTTCGACCGCTTATGACTTAATTTATCGTTCTCCAATTCGTGATGAAATAGCTGAATTAAATTAAATTTTATTCCTCCATAGAATAGAAAAGATTAAATAGAATTAAGAAAAAATTATTAAGAAAAGATAAAGAGATTAACAGAAAATAGGCTAATATTTTTAATTATTAATTAGCCAAAAGTATTATGAAAAAAGAAAAAAGTCTAATTGCTAAAATTTTATTTTTTTCGATTTCTTCGTCTCAACCTTTATGTCCGGCTTTTGCTCTTGACCCAAACACCTTACCAAGTGGTTATTCTTCCGTGGAGGGAAATGTCCAGTTTAATCAAATTCCTAATAATTTAAATGTCTCAACTGCCTCTCATAATGCGATTGTTGAATATAATGTTTTTTCAATTGGCAAAGACTCAACCGTTAACTTTTCCCTTCCGTCTAGTAATTCCGCTATTTTAAATCGAGTTAATTCAAATATTACAAGCGAGATTTTTGGGTCCCTTTCTTCCAATGGGCGTGTTTTCTTGATTAATCCAAATGGCATTTTATTTGGCTCTTCCGCTATCGTTAATGTTAATTCCCTCATTGCTAGCACTCTTAACCTCTCTAATCAAGACTTTTTAAATCAAAATTATGTCTTTAAACAAATTAATTCTTCTCCCTCTTCAATTATTAATTCAGGCCTTATCCAGACCCAAAGCGGTGGTTTAATTAATTTATTTGCCGGAGCAATTTCTAATTCTGGTTCTATGTACTCTCCAGGTGGGCAAATTAACTTAGCTGTCGGGGAGCAAATTAGCTTTATTAATAATGGCCTTGGCTTTCAAGTCCTGGTCGACCAAAAGCTGAAAAATAAAGTTGATGGGTTTGTCTCTGCAATTTCTAATTCGGGGTTTATTAGTTCACCAGGTGGGTTAATTAGTCTTCAAGCGGATATTGCAAATTCAATTTATGATTTGGCGGTCAATAATTCGGGTTTGATTTCCGCAACCCAAGCTAATTTCCAGAATGGGTTTGTTGAATTTATCTCTCCGAGCGGGAATATTTTGAATTCTGGTAAAATAGAGTCATCGGCCTTAACCCATTTGGAAGCCAATTTACTGGAAAATTATGGTCAAATATCCTCGCTGAATGGAGATGTTAATATAATTACCTTCGGTTATAAAACTATTACTCGAGCCGCTCCCGACCAAACTCTTCTCCATTCCCCATTTGGAAGCACCGATTTGCCTCTGCATTCCCGAAATCCTATGCAAGAAATTAGTTTTGGGGTTTTTAATGCTCCATATGCCTCAATCAGTGCTGGAAATGACTTGAATATTATTACTAGTGCTATTTTTAATACCAGTGGCTCATTGGAAGCGGGCAGAGACTTGAATATTAAAGCTGACGTCCTGGTGAATGAAAGAACTGGTTTATTCACGGAGCATATTCCTCTGACCTGGGGTGGAAACCGGCCTTCGCCGTATGTTCGGGTCTTGTGGGAAAAAAATGATTATTATGATAAATATGCCTATTGGATTGACCGAGTCGGAAACTTGCCAGTTGGCTATTTGGGGGCTGGCCAAGATATTAATTTATGGGTTGGAGATACGGTAAATATCAATTCGCTGATTGAGACAGGAAGAAATTTGAATGTTGAAGGAAATAATTTTACCAATTCTGCTAAAGTCTTGATGGGAACTCAGTTTCACCAGTGGAAGCCGAATGGAAGCAAATCTTATTTTGAACCCGCGGGAGCTGCCATACATGCAAATAGTTTTTCGTCAGTTTTGGTGGGCGGAAATGCCAATTTTGGCTTGGGAGGAAATTTGAATAATAACTCAATTTTAGCTGTGGGACAGGGCTTAAACGTCAAAGCAAATAATGTAAATAATGGAATTATAAATAATTTAGTTCCAACTCCTCAAACGGTCAGGTTACCAAGCAGTTTTATTTTGCCTTATTGGACAAATGTTCCGAAAGATTTAGTGGCTTTAAAAGCTTTGAGTGAATCACCGAAAGAAGATTTTAGTTTTTTAGCTAATTTAATTCGCAATCAATTATTCAATCTGACCGGCAAAACCTATTTAGACTTGAAATATAAATCTGCAAAAGATACTCTCAAAGAGTTAATTGATAATTCTATTGAGTTAAGTGAATATGATACAAGCTTGCAATGGGGAATTGCTTTGACGGATGAAAAAAAGAAAAAGCTGAAAAAGCCCATTTTATGGTTAGTTAGTGGAAATGTAATGGTTTATTTGCCGGAAAATTATCAAACAGAAAGCAGTCCTGAAGGCTTAATTGAAGCGAATAATATAAACTTAGAAATAAATAATAAATTTTATAATTCCGGAACAATCGCTGCCAATGAGGATTTGAAAATAAAAGCCAATGAAATTATCAATGAAAAGCGAACAGTTGCGAGAAGTCATAATGTCAGAGAGAATTTAGGATTATTTAAAAGCCGTAAAAAGACTGTCTTCACAGAAGAAATGCAAGCCGGTGGAAATTTAATTG
>JAAFJH010000066.1 GCA_013298875.1 Synechococcales cyanobacterium bin2.concoct.b11b12b14.033
TTAAGGGAAGCAATAGTACATGTTGCTGCACTGTTAAATTCCGCTGTTCCGGTTGCTATATCTGCTGCATAGGAATACCAAATTGTGTATATCAATATATAGGTTACCATTATTTTTTCTATAACAAACTATGTCATATTAATTAGATTTAATATACATACTATAGTTCAAAGTATAAACTAAAGGAGCTAACAGTACGGAAGTAATACCTTGAACTATACGGGCACCTTTCCTATCAGTATCGATCAGTTTAGTATACTCATCAATAGTTTTACTAAGAATCTTGACATTATTTAATTTTCTTTAATAGTCCGAGATTGGATTATACCCTTAAATCAAAGAGGCAAATAGTCCATCTACCGTAACTCTACCTTTAGATATTACTTCTTTTAGTTCTTGTGAATTAGTATACGATATATCTTCAATAAAGTTCCTTGTTTTTAGTTCTTTAATTAAATTATCAGATAACCCATTCAATAAACTAGTAAAAGTAGTATCTTGTATTAATTCATATATGGATCTCTCTCCCATCATGTAGACTCTTGGATGTCTTTCAAGTATTTCATTCATCAATAGATTGATAGTTGGACTATCAGGTAAATACTCTGGCTTTGGTATATTGTGTCGATTCTTGTAACGTTCTATCAAATAATCAAGGCTTACTTGCATTAAATCATAACTACCATTCTGGACTCTATGCTTTACTACAAGCCCCCGAAAGTGTTTATTCCCCTGATAGCCCTTATAGGATTCATCCCAAGGATAAGCAGCTCCCGCCACAAGACCAATTTGTCTCTCTCCAGTAGGTAAGTATCTTTGAGTTACATCAAAGGTTTGTTTATGTCCTTGACTAAAAGACTTACCTACCTTGGCCAATATATTAGTCGCAGACCCTCCATAAGGCTTACCAGAAAAAGGATTAGCAAAAAAATGGCAATACATAATCCCATCAATTTCTACCGGCTTTAAGAAATCATGCACTTCCCAACCAAATTTCTGATATTGAAGATCCGCTAAACTAACTTTCCCATACATTAATGGATTGTCTTCCGCAAATCTCTGGATACGACAATTACCACTAAACCCTAATCTACCATCTTGTAAAGTAACTAATGTGCCTTCCGGCATAGTGAAACAGAAAACATTGTCATCATAAGGAACTCCTTCTATTGAAAAAGCCGATTTATTAATAACAGGTTTTCTAAGCTCTAACTCGTATTGAGTGTTACTATCCCCAAAACCACTATTATTTAATTTTTGCAAAGAAGGGTTGTATCCTATTTTTAAAAAGGCAATTTGAAGATTGATAAGACTCTTAAAATCAATAGATTTAAAAGAAGTAGCGTTATCGTATTCATCACCTTCTAGGAGAGCTTCTTCAAGTGCATATAAATTTTCTTTTTTTAACCTAAATACCCAATCCCCAAACTCTTTCTTATTATATAGACGTTTAATAATCTTTTTAGCATAATCACCATATATCCTGATATAGAATGATTGAGGTTTATTAATACTATACTTTTCACTTTTATGTTTAGTATAATTAAAGTTTAGTTTTTGTAAGAGATTTTCAAGATTAATAATCTTGTCTTGTCTGGATAATTGAAATTGTATTATTGGGTTAGTAGATTTACCTTTAATTATACAACCATCACAAACAGTCCAAGTTAATAGTTTAGTGATTAAAGGATCTTGCTCTATCTCATCAAATATCATGGGTACAGGCTCAACCAAACTATCCTGTAACGTTACCTCTTCCGCTAATTTTTTAGTGAAGTCAGATAAAACCACCTCATGTTTAGGGGTAACGACAAATTGATTAGTCGGTGTTTGGAACTTTAATAAATTACCCTTGAATGGTTTAGTGGTATAATGAATCGGTTTAGCAAAAGAAATCCCCTTTTGAGAGAATTGAGCTAGTTCATCTTCTGACTCTACCTCCGATACCCCTATCCACCCCCTATTTTTTGATAAAACAGATGTACAGCGGCTATAGGATTCATGATTCCCGTTTGTGAATACGAGTCTAGGTTTCCACTTTTTATCTTTCTGGATAGCTGCCTTTATAGGGCTAACAAGAAGATCCATCCCCTGGATAGCCGCATCAATATCTTTATGATACCTTCTACCTTCAGCCGCTTCTTTACCTTTATCGTAAGAAGACAAAGAAGGCATATCGGCATGATCTCCAATATGCACAATAACATCTGGCTTCTTGAAAGCAATATACTCACCAATTGCACTCAAGTATGTCATGTCTACATTAGGTTTGACTTGGGTATCTGGAATGAAAATATGTGTTCGGGACATTAGTAGGTTAATGAGAGGTATTTAGTTTTATTGAGTAATTCAGGAATATTTCTTAATCTTATAGAGTTCTATACTGATTTAGTTGAGGGCTCTTCAGGAGATTGTAAATGTTTAAAGTTCTCTTCATCTTCTTTTGAATTCCACTCGTTAAAGTTAGGTTCAGTTTTTGGGGTAGTTTCTTGAGTGGTTTCTTCTTGTTTAAAGCAACTTTGTCTAACACGTTGTACCGAAACTTCCTCTAAATAAGCTTTATATAAACTCAATACCGCAATATGGTCAGATACCTTGTTTAGCATCCAATCAGGTGAAGAGATAGCTTGAAGTCCAAAATTAGCTACCTTGATAATTGCAGGGTAAAAATCACCAATTTCAAGTAAACCTCTTGTAAGTTCTGGTAATAAATCGCCATCTTTTGAGTTCGGAATATTTAAAGTAAAATATTTATTCCCATTTCCATCTTGAATACTTTCTTTAATTAAGTCATTCAAATTAGTTTTTGGATCTAATTTAGCTTTGAGAATTTCAATAAATTGTTCTGAATATAAAAAGGGAGTTGACATTCTTTGATTCCTTATATGTTGTGTGATTACTTTACAATACTACGACAAGATATTAACATGTTTAAAAATAATTAACTTTACAAAAATTGCAATATTAAAAATAATTAATCATACCGATATTTGGGCGAGATACTGTAATATAATGCCTATGCAAATATCATTAGGTAAATTACTTCATTCATATTCAAAATTAGCTCTCAAGTTTCCGGAGCATTTATTTAAAGATGGGATGGTACGGAAATTTGTAATTGATCTGAATAGTATGAGTGATCAAACATTATCCAGTATAGATATCTGGAATGGAGTAAGTCCTGAATTCTGTACAGAAGAAGGCATCACGAATGAAGTTTATAGTTGTTATTATATTAATAGAATAAACGAACAAAACCGAGAGCTACTAGATTACAAGATTACCAGGAATTGGTCTAAGTTAGCGGAACATTTTAAAGATGAAGGAATTAATTCTGGTAATAATAAAATCAGCAATGCAGCAGAACTTGAAATCAAACCAGTTTTATTCTCAAACTTTTTCCCTGAGTGGGACTCTGTATTTAGAGGACTTACCCCAGAAGACTATATTATCCTGTATGCGTTGACTAAGCACGGTAAAAGCACAGTAGCTTCATATCTTGCCGGACAGGCAATAAAAGCAGGAAGAAAGGTAGCTTTTTTCCCAACAGAATTAACAACCTCTAAAGCGATTACTAGTATATTTGGTTTAATGCTAGATCCTTCCCCCTTACGACCAGATGAGTCTAGTGTATTCTTTTCTAAATACCCAGAAAAACTATTAGAAATGAAAGAGCAATATGGGAAAAATCTCTTAATGCCTGTATCGAATGTATTTGATTGGGGATCTTATGAAGAACTCTATAAACAAAAACCTGATTTCTTAGTATTAGATCAAATGTCAATCGCTATGTCTAATATTGGGTTAGATGATACGAACGCACAGGAAGCGGGAGCATTTAGTAAAAAATTATTGAATACGAAACTAAGATACATGATCCCTACCTTAGTGGTTATGCAGGAAGGGATGAGACCCCCCACCAAAGAAGACAGACAAAAATATGGTGAATTGGCGGATCATATGGACTTCGGAACTGGTAAACCCAGAGGCACAAACGCTCCTCCTCAAGATGCAACCTTAGCTCTCTTGATCTATAAAGATAAAATAACCCATGAAAGAAGAGTAAAGGTAAAATATGATCGTGAAAGAAACCTGACCTCTGGAGAGATAGGTTATGAAATATTACTTGATAATAGATCCAGAATGCACGCAGAATTAACTAGAGTTAATGAATATAATCAGAATTTAGAGAATATTTTCTCAGCTAATTTAAAGGAAGGAAAAAGTAATGAGCTTATTTAATATTGGGCATAATGACTTTCTATCAAATGGCTTTATATTGATGGCTAGTGGTTTCTTGATGTCTAAGGTAAATCAGATCATACAAGGTGCGGTATCGTTAGTTAAGAGATTTGGTTTCTATAGTTTTCATATAGAGAGCAATACACCTGAGTTTGAATGGATAGCAACATGGCTTTCTTCTCTAGATTATAGTAAGAACGTAAAGTCAGTAGTTTTACAAAATATAAAAAAAACTAGTCAAGGTTCTTATTATATGTCGGATTCTGATCAAGACAAAGAAACTCTATCTATACTTCCAGATTATGGGATACATATTGTGAAATATAATAATGTGTGGATGTTAATCGACATTGGTAAGGATAAAAAAACAATTGGAAGTGATGGGGTATTTAATACTGAAACAATTACATGTATGTACTGGACACCGAACGGGAGAGAATTTTTACATTCCATAATAAAAATAGGAAAGGATCTTGTAATCAGTAAATTAAACGATAAAATAACTATCTATACTTCTCACCTCCATGAATGGAAGAATACAGGTACTCGTAAATTTAGATCGGTTGATAGTATCATATTACCCGAAACAGATAAAAAAGAGGTTATAGATGATCTTGATGTATTTCTGAAATCGGAAGAGAGATATTTTAATTTAGGTATACCGTGGAAAAGAGGTTATTTATTTTATGGGGTGGCGGGTACTGGCAAATCGTCTTTCATTCAGTCTTTAGCTAATCATTTTAAAAAAGATATTTATGTATTAGCTTTAAGTTGTAAAGGATTTGGGGATGTAGAGCTATATAATCGAATAAGCGAAGTGAAACAAAATTCTTTTTTAGTGATAGAAGATATAGATTGTTTGATTGATGTATCAAGAAATCAGGAAAAGGATTCTACTGGTGTTAGTCTATCTGGTTTATTGAATGCTCTGGATGGTATACAGGCTCAGAATGGTCAAATTGTTTTCATGACCACTAACTGTATAGAGAAATTAGATTCAGCCCTAATTAGACCTGGTAGGATAGATGTTAAATTGAAATTTGGTTACGCTACAGAAGATCAAATTGAACAAGCTTGTAAAAGATTCTTCCCTAATAATTACAAGACCGTATATGATATTGTAAATATAGCGGAAGATCAAACTATGGCTCAAATTCAAGAGAAATTAATTACACTATCGTGAAATGGTACATTAAATACCATATTTATTTACTAGATCGATAGCTTTATTAAAAGATTCAAAGATAGTCTCTATGTCTTGTTTTGTATGGTTGTAGTTATATAGGTCAATTTCCTTACTTTTCTCAGCTAAATAGAAATTAATAGTATTCAGAGTGTTTTCCTTTTCCGAAATATATCGAATAGCCCCCACCATATCGGGGTGATAACTTGATAAGAATATTTTTACCCCAAGCTGTTTATTAAGTAACACTAGAATCCTTGCATAGTCTACAACCCATTTAGGGTGTAAATGAGATTCTGGACTATCTATTATTAATAATGTTTTGTCTGTCAGGGAGCCATTTTTTAGTAGTAATTGAAGCGTAGAAAAAGCTTTTATTCCGGCAGAACATTCCATCAAATCAAAGGTTTTTCCATCTTTTATCTTAAAGATATATTTACTAGACAGATTATCAGCTTTAAAAGAAGCTTCACCCCAAATTATTTCATTACTAATTAAATCAGACAAATTACAGTCTTGTGTTTCTCTGGAAAGTAAAAACTCTTCTTTAGTTTTTAATAATTCGTCCCAATAAGCATTTTGTTGTTTTGTGTCTATTAGTGTATTGAGATGGATTACTTTATTGATCCCTATAGGTTGTAACGATTCTTTTTTTGAAGGTTTGAATGGTGTATCTTTATAGATTCTTAAACTAGATTTAGGTTCTTCCCTAAGCATATGAGATAAAGTAGAATAGGTCTCCATTAGTTCTTCAGATAGAGAAACAGGATAATGATAGTCAATTACTGACTTGCAGTAAAGATATAACAATTTAGATAAAGTACTTTTCCCGCAGCTATTCTCTCCAGTAATAACCGTAATCCCATCAATAATAATATCAGCTTTTTTAATAGCTCTAAAATTTTTAACTTCCATTCTAATTGGGGTTGAAATATTCATTTTGTTTAAGCCTTTTTGTTTTGTATACTTTCTTATGCCCTATATTTAACTAATACTATCAATTATTTAACCTATATTTTAATATAAAAAAAAAGAAAAATTTTATACGAATACACCATTTTATGCTATATTCGTATAATCATTAGTTATAGGGCATTTACTCCCCATACTCCGCAATGACATTTCCATCCTTACCATAGTATTTCATTGCCCAAGTGGGATGACAATTAGCAGGTCTTTTTTCGCCATCAAACAGAACATCAATATTTCCGCTTAAATTACCTCCTTTGATAACTCCTTGTTTTTTTGTTGACCCATACGCAAGTTCAACTCTCATTCCTTTTTCAATAAAAGGAAGTCCTCTTTGTTTTTTTACAGATTCTAAATTCATGTTGTTTCCTTTTTAAATTAACGCTTGTAAATGTTTAGCATCTTGTGGGGTACCTGCAAAATTTATATAACGAAACCAATTTATTTTATCCTCGTCATTGTAGGTATTTTCATAATTTTCGTTTACTATATAGTAAGGACACATATAACCACCTATAACCTTTTGATAATCTTGTGGTAGATCTTTAAAATAATAACTTTGTCCCTCAATCATTAAATCGAATTTTCCCCTATAAAAATCTATCATTGTGGACAGTCTTTGCTTCCCGTCTATTACTTGATAAATTTCCTCCTTATTAGAGAGAATGTTTAGAATTGCCATCCTTGGTATATGTCTATTTATTAAGATAGACCACATCAACTCTCTTTTTTGGTCAATAGTCCACACAAAACCCCTTTGCAAATTTCTATCCTTAGTAGGTAAATAAACATCAAAATCCAGATTGCAATGTTTAGAAAAAAATGAAACACTACTATTAATTTCTTGAGGTTGAAACCTTAAAACCGTTCTTAATTCTTCTACTGTTTTCATTTAATTATTTCTTTTAGTTTATATTTTATTCTTTCCCTATATTTAACTAATACTATCAATTATTTGACCTGTATTTTAATAACTAAAAAAAAATAAAATTCTATAGGTATACATATTTAATACAATGCTTATAACTACTGCTTATTTTGATCGAAGTGAGAATACTATAGAGGGATTCTTTACTTTGAAAACCGTCGAGAGAGATACTTCTGATCCTACTTATGTTAAAACTATTAAAGAATTTAGTAAATTACCTGCTAGATCGGGTTTAAAGGGGACAGAGAAAACTTCTTGGGAGAGAGGTCATAGTCCTATTCCGTGGACACGAAATGCTAATGTTGAGGAGGTTAAGAAAAATCCAAAATTATTTCCGGAATGCTTGTGGATTTGGTTAAGATTAGTTCTTCAAGAAGGTCAA
The DNA here is from genome assembly GCA_013298875.1 of Synechococcales cyanobacterium bin2.concoct.b11b12b14.033. Taxonomy (GTDB): domain Bacteria; phylum Cyanobacteriota; class Vampirovibrionia; order Caenarcaniphilales; family Caenarcanaceae; genus JAAFJH01. The sequence continues at coordinate 7,705 of JAAFJH010000066.1, forward strand.
TGGGCTGGCAATACAGGTATTGGGGAATTTAGATATATAAGTACCGAATTGACACAACCCTCAATAATCCGAAGCCCCTCAAATCCATCTCTGGTACGGGAAGCAATCGGGATTCACCCAGAGAATAGTCGAAAAGGCAGTAGTGGCTGTATAGTGCTTCTAGCCTCTACAGAAGGGCAAAGAAAAAAAATCATTGAACTGCAAGATTATGTAAAGGTACTGGCAAAAACAACAAAGTTAATAAGATTGGAAGTAATTTAATATGGGATATAAAGAAAATAAGGCTAAATATGAGCCTATAGCGAGAAAATTCGCTACTCTGCATGGTATTGATCCTAATCTTTTTGCCGCTCAAATTGAACAAGAAAGTGGTTGGAATCCAAAAGCTGGAAGTTCTGCTGGTGCTCAAGGTATTGCCCAAATAATTCCCAGTACCGCAAAAAGCTGGGGATTGCAGGATGTTTGGAATCCAGAACAAGCTCTAAATAGTGCGGCCAAAAACATGGCAAACTATGTTAAGACATATCAAAACAATAAAATACTTAATCCGTCCGGAGATTATTTGACAGCTCATAAACTAGCATTAGCTGCTTATAATGCAGGTGCAGGTGCAGTCCAAAAATATAAAGGCATCCCGAAATATAAAGAAACACAAGATTATGTATCTCGTATAAGTAAAGCTTTTAAGGGTCAAAATCCCCTCTCTGGCTCAGATCAAAAATTGAAATTGGATGGTATGGGGCAAAACTTAAGTTTGGATAAGGCAGGACAGAAATTAAATTTAAATACCACACCCAAACAAATACCCCAACAATCCCCAAATCAGTATAATAACCAGACTAAATCACCTCAACAATTTTCTAATCAAAACTCTGGAAACCCTCTACCTAATGGACAAAAATCTTTATATGCGGTAGATCAACTAGCCAATATAGAAAAATCCATAATGAATAGAGGAACAGGAAATATGTCTGGTCAATATCCTGATCCTAACTCAATGTATCAAAAACAGAGAAGTACCGTAAAAGATCCTGATTTATTAGGTGTGAATGCTCAGAATAATTACAATACTAAAATGTCCCGGTTAGAATCAGCTTTAACAGGTAGACCCTCTAGTTATTCTAGTTCCTATATAGATTCAGACGATAGATCAGAAAAACAGAATAATCTATTCAATAACGCAATTCAATCTATCAATAACACATGGGGTAGTCCGGCTTCTAAATTTAATGTCCCGGCTTTTCGATCAAGAAGAGTTAAGACTTTTCAATCAGAGCCAGATGTAGAGTTTGCTTAGGGTTTTTTCACTGACTTGATGATTTTAGACATTAATTTTCTGTCTTTTTTCTCATCTAATTTCATTATTTGACTATCTGATTTCCCTTCTTTCTTTCCCTTATTGACGAGTTTTTTATCATCTTTTTCGTCTTCGGCTTGAAACTTCATGGCAGCTGGTTTGCCGGCTTTTTTTTCAATTACTTTCATTTGATTCATGTCATTCTTTTTATCCATCTCTAGAAATGGGTTTTTTAATGTTTGCTTTGCCATGTGAATTAGTGGAATATTAATATTAGTATCAGATTAATTCTAAAATACTAAATATATTTTTGAGTTTAAATCCGACAATGCGTTATCTATTGACTTAGGACTTAATAATTTAGCAACTTGTGTTAGTACCAATGGGGCATCGTTTATTATCGATGGTCGAAAATTAAAAAGCTATAACCACTGGTATAACAAAACAAATGCTAAATTACAATCCATCAAAGATAAGCAAGGTATCAAAGATTTAACTAAAAAACAAGGACAATTATTGCTGAAAAGAAATAATCAAGTCCGAGATTATTTAAGCAAAACAGCTAGATATATTATTGAAAATTGTCTCAGACTAGATATAGGGACTTTAATAATTGGAACTAATAAAGGTTGGAAACAAGATATTAACATCGGAAAAAAGAATAATCAGAACTTTGTTCAAATTTCTTTCTGTTCTTTAAAAGAGAAGTTAAAAGCCTTGTGTGAAACCTATGGGATTAACTACATAGAACAAGAGGAATCTTATACTAGCAAAGCAAGTGCTTTAGACGATGACCCTATTCCTAGTTACAACCCCGATAATACTGTTAAGCATACTTTTAGCGGCAAAAGAGTTAAAAGAGGATTGTACCAATCAAAAGACGGTATTAAGGTTAATGCAGATGCTAATGGTGCATGGAATATAGGACGTAAAAGTAAGCATAAGGGATTTTCCCAAGTGTGTAATGGGCTTTTGACTAGCCCTTTAAGAATAAGTGACCTAAATGTAAGTTTAAGTTAACTTCTTCAGAATCCTCGTGGCTTTAGCCCGTTGGAGTGTCAAGGATCGATTCTATTGCGAGATCACTTAACTGTTCTATAGTTAGACCTTGGAAATGTCCCCACAGCATATCAATATATATTTCTTGACCTGCAAGTTCCGGGACTGCTTCTAAAAGTCTCTTCTTACATGGATAAGCTCTATAGGAACTTATAGCTCTCAGCATATCGGATGTTTGTGTTGCATTTATTTTTTGTTCTTCAGGTAAATCTTGAGAGTAATTTTCAGTAAAAGTGAAAAAAGTATTCCAGAGTTCATTGTTGTATACTATTGGGTTCATGATGTTTTCCTTTATTTTTGTTTGTAATGTATTTGTTCCCAACTAGTTTTTTAGTTATCAAATCTAGGTTAATTAGTTAGGGTTTTTGTAATATTTCTCTGACTTAAGAGTCCTAGAGATTTTTCCTCAACATTGAGGGAAAATATAATAAACTAAAAGATGTTAAAATAAAACTAAATTAGACAGATAGCATGAAATTAAAAGCAGAAATTTCAAACAGAATTCAAGAAATAACCGAAGATTGCTATAAATCAAACGGGGGAGTCAATGTCTTTAAATTGCTTAAAAAGCTTAATATTAAATGTTGGGTTTCTAATATGTCAGACGTTCTGGGTGCAATCGTTAAAGAGAAGGATAAGTTTGAAATTTTTGTAAATAAAATAGATTCACCTAAAAGACAAAGATTAATAATTTGCCACGAACTAGGACACTACATATCACATATTTGCTATTCTTTTTCAAGACAGGAATTTGATAAAAACGGTTTCATTGAAGATACGTATTCCGTTTTAGGCAGAACAGATATTATTAAAAGTGATGTCGAAATAGAAGCAAATCAGATAGCAGCGGAGATTTTAATGCCTGAAAATAAGTTTAAAGAATTGGTAAACAGAGCTTACTCAATAGAGGAATTAGCAGATTATTTTGAATGTGTTTCCCCATTGGTAAGAAGCAGAGCCAAATCTCTTTCTCTTAATATTGAAAATAATTATTTTATACTTTCTTAACTAAGGAGTCTTCAGTCCGTGACAAAATATCACGGTTTCGTTTAAGGGTGAAGTTCATGATATTATGTAAACTGCTTAATGAGTATCGATCCATGCAATACATAATAACCAATTTACATAGGAAAATATCCAAGGACTTACAAGAAAAAAAAGAAGCCATAATAAAGCAAAAATTTAAAGAAAAAGGATTCGCTCATCTATTAGAGAATTTAGACTCATCTAAA
>JAAFJH010000067.1 GCA_013298875.1 Synechococcales cyanobacterium bin2.concoct.b11b12b14.033
TCCAAATGGAATGATGCCTAATCCGCAAACTGGAAAATGTGAACCACCAACGGCTAGCACTCCGCCTCCTGCTACGGGTGATTGTAGAGAAGGAATGCCTAATTATAATCCGCAAACTAAAACCTGCTGTGGACCAGGAATGCCAGGTTGGAATCCGCAAACTAAAACCTGTACTCCAGCTAATTGTCCACCGAATGAATATATGGTGCCAGGTGTAAATCCGGCTAAGTGCTGCCCAACTAATATGACGATTATTGACACAACCGGCCAGTGCAAACCTTGCCCAAATGGAATGATGTTAAATCCAACTAATGGAAAATGTGAAGGCTGTCCGAGTGGCCAAACCATGAATTCACAAACTGGAAGATGCGAACCTACTGCTACTAGTACTCCGCCTCCTGCTAGTAGTGGTGGATGTCCACAAGGCCAAAGCATGAATACAAAAACTGGTAGTTGTGAGCCTGATACACCGACTGGTATACCTTTATCATGTGTTCAAAAATTTAATTCAGGTGCGGCGAGAGAAAGTTCTACCCAGATGTATTTATATTGTGTAGACGGATGTGGCTGTTGTAGAGGAGGAAGTGATGGAGAATGTGCTACTAATTATGGCTATAATTCACCATTGATTTTAAGCCTTAATGATAAAGTCAAAATTGTTGCGGAAGCTAAAACTAGCTTTGCCTTTGACGGAAAGAATACAGTTAAAACTTATTGGCCTAAAGGCTCGTCTGAATATGGTTTTATTGCAATTGACTTAAATAAAAATAATAAAATTGATAATGGAATCGAATTATTTGGAAATCATACAAATAAAAAAGAGTTTGCTAATGGTTTTAAAGCACTTGCGGAGCTGAAAGATAAAAATAAAGATGGCTCAATTACTGGCAAAGAACTTGATGACCTGCTTCTTTGGAAGGATTTAAACTCTAATGGAAAATCTGAAAAGAATGAGCTAGTGCCAATTAAATCTTTAGGAATTACTCAGCTAGATGCCGGAAACTTCTTATCTGAAGAAAAAATAATGTTTGGTGAAAATGCTTATTCTATGCCATCATCAGCGAAAGGATTTATTAGGAAGCAAAAAAATAGACAATTTGTTGGTAAAGTTTATGATATTTGGTTAAAGGAGAGCTTATGAAAAGAAACGTTATTTCAATATTATTTTTAGCAGGTTTAATGGCAGGTTGCAGTCAGCAAAATAATACAATTACTCCAAAAGATCTTTCAAGCCAGCATATAGGTCAAGTTTCTCAATTAATTAAATCACCAATTGCTAAAGGAAACTCTTGGAAAGGAAACTGGGCTTTTACAATTTTAAATAAAGACAGACAATTGAAAGAAGGAATTGTAGTCAATAAAGCTAAATTTAATGCAAAAATTAATGAAATAAAGCCGGGGGAAAGAATATCTGCTAGTTCGATACCTGCTGATTCAGTAGTTTATGTTGGCTTTACATCTTTAGAAGATGAATCTCATGGTTATGATATAATTACTAATTATCAAAATCAAAAAATGCCTCTCTCAGACATTAAAGTCAACGGCAATAATCTTGAGTGGTCAATTAAATATAAAGCTGATACGAAGTCAAAAAGTCCATTTCATGATGATATGTTATATGCAACTAAAGCTCAATATGACCCAACTAGAGATATACTTCAAGGCCAAACAACTTTTGGAATGAACTTCAAATATATTGATGGAAGCCAAGCAGATAAGCCAAAAGAAAAAGAGAAATTTATTCCGATGGGTAGCTATAATTGGCAAGCATCACGAATTAGCACAACCGACTTTCAAGCTTTAACTGCAGCGGGGAAAAATTCAGAGAAGGTTCCTCAATATTTAATAGGCATTGATACAAGGAATCCAGCTATTGAAAAAATTCTCTATCATTAAATAAATTCTCTATGATTTGCTTGGCTATGACTGGGAAGCAGAGAAAATTAAGTAAGACAAATTTGATGAAGTATAATTTTATTAACTTTGAATTTTAGGATTAAATAAAATGGCTTTTGAAAAAGAATTTGAGAATTTATTTCGCAGCTTTGCTGAATTAAGAGAGCAGCAAGCAAGACTTACGGATTCTCAGGCTTCCACAGACGAACAGATGAAAAAGACTGACCAGAAAATTGAAAAACTTGCAAAAGAATTAGGAAATATTAGTAATAATAATGGAGCCGTCGCTGAAGATTTCTTTTGGAATGGACTGAAAAATAAAAAAGAATTCGAAGGAATTACAATTGATTATTCAGAAAGAAATACTCACCGGAAGCTAGGAAAGATTGAAGATGAATTTGATATTATTCTTTACAATGGCAACTCAGTAATAATTATTGAAACCAAATATAAAGTACGTTTGCAAGATATTGAAACTTTAAAAGATCGAAAAATACCGAATTTCAGACAACTTTTTAGAGAGAAAGCAAATCAAAAAATTTATGGAGCGATTGCTGGCTGGAATATGACAGAAGAAGCCATTGAGTTTGCAAAGCAGGAAGGTTTTTTTATACTTAGTCAATCAGGGGACAATTTAGCCATTGAAAAAGGTCAAGTAAAGGCTTATTAATATGCTGGGAAATTGTTTTATGAATTTTTTAATGGTTGCAACTAATGCTTCCTAGTCAGGTTGAAGTTGCAATAAAGATAAAGATCTCGATGCAGAAATATATATTTGATTGGACTTAAATTTTTCAGATTGAGCAGTTTGCTCTGCGTCAGTATTTAATAAAAGCTGCCATCCCTGACCCAAATTCAAATCAGGCAATTTAAAATCTACATTAAAATCAGACGAATTGGTAATAATGAGTAAAGAATTTCCTTTAATCCAAAGCCCCTTTTCATCGGTTTCATGCATTACTGAGCCATTTAAAAACATACCAATTACTTTTATATAAGAGGTTGCCCAATCCTGAGCCTGCATTTCCTCGCCGCCTGAGCTAAACCAAATAATATCTTTGCGTTCAATTTGACGAATGGCTTTATTATTAAAAAATTTACGCCTTTGCAAAACTGGATTAGCCTTACGAATTTGAATTAATTGCTTCGTAAAATCTAAAAATTCCTGATCTAAATCCTCCCAATTATACCAATTTAAATCATTGTCTTGACAGTAAGCATTATTATTTCCTCTCTGAGAACGTCCTATTTCATCTCCTCCGCTTAACATTGGTACCCCGAGCGACAAAAATAAAGTAGCAATTAAATTTTTTCTTTGTTTTTTTCTTAATTTTAAAATGTCTTCATTTTCAGTTTTGCCTTCAATACCGCAATTCCAGCTATGATTATTATTTTCTCCATCCCGATTGTCTTCCGTATTATCCAGATTATGTTTTTTATCATAACTAACCAAATCAGACAATGCAAAACCATCATGGCAAGTAATAAAATTAATGCTTGAATATGGGCTTTTACCTTGGTCGGAATATAAATCACTACTTCCAGCAATACGCATCGCAAATTCATTCAATTGATGATCTTCGCCTTTCCAGTATCTGCGGGTATTATCACGGTATTTTCCATTCCACTCTGCCCATAAAACCGGGAAATTACCAACTTGATAGCCCCCTTCTCCCAAATCCCAAGGTTCAGCAATTAACTTAACTTGCGAAATAATTGGATCCTGATGAATAATATCAAAAAAAGCACCCAGCTTATCCACCGCATGAAATTCCCGAGCTAAAGCACTAGCCAAATCAAATCTGAAGCCATCAATATGCATTTCTGTAATCCAATATCGCAGGCTATCCATAATTAATTGCAAAACTCTTGGATGTAGCATATTTAGAGTATTTCCACAGCCTGTAAAATCCTGATAATGCCTGAAATTGCCTTGTTTTAAGCGATAATAAGATAAATTATCAATTCCTCTAAAAGACAAAGTTGGCCCCATTTCATGTCCTTCCGCCGTATGATTATAAACAACATCCAAAATCACTTCAATTCCAGCGGCATGCAAAGCCCTAACCATCATTTTAAATTCGGTTACATGCTGAATAGGTCCTGTATTTGACAAACCATAACTATTATTGGGTGCAAAGAAACCCAGCGTATTATAACCCCAATAATTACACAAATTTTTAGCCGACAGAAAGCGTTCGTCTACATGAAAATGAATCGGTAATAATTCAATGGCGGTAATTCCCAAATCTTTCAGATAATTGATCATTGGCTCTGAAGCTAAACCTAAATAAGTTCCTCTTAAATGTTCGGGAATATCAGGGTGTTTATAGGTTAAATTTTTTAAATGAGCCTCATAGATAATAGTTTTTGGCCAGGGGGTTTTAGGTGGTTTATCATCCCCCCAAGTAAAAGCATTGTCAATTACTGCACATAAAGGGGCATAGGGTGCACTATCACGCTCGTCAAAACTTAAATCACTCTCTTCAGTTTTATAACCATATAAAGAATCATCCCACTGTACGCTCCGCACAATTGCCTTGGCATAAGGATCAATTACGATTTTATTTGGATTAAAACGCAAACCACGTTCTGGTTCATAGGGTCCATAAACTCGATAACCATAAATTTGTCCGGGCTTAATATCGGGTGAATAACAATGCCAAACATGGTCGCTATATTCAGGCATCAAAATTCGGGCATATTCTTTAATTGAGTATTTTGATTCAAATAAGCAAAGCTCAACTTGTGTAGCATGCTCGGAAAAGAGTGAAAAATTAACCCCAAGTCCGTCCCAAGTTGCTCCTAAGGGATAAGGTTGGCCTGGATAAACCCGCATCTTACTCATTATTTCTGCCTTTACGTAATGCTTTGAAAAACTTTTGTACTTTTTCTTCTTTCAGATAATCAGATAATTTATACTTCAACCTTTTTCTCCAATTAGTAAATTGTGGATAAACAGTGCCTGGTAAGTTTATTTGAGCAGTTTGCCCGATTAAATCTTCAATTTGAACATTCATTAATAAACAATTGCTCTCAGCCATATAATTAGACACTTTGATAAATAATTCTTCCATGAATTCATCAGTATGATTATCAATAAGTTCTTCGGGCAAATTTAAAGCTTTTAAAAGACCCAGTTTAGCTTGTTTGTGAGTATAAATAGTATGGTGATAAGTTTCGTCGCTGGTAAATAAATTTAATTCTTTTTGTAATTGCAAGCTATGGTCAGTCCAAAAACCTTTTAAAGTCGCCAAATCGTGCGTTGCAAAAGTAATTAAGGCCAAATAATCAAAATCAGTGGGTTTTTTGAATAAATTATTACTACACCTTTCAATGCAAAAAACTTTATAGGACAAAATATTAGCTCTTCTCATTGCTTCTGGTAAGCCCTCCGGAATAATACCTAAATCTTCGGCAATTATTAAACATTTTTGACGATGGCTCTCGAGAGCTAAAATTGCCAATAAATCTTCAAATGGATAATTTAAATAAGCTCCTTCTTCGCAGTTATTAGGTATACAAAAAATTTGTTTAAAACCAATAAAATGGTCTATGCGCAAAGCTCCAGCATATTTTAAATTGGCCCGCAATAAATTAATAAAGGGTTTATAAGCTAAATTCTTTAAAGCAAATGGATTATAAGCGGCTAAGCCCCAATTTTGCCCTTGCAAACTGCAACCATCTGGCGGAGCACCCAAATTAATATCGTTTAAATAAGTATTTTTATCTAATTCAGTATTTGGCCAAGTTTCGGCTCCTCCTTGGGAAGTTCCAATCGCTAAATCCCAATATAAACCAATTTTCATATCTGCACACAATTCATTAATTTCTTGCATTTGTTGATTAAACAAAAATTGTGTATAAGACCAAAATAAAATACTTTTTTGTAATTCAGGCTTTTCTAAAAACTGTTGAGTACTTTCGGATTTAAAATATTTATGCTCGGCTGGCCAATTTTTAGTGTCTTTCCAACCCCAAGCTCCAAAATATTCTTTCAAAGCACAAAAGGAAGCAAATTTTGCCAAATGATTATGTTTTTCTGCATTTTCGCTTTGGATAAAACTTTTAAACTCTAAGCCTTTGGGCGTCTCTTTTGAATAATCATTATGATAAAAATCTTCAAATAAGTCTTTCAGAGCTTTAATTTTTAACTCATAAACTTTTTCATAATTTATAAGCTCTGAATTATCATCTTGATCAGAAGAGAGAGGCAAATCTAAGTATAAAAAATTATAAAACTCCCTAGAAGATGGTGAATAAGGGCTAGCTTCATCAGCTGGTAAAGCATGAAAAGGATTTAAACCTATAAAATCAATGCCCAAGTCTTTAAAAGCTGGAATTAAAGCCTTTAAGTCAGCTAAGCTGCCAATGCCATAATCAAATTTAGACTCAGACTGTAAAGAATAAACTTGTAAACTAATTCCCAAAAACTTTTGGTGGTCAGCTTCGGGGGGCAAATAACATTTGTGGGGAGCAATAATGACACTTTGTTTAGCATGTCCAAAGTCTGGCAAGAAAAATTCATGGTAACCATAATCCAGCTCTAAGCTAAGGTTTAAAATACATTTTCCATCTGAACCTGGTTCGCAAATCCCATTATAAACTTTATTATTTTCGGTTTTTAATTCCCATTTACAGCTTGCAGATAAGTCTTCAACTAAAATATTCAGTTTTACTTCTGGCTCATCGGCTGATTTTTGTATAATTTGATAACTTAATAAGGTTGGAAAATTGACGGGAGCTTCATAATTTATTAAAGCTTGTTTGAGTGCAGACGCGGTATTTTCATTGATTCGCTGCTTATTATATGCATTATCGATATATTCTTCATGAATTCCGTAAAATGCTAATGAGTTTTCCATGCCGTTTAAATTTTGAGCCACTAATCAATATACCCTTATTTTTATTTTAAACCCCTTGTCATTTTACGAATCAAAAAAATAAAAAATTTTACTTCTTATTTAGTATTTAGCTTCAGAAAGTGTTTTAGCTTTAAAATCAAAAGTCAAATTCAAATCCAGGCCAGGCCGAAATAAACGCTTTGTATTATCCAGGGCAATTTTTATTTTAAAGACTTGTTGTTTTCGTCCCTCAAGAGTTTGTATATTTCTGGGTGTAAATTCCGCTTTTAGAGAAATACTTTTAATTTTGCCAAAGTTTTTTTCGGGTGAGTTTAGATTTTCGGAATTTAAAGAATTAACTTCAACTTTATCTCCCAGGCGAACTTTATCATAATATTCAGCCGGCAAATAAGCTTCTACCCAAACGGAATCCAAGTCAATTAAAGTACCTAATATTTGATTAGTGCTAATTAAAGTGCCTGGTCTCAGCTCAAATTCATTTAATTCACAATTGCACGGTGAGGTGATTTGTAGTTCAGCCAGCATTAAATCTGCTTCCAATAATTTAGCCTTCAAAGATTCAAGTTTTTCCCGCTCTGCTTTTAGTTTTTCCGGTCTAGTACCTTTTAATAACTCTTTATATTGAGCTTCTTTCGATTTAACCGTATAGTAGCTTTTATCAATATCTTCTTTGCGAAAGCCATTTCTGACTTTATTAAAATTTTCTTGGCTTTCTTTTAAACGGTTTTCCAAGGCTTCTGCCTTACTTTGAGTCAGCTCTAAATCAGCTTTGGTAATTAATTCATTGGCAAATAATTTTTGTTTACGGTCATAATCAGCTTTAGCTTGCTTGTGTTCAGCTTTTATCGCATTTAATGAATTTTCAGCCGCTTTAATTTCTTCTTGTCTATTTCCTTTTAATTTTAATTGATAACCTGACCTTTCACTTTCTAATTGAGCTTTCGAGTCTTCTATTTCTTCAATCCGAGAGCCATTTGATAATTCTTCGAGGTAAGCTAATTGAGTTTGCACATCAGCTTCAATCATTTGCTTTCTGGCTTTTAATTGATTAGCTTCGAGCGAAAGAATTTTCTGGCCTTTAGTTAAAATATCACCTTCCGATGCATATACTTCGGCAATTAAACCCGTTTGCCTGGCACCAAATTGAACTTCAGCCGCTTGGACAATGCCTGAAACTAAAAGTTTAGATTTATTTTTTTTATTTTGCGAAGAAAAAAAGAAGAACAAAATCAATGAAACGATTAGAATGCCCAAAATTATTTTTTTAGAATTATTTTTATTTTCCACAATGAATAAATCAGTTTTAAACTTAAAGCAATTAAAGTTAATGTTTGTTGTTTAATTTTACTCATAAATATTTCTTTTAAAGTGAATACCAATAAAAAAATAGCGGTTTTGGGTGCTGGAAGCTGGGGAACAGTCTTGGCTCATTTATTAGCTTCTAGCGGCCATTATATTAATTTGTGGGATCGTTCGGAAAAATTGGTCAATCATATTAAACAAACAGGACGTTTTTACCGGCCAGTAGAAATGTGCTTGCCCGAATCAATTAATTTGACTAACTCATTAAAAGAAGCTTTGCAAAATATTGACTTATTAGTTTGTGCAATTCCTTCGGAAGGAATACCAGAAATAATTGATCAATTAAAAAATTTAAAACCTGAAATTCCAATTTTATTGAGTGCTACCAAAGGTTTACTAAAAAATAGCGAAAATATAATTACTGATTTATGGCAAGAAAAATTCCCGCAAACTAATATTTGTGCTTTGTCCGGACCAAATTTATCGGCCGAAGCTGCTTTAGCTAAGCCTATGCGGACAATTATTGCCTCCGACACTTTATTAAAAGCTGAAAAAGCAGCTCAGTTTTTTGATTTAAGACAATTTAAAACTGAATTGAGTGATGATTTAATGGGTGTGGAGATTTGCGGAGCGGTAAAAAATGTAATTGCTTTGGCGGCTGGAGCTTGGGATGGTTTGAATTTGGGAATTAGTGGAAAAGGTTCAATGTTGACTTTGGCTTTGAAAGAATTAAGTGCTTTAGTTACTTTAATGGGTGGAAAACCAAATACAGTTTATTCGGTGGCGGGAATTGGGGATTTGTATATTACTTGTACCAGTGATTTAAGCCGTAATTATAAAACGGGATTTTTATTGGCTCAAGGAAAAACTATAATTCAAATTAAACAAGAATTAAATAATCAAGTGGCGGAAGGAGTTTGGACAACGCCTTTAGTTAAAAAACTTTTGGTAAAGCACAAAAGCGATTTTAAGGTTTGTTTTGCAGTTGAAGAAATGTTAAACTTGGCTTCTGATGGCTTAAATCTAGAGAAAAAACTAAAACTACAAGAAATTTTTATTGATTTGGTTTAGTTAACAAAGGTATAAAACTAATATATAATAGTTAGCTTTGATGTTTGTATTTCTAATTTAAACTTTATAATTTTCATGACTTTATACCGATTGCCAGCCGAATGGGAAAATCAATTTGGAGTGCAGCTGACTTGGCCTAATAAAAATAATGAGTGGGGAAATTTAATTGAACAAGTTGAAAAATGTTTAAGTCAAATTGCCAAAGAAATTAGCAGTCGAGAAAAGCTTTTAATTGTTTGTGAAGATAAAAAAAGAGTAATTGGCTTGATGGTAAAGGCCGAAGCTGATTTGAATAATATTACTTTTGTGGAATTAAATATAAATGATATTTGGGTCAGAGATCATGCTCCAATTACTGTTTATGAGCAGGAAAGCGGTAAACCAAAACTTTTAGATTTTAGCTTTAATGGCTGGGGCTTAAAATATGCTGCTAATTTTGATAATCAAATTTCTCGTAATCTTTACCAAAAAAAAATATTTAAAAAGGCTAGTTTTGAAACTATCAATTTAGTCTTAGAAGGAGGTTCAATTGAGTCTAATGGAGGAGGAATTATCTTAACTACTACTCAGTGTTTATTGTCTCTCAATCGAAACCCCACTTTAAGCAAATCAGATCTAGAAGAGCAATTGTCTCAATATTTAGGTGCAAAAAAAGTTTTATGGCTTGACTATGGCTATATGTCAGGCGATGACACCGATTCACACATTGATACTTTGGCACGCTTTTACCATCAAAATGGAATAATTTATATGGCTTCGGATAATCCACAAGATGAGCATTATGAAGAATTACAATTAATGGAAAAACAATTAAAAACTTTTACTAATTTGCAAGGCCAAAGCTTTGAATTAAAACCTTTATATATGCCAAAGCCAGCTTTAGATTCCGAAAATAATCGTATGCCAGCTACTTATGCTAATTTTTTAATTATTAATAAAATAGTTTTGATGCCTATTTACGGTGATGCCGAAAAAGATGAAATGGCCTTTAATACTTTAAAAGCTTGCTTCCCTGACAGGCAAGTAATAACTATTGATTGCCGAGCTTTAATTGTGCAGCATGGTTCTTTGCACTGTGCGACTATGCAATATCCATTTGGTATTAGTTGGTAAGAAAATATTAAGAAAACAAGATAAATACTTATTGATAAATTAAGATAAAGTTCAGTCGTTTTCTATCTTTAAATCATGAAAATATCTAAACCTGTTGTGGTAGCAGGAGCAGTTGGTTTTGGGGTCGGAGTCTTGGTAACTTCACAACACTATCAAAAACCTAATGTAAACTTTCCTGAAACAAATTCAGATATGATTAGTAATGGAAATTCTCCCGTGAAAACAAGAGCTCCCCAAGGAAAATGTTTTTTGCAGACGGATACTGTTACTTCCACTGGCAACCCTATCAAGACTATATCTTTGCTCGCACCAACTCAAAATGACTGTGCTGAAGCCGCAGACTTAAAAAGACAAGCTGATATAACTACATTCTGCAATCCTAGCACTGCTAACGAAGATAATAGTAGACCAGATGTAAAAATTAGAGGTATGCTTGAAGACGGTGAACGTGTTAAGAGTACTGTATATTTTCAGCTTCCCGGATCACAGAAAAGAGAATTTATTAACCAACAAACGATTAAATGTCCAAAGAAGTAGTAAGTGCTTGCTTTAATGTTTTTATCCGTCACTTATTAGATACTTTCTTACTGATTTTTCCAAATTGGTAAAGTGAAAAAGAATTTACTACCCGCTCCTAATTTGCTTTCTACCCAAATTTTGCCACCATGAG
>JAAFJH010000068.1 GCA_013298875.1 Synechococcales cyanobacterium bin2.concoct.b11b12b14.033
AAGCTGTACCTTTTTGATCAGTTTAAAGAAATTCCAAATATCCGAGAAGACCCTAATAACAGTTTGAGCTGTAAAGAATGCATTAGTTCCTTTGTCCAAAATTCCCCAGCGTAAAGTACCTAATGTTTCTTTTGCGGCTTTTGCAGTATTTATTTTATTTTGTTTAAGCTGAGCTTCAGTTAAATTTTCTCCAGACTCAAATGTATATTTAGCCTTATGCTCATTATGTGCGGTTTCAACCTCTGCCTTTGTCGCAAAGAAAATATTCTTAGGATTAAGTCCATGAAAGAGATTGCCTAAAAAACTTCTGTTTGTTGGAGAATCAGCAAATACCGCTTCTGAATGTTCTTTAACTTTTTCGAGCCTATAAACAGATTTATTTTCAATATCATGATTTTTATCTATTTTACGATGAGTTTGAACTGCTTTGTAAAGCTCAGGCTGAGCCAAAAAATTGACACAACTTGTATACCAATTTGACATGATTTTATATTAATTTTTATAAGGGAGTCGAATTAAAGAGGCTTTATTAAAATTTATTATTATCTTATAATTCAATAATTTCACAATTCAGTATTACTTGTCAATAAATAATTCAAAAAATTTAATAAAGATTTGCAAAGCTTAAAAACTTTTTGCTATTGTCTTCAATTATAGAGAGTATTAAAGAAAATATGAAAAATCTAAAATTTATAAATTCCCTGATTATAAGTGGTCTTTTTTGTTTATGTTTAGCCAATTCATCCCAAGCTGCCACGGAAATAGGTATCGTTGATGAAGAGCGAGTTTTAAATGAATATAGTGCTTCAAAAGATGCTCAGGCTAAAATTGCTGATTTGAGAGCTAAAATTCAAAATCTTTTAGTTGATTTAAACTCCGAGCTTGAAAAAGCTAATAGCAATAAGAGTCTAACCGAAGTTCAGAAGACCCAAAAGCAAAAAGAAGCCGAAAAAAAATTAACTGCTGAAAAAGATAAAGCCGAAGAAATAGCCGGTACATTGCGTGAACAAGTTGAAACTAATATTCAAAAAGCCATTAATGAAGAATCTCGTGCTCAAGGTTTAACAGCTGTCTTTACCAAAGAAGTAACTTTGTACGGCGGAAAAGACATTACTGAAGCAATTTTAAAAAGATTAAGTAAATAAAAAATATAAGAAAGAAAATTTGACCATGAAAGGATTTACAATTCCACTTTTAATTGCAGCTATTTTAGGCTTAAGTGCTTATTGGCTTTGGGGAACACCAAGTAATTTTGATTTCAAAAAAAACAATTTAAAATTAGGTCTTGATTTAATTGGTGGAGCACAATTGATTTTTGAAGCTCAGCCCACCGAAACCGTCCCTGAAATAAAACAAGAAGTGATGGACGGATTATTAAAAGTTATTGAAACTCGAATTAATGCTTCTGGCACTTCTGAAGCTAATGTTCAACAAGTTGGTTCAAAAAGAATTTTGGTTGAAATACCTGGCGTAGACCCAGAATTAGTAAAAAGAAGACTTTTAAAAACCGCCAAACTTGAATTTAAAGAATTAGACTTGAAAAACAAAGCTAATAATAAGCAAGAAGTTTGGATTTCAACTGGTGTAACAGGAGCTGATTTAAAAAGAGCCTCTACCTCTCCTGAAGATGGTGGTAATAATTGGACAATTTTATTTGAATTAAAAGAAAAAGGAGCCGAAAAATTTGGTATTTTGACCGAAAGATTAGCAAAAAATCAATTACCTTTAGGAATTTTTTTGGATGATAAATTAATTTCCGCTCCCAGAGTTAATTCTCAAATTAAACAAAGTGGACAAATAACCGGTGATTTTACTTTAGAAACTGCCAAAGACTTAGCGGTACAATTAAATGCCGGAGCTTTGCCAGTCCCAATTAATTTAATTTCTGAAAGAACAGTCGGAGCTACTTTAGGACAAGATTCAATTAATAAAAGCTTAAAAGCAGCCATTATTGGTTTTATTATTGTGGCCATATTTATGATTGCTATTTATAAGTTACCAGGGTTTTTAGCAACTTTGGCTTTGCTGGCTTATACTTTAATTTCTTTAGGTTTATTTACACGTGGCATAACGCTTACTTTGGCTGGAATTGCCGGTTTTATCTTATCAATTGGGATGGCAGTAGACGCAAATGTTTTGATTTTTGAGCGTATAAAAGAAGAATTAAAACAAGGCAAAAGTGTTTTCTCTTCGGTGGAAGAAGGATTTAAAAAAGCATTTCCGAGTATTTTTGATAGCAATTTAAATACATTAATTGTTTGCGTAATTTTAGGATTTTTGGGTACTGGCTTGGTAAAAGGTTTTGCAATTACTTTGGCAATTGGGGTGCTTATTAGTTTTTTCTCGGCTATTGTTATCACTCATGAATTGATGAAAGTCTTTTTATTGATGCCAATTTTCCGCAAGGCTTTTTGGTATGGTGTTAAAGAAGAAAGGGTAAGTTACAATAAGTAATTTATATTTAATAGTTTATTTTTAAAAAGTAATGTTTTTCTGGCTTTATATAATTGGTAGTTTTGGTGTGCTTATTTGGTCTTATTTGGCGGGCGATGCAAACTGGTTTTTAGCTTTAATTAATTCATTTCGCTATTTTTTATTTTTACCTTTAATTTTGTTTTGGATTGAAAAGCTTTGGATGGGTATTGAAAAATTCCCTTTGTTTTTGATGACTTTACTGACTGGTTTATTCATTTATTTTTATATTTGGTTTCCATTTTATGAGGGATTTGACAAAAGCAAAGTAATTGTTTTCAAAGGTGAGCCAATTAGAATAATGACTTTTAATATTTTAGTCGTAAATCCAAATACCGAAGCAGTTATTCAGACAATTAGGCAATCTAAAGCTCAAATTGTCGCTTTACAAGAAATTACACCCCAAAGGGCAAATGCTTTAAAAACCCAACTTAAAGATCTCTATCCTTTTAATTCAGGTTCTTCCGGTCGGGGAGTAGTGGATACTATGATTTTAAGTAGTTATCCAATTGCAAAAGTACAAGAAATACCTTTGGAGTCCGGGAATAGTCAATTAGTTTTAATTCAAACTCCGGCTAAATTAATTCCTTTAGTTAATATTCATACTGAATCTATTGATCCCTTGGATGTTTTTGGCGATCAAGAAAATATTTTTAGAGCTTATAAAAGAAGAGAAAAGTCTTTTGAGGAAATTATTAATTATTTAAAAAGGTCTGGGATTAATTTGAATGAAATTATTATGGCTGGTGATTTTAACTCAACCGAAGGTAATCAGACTTATAAAATAATGAAATCCGCTGGCTTAATAGATTCATACCGAGATGTAAATCCAATTCTGCCAAATGCTTTTACTTTTCCGCATAATATGCAAGGTTTATTTAAGAAATCAAGCGAATTTTGGCCATTACTGAGAATTGATTATATTTTTGCTGGCTCAAGTTATAAATGCACACAAAGCGAAGTTATACATCAAAAAACTGGGTCAGACCATAAACCTTTAATTAGTACTTTTGGAATTAAGTAAAAGTAAACTAAACTCGTCAGCTGAAAAATTTTAAGTTTTATAGATAGATATAATTTAGATCTGAGGTGAAAAATGAAAAATTACCATATCAACTTATTTTTTAGCAAATAAGATCAATGTTATATTGCAGATATTCCCGATTTGTCTTTTTGCTCTGCCTATGGAGAAACCCCAGAGGAAGCAATTCAAGAAGTTTTAAAAGCCCAAAAAGCTTGGATTGAAGTGGCAATAAGTGAAGGTAAACCTGCTCCAGAACCAAAATATATGCCTTTAATTTATAAAATGGTCAGCTAAAAGTTTTTGAAGATTATTTAAATCTATCTCTCTTTTTAGAATCTTTATTTGTAAAATAGTCTTCAATATAAATTTAATTAAAATACTATAAACAAGTTTTAATTAAACATAGAAGAGAAAAACTAAAACAAAAAAAGAGAGGGACTAATGGAGGTAATTAAGAGGAATAATCAGCGTGAAAGATTTAAAATACAAAAAATCGAGAAAATTCTAAACAGAGCTTGCAAAGACTTACCAGCGATTAAAACCGAAATTATTCAAACTGATATTGAATTGCAATTATTCGATGGAATTAAAACTACCGATATAAACAAAGGCTTAATTGCAGCTAGCTTACAACATATTCAATCAGAGCCAGAATACAGCGATTTAGCCGCCAGATTACTTTTATTTGACGTTTATAAACAATCTCTCGGTAAAAATTCTTTTGAAGATTTAAATAAGTCTTACCGAGAAGTTTTTCCGCAATATATAAAAACAGCCATTGAAAAAAAGCTTATTTCTCCTCTTTTAGCTGAACGTTTTGACCTTGAGCAATTAGCCAATGCTTTGCAGCCTGAAAGAGATAATTTATTTCATTTTAATAGTTTGTTTACTCTCAATGACCGTTATTTAATCCGAGATTTAAAAGATAAAGGTTTGATCTTAGAAGCACCTCAGTTTTTCTGGATGCGGGTTGCGATGGGAATTTGCCTCAATGAACAAGATCCAAATAAATGGGCCATTGAATTTTATAATAAAATGAGTCAGCTTGAATATATTGCCGCCACACCAACTTTGTTTAATAGTGGCACTTTATATTCTCAATTAAGTTCTTGTTTTGTGCTTGACTTGCCAGATAGTATTGAAGGAATTGCAGACGGTATTAAAGATGTGATGTTTTTGGAAAAGCATTCGGGTGGAATTGGTATGAATGTTAGCCGTTTGCGTTCAGCTGATAGTATTATCAATTCAATTCAAGGAAAATCATCAGGCCCAATTCCATTTTTGAAAATGTTTGATTCAGTAGTAGCGGGTGTTTCGCAAGGTGGCCGCCGGCGTGGAAGTATGGCTATTTATATTGAGCCGTGGCATTTAAATATTGATGATTTTATTTTATTAAAAGGACGTACTGGCGACGAAACTCAAAGACTAAGAGTGATTAATACTGTTATTTGGGCGAACGATGAATTTTTGCGGCGTGCCAAAGAAGATAAATCTTGGTATTTATTCGACCCGAGTGAAGTGCGTGATTTGTGTGATTTACACGGCGAAGCTTTTTCGGAGCGTTATACCGAATATATAAAAATGGCTAAAGCGGGTGAATTACAAAATTACCGTGTTGTTAAAGCAAAAGATTTATTTTATAAAATATTGGCTTCTTTGGTGGAAACTGCTCATCCGTGGATAACTTTCAAAGATACGGCTAATGCTAATTGCCCAATTAACCATAAAACTTTAGTTCATTCCACTAATTTATGCACCGAGATTTTCTTGCCGACTGACTCTGAAACGACCGCTGTTTGTAATTTAACCAGTATTAATTTATCTCGTCATCTAAACCATAATAAAACTGATTTTGACTATGAAAAACTGAAAGAATCGGTTAGTTTGGCCATTAGACAATTAGATAATGTTATTGATGTTAATTATTATCCGACTGCTAAAGCTAAAAAAGGTAATCAGGAATATCGTCCGGTTGGGCTTGGAGTAATGGGTTTTGCGGATGCAATTGAGCAGTTAGGTATTGCTTATGGCAGCAAAGAATGTATTAATTTGACTGAGAAAATCTTTTCGACTATGCAAGACTCAGCCATTAAAATGTCATGTCAGTTAGCGGAAGAAAGAGGAGTTTTTCCGGAATATGAAGGGAGTGAATGGCAGAAAAGAGGCATTAAAATGCGGAATGGGACAGTTATGGCAGTTGCACCAACAGTTACTATTTCGATGATTGCAGGCACTAGTCAGAGCATGGATCCAAATTATAGTAACTTTTTTACCCGCAACAATATAGCCGGTAAATTTGCCGAATTTAATACTAATTTAGTAAATAAATTAAAAGAATTAGATTTGTGGGATATGCTTTATCAAGATATTTTATTGGCTGGTGGCTCGGTACAGAATATTGAAGGCTTACCGTCATCTGTGAAGGAAGTATTTAAAACCGCTTTTGAAATTGACCAAAAAGATATTATAAAAGTGGCGGCTGCGGCTCAGAAATATATTGATCAGGGAATTAGCCGTAATTTATATTTTGATACTAAAAACTTGGATGAATTAGCTGAAATATATTATTATGCTTGGGAGGCCAAACTAAAAAGTACTTATTATGCTTTCTTCTCTCCTACAGCCAAAACTGAAGGTAAGTTTTTATATAAGGAAGAAAATAAAAAACTGGCGATGGTTTGTGCTATTGATCCATCAGCAGAGTCTTTTGAAGAATGCGAGGCTTGCCAATAAAAAAACTTTATGTTGAAAAGCTCAAATATATGTGGATTTCTCTTTAATTTAGTCATGAAGTATGGGGTATATGATTTAAATACAGAGTTAAAAAAAATCCACAAAATTAAAGCTAAAAAACTTAAGTTTATGGTAAAAAACTTTATATAGAAAAATGCATATTATAGAAAGCGCCAACATAAGTCAATTAACTACTCTCCGAATTGGTGGCGTAGCCGATAAATTATTTGCCCCCAAAACTAAAGAAGAATTAATTAGAATTATTAAACAGTTAAAAGCAGAACATACTCCTTGGGCAGTTTTGGGTGGAGGATCTAATTCATTAATTTCTTCGAATGGAGTTAAAGGTGCAGTTATTTCGACGGCTTCATTGAATTGGGTTGAGCGAGTTTCTGGCAATTTAGTTTTAATTGGTTCGGGGGCAAAAATGCCTAAATCAGCTGGTCAATTGTCGCATATGGGCTTGAGTGGTTGTGAATTTATGGAAGGAATACCTGGCACAGTCGGTGGTGCAATTATTATGAATGCAGGAGCTCATGGTCAATGGACTTCTGGGGTTTTAGAGAAAGTAACTTTTCTGGATACTTTTACCTGTGAAGAAATTATTATACATGGCAGCGAATTAGAATTTGGCTATCGCCGCTCTACAATTGACACTAAAAGATATATTATTATGGAAGCTTTGTTTAAATTAACCGAAGATAAAACTGAATATATTAGCGAGAGAATGAAGCAATATAGCCGGCAAAGAAATATGAGCCAGCCAAAAGGATTTTCATCGGGGTGTATTTTCCGCAATCCGTCACCGAATTTACCTGCGGGTAAACTAATTGATGAAATGGGTTTTAAAGGCGAGGTTTGTGGTGGGGCGGAAATCTCAAATATTCATGCTAATTTTATAATGAATGCTCACGGAGCCTCTTCAGAAGATATTTGTTATTTAATTAATAAAATACAAACTAAAGCTTGGACAACTCGGGGAACTTGGCTGGAGCCAGAAGTATGCGGCATGGGGCAATTTACTGAAGAGCAGAAAATGTTATGGGTTCATCCTAATAAAAGAAATTCAGGAAATTTAATAGTGCCTGCCGAAAAAGAAATTTTAGTTAATGAATTGAGCAAAGCTTCTTAGTAATTTGCTGGTCATTTTATACCCATTATGAGCAGAGAAAAAGGGCAAGTTTTTGAAAGAATAGCTGAGAATTATTTGATAGAAAAAGGCTTTCAGGTTTTAGACCGAAATTGGCATGCGGGTATTAAAGGAGAATTGGATTTAATTTGCCAAAAAGATAATTTAATTGTTTTTGTAGAAATAAAAGGTAGAAATTCAGGGAAATACGCTTTGGAAGATGGATTAAATTCAATTAATAAAACCAAAGCGAAAAAACTTTTATATTCAATTCAAGCTTATTTAAATCAAAAAAGTTTATCTGAGGCTCAAATTCGTTTTGATATTATTGTAATTTGTTCATCTGGCAAACAGGTTGAATACAATAATAAAATTGAGCATTATGAAAATATTAGCTTGGCTGACTTATGCCAATTATACTAATTAATCACAACACAATAAAGAAAACTAGTTTGCAATTCAGAAATTTAAACAACTCCTCTTGCCATTCTAGCTTGAATTACAGCTAAATCTGCAGCAGTAGGTTCTTTTCTGCCAAAAAGTGAATCCCAAGCCCATCTAATAGCACTGCTAGCTAATGATATTCCTCCAAATGTTCTTACCATGCCTCCCAAAGTCATATTAGCAAATACAGTTGGATTCTCTTCTGTAGCCTTGCCATTGAAAAACGTTCCCCAATCATTATTCCATTCTTTTTCCTTTGTTTCAGTTTCTTTGGCTTCGTTTCCGGCTAGCGGAGTTGTTCCATTACTGTTAGCAGCTGGCTGTGTTCCTTCAATTGGTGGTCTTGCTGGGCCTTCTGCTGGACTTGGAGTTACTGGCGGTACTGATTGCCTTCTGGATTTTTCAATATCTAAAATTCTCACTTTGTTGCCAATAAAATCATGAAGTGCTTCGCCACTAAGTTTTCCAGTCTCAGCAAGTTCCTCGGGAGTAAAATTATGGTAAGCTCTTGAATAATCTTCATGTAGGTCTCTTTCCAGTACCGTTAAATGATTATTATTATTTCCTGCTGTTTCTGTCTTTGTCCTTTGAAGATACTCTTTTTGCTCTTCTACTGCAGTAAGCTTACTATATTCTTGTTTTTGAGCCACAGTTAGATGCTTCCCTGCAATTTCATTTAACTGTGCTTGAGAATAGCTATGGTTATCAATTTTATCTGTGAGTATTGCTTTATGAGCATTCTCAGTATCAGCAAATAAGCCCGTAACAGCTTTTTTCTTCTGCTCCCTAATACCTTCAGCTCTTTTTAATTCGGGATTTTGGCTAACAATGGCTTTTGCTGCATCAGTTATATTCTTCTTGTAGCTGGCAATCTCAGTTGTCTGAGAGCCATCCTCATTTTTAAGAGCATCTTGAGCGACTTTTAATTTACTTTGCGCTTTCCCTATTTTTTCAAAGTTTGTTGTATTTTGAGCTGCTTCTAACTCTCTTTGTACTGTTACTATTGGATCTCTTTTTTGTCTATATAGAGCGTAATTATCGTTTAGCTTCCTAGCATTCTCACTATTATTATGAGACTCTACGGCAAGACCATAAATATTTTTGTTTTGAGGGTTAGCTCTTGCTCTATTTTCGACTCTTTTCTGAAGCGTATCTCTAGGAGTAAAACCTATTTTTTGTCCCGCATTTCTTACGGTTTGTCCAACACTGTGAAAAAGATTTCCCATGATAATTATAATTCCTTAATTTTTATAAGTAAGTTTTATAGAGAGTTAATTATTAATAGTTAAACCAAGCCCCAGCCCCTTTAAAGGTGGGAACTTAAAGCCGTGATTTAGTTTTATAAAGTTTTAATATTTCTTATGTTTTTAGTATAGTATAGTTTTTAGTCTGTTGTCAATAGATATTATTGATTTCTGTCTGAATCACAGATGGACGCAGATGAAAATGATGACACAGATACTTTAGGCTTTGTCTTTCCTCTTTGAGAGAGCTTTAATTTGTGGATTTACTTAAAAATTTAAAGTGGTATATTTATTAATAGTAGTTTATTGATAAAAGTATATGAAAATTCAGGCAATTATTCATACCGCAGAAGAAGGTGGTTATTGGGCCGAAGTACCAGCTTTACCAGGTTGTGCAACTCAGGGAGAAACTTTGGAAGAATTAACTACTAATCTGAAAGAGGCTATTGAAGGGTGGCTTTACTCACCTAATATTAATCTAACGGGAAATGACAAATTACTTGAAATTGCTATATGAAGATTTGCTCAGGAAAAGACTTTGCCAAGATTTTAGAAAAAAGAGGCTGGGTTTTGTTAGGATTAATGGAAGCCACCATATTTATTCAAAAGATGGAATTGAACAGAAAATTAGCTTGCCTGTTCATAGAAATGAATCCTTAAAATTAGGTATGCAAAAGTTTTTTATGAAAGTCGCCCAAATTACTGAGTCAGACTTAATATAATAAAAAGATGACACAGATAATAGATACTTTAGGCTTTATCTTTCCTCTTTGGGAGACTTTAAACTGTAGCGAAAAAATTGTAAATAAAAAATCCTAAAATTCGTTTAATCCTAAAAATCCTAATTCAGACGAAAAAAGAATTAAGCTTTATCCTGAAAAATATTTAATTTAAGGTTTATAAAAAAAGTATTAATAGTTAAAATGTAAATAAAAGAGCATTTTTATTTATGGCTACTCTAATTAAAGGTATTAAATCTGTTTACGAAGGAATTGTAAATTTAATTTACCCAAATAGTTGCCCATTTGAAATTGCCCATGAGTGTTCAATGAAAAACTATTGTTCTCCGCATGGCTGGAATGACAAAGTTTGCAATTTTTGTTTTAATGAATTTGTTGATTTAGACTTGATGCCTCGCCTAGATAAAAATGGTATTTCGATTTATTCCGTGGCTGAATATAAAAATGAACCTAAAACTATTATTCAAAAATTTAAATGGTCTCTTCCAGCTTTAGCTTTACCCATTGCCGAGTTAATTAAATATAAAATTAATAATTCAGTCTTAGAGCATCAAAAATTTGATTGTATTGTGGCGGTGCCAGGTTTGCTGAGCGAGGATCGGGCTTGGATTTCAAGTTTATTATTAGCTGAAGAATTATCAGAATTATTAAATATAGAATTGAGTGAGCCTTTGGAAAAGTTAGAAGAAACTAATGTTCACCTCTTGGATAAATCAGGCCGCAAAGAAATGACTAAAAAAGCTTATGCTCTAAAAGAAAATATTAATTTATTGCAAAAAGAAGAGCAAAAAATCTTATTAATTGATGATTTAATTGCTAGTGGCAATACAATTAGTACTTGTATAGACTTGCTTTTAGCTTTAAACCCGAACAATAAAATTATTGCTATAACTTTTGCCACAGTTAGCCCATCACACAAATATACCAAATAGTTATCTTGTGGTTCTTTAATTTTATTTAGGCCTAATTACTTTTGCCTTTGGGTTTTTCTAGCGGATACAAATTAATTCTCATATTAGCGGAAATAACTGGTTCACGGCTCAAAACAGGCATAATTTCTAAAGCTATTCGTCTATAACTAAGCCCCACGAAAGGAAGTGGAGAAGGAGTA
>JAAFJH010000069.1 GCA_013298875.1 Synechococcales cyanobacterium bin2.concoct.b11b12b14.033
TGGAATTGATACTTATATTAATTGGATATATAAAAGAGTTACTGAAATTCATCGTGTTTTAAAACCAACTGGCTCTTTTTATTTGCATTGTGATTGGCATGCAGACGCTTATTTGAGAGTTTTCGTTTTAGATAAGATTTTCGGTGCTAAAAACTTTAGAAATGAAGTTATTTGGCAAAGAACCAATGCTCATAACCATGCTAAGAAAAAAATGCCAAATCTGAGTGATAAAATTTTTTATTATTCAAAATCTAAAACTTGTATGTATAGCCCCACTTATGCTGAATTAGTCCAATTAGAAAGAGAAGAAGGCTTTAAAATTTTGCCTCTCACGGTTGAAGATATTTTGCCAGTAGCCAAAAGACCAAAAGTAATTTTAAAAGTAGAATGTGTTAAACTCAGTGAGAGTGGTGATTATAAATTTATTGCGACTGCAAACACCGATGATAATAGACTAATTGAGTTTTTTGCTTTTAAAGTTTTAGTGAAAAATAAAGAAGGAGAGTTTGATATTTTTACTTTTGATAATTAATGATATTCTAAATTAATTTCTTCTTTGTCAAAGCATAAATACTCTAATTCCGAGAAAAGAACCAAATATTTAGAGGAGCATAAGTGTCTTATTCAATCAGAACTTTAAACTTCACAAGCTCCTAAACCATTGTTTACCTTCATTTTGTAGATTAATAGACGTTATAATATCTGAATATGTAAGTAAATAGCTTTAATGGTTGTTCAGACACACTCTTTAATTAATAGACCCGAAGATGATGTAAAGATATGGCGTTACTTGTCTATTGAAAAGTTCCTATCGTTAATTGTTAACTCAGGATTATATTTTTCAAGATTGGATCAATTTGAAGACCAGTGGGAAGGCTCTTGGCCAAAAGCGTTAATTGATTTTCCAGCATTTAAAAGTAAAGAAGTTTTGAATCAAATCAAAATGCTGATTTCAGCTTATAATAAAACTCTTTTTGTAAATTGTTGGTGCATGAGTGAGTATGAGTCTAACTTGATGTGAAAGCATTATGGAGGAGCTGTTGCAATAAGTTCAACAATAGGAAAATTAAAGAAATGCTTAGAGCCTTTTTCTCAGGCTTTTTATATTGGCAAAGTCAAGTATATTGATTTTATTAATGATCCTTATCCATGTGAAGACGTTAATCAGTTAAGGCTTATTTATTGGAAACGTAAGGAATTTGAAGACGAGAAAGAAGTGCGAGTAATAGCAGATTGTGCTAATCTTAATCAACCGATTCAGAAAAGTGCATTTTTACCCATTGATTTGTATGTTCTTATTGAAGATATTGTTTATTCTGCAGGATTAGATGATTGGTTTATAAAAGATTTAAACTTGTTATTCATGAAGCTTGGTCTGGAAAATATAAGTAGAAGATGCTCAGATCTCGCTCTTCCTTCTTATAATTTTAATAAAACTGGTATTTTTGAAACTGAATAAAAAAAGGTGAATACAAAATAACTGTAACCGCTACCGATGAATATGGTTTAATAGGACATGATGAAACTGAGCTGATTATCAAGAAATAATACAAATATGAAAAAACCTTTTTACTTATACTTGTTATTTAATTTACTTTTTTGTTTAAATTCTTTTTCAGCCCACACGGAAGAGCAAGAAGCGGAAGCGTCCAACTTTAAAGTTAATAATACGGACTCTTTAGAAGTTTTATCCGACCGTCTAATCTTACAGGGAAATGTTTCAATTACCTCTCTGGGAGAAGAAGCTGGCAATAATTTCACTTTATCGACGAGCAAATTGGTGTCATTAAAAAATGCTAAAGGTGAATACGGAGATATTGAATGTTTTGGTATTAGTAATATTCAGTCGTCCAAATTTACCCTAAAAGCCAATAAATTATTTTTTCGCAAAGATTTAAAAACTAAAAAATATACTCGCCTTGAAGCTTTCGGAAATGTAAATGTAGTAGCGAAAGACTCTTCTCAAAATTTAAAATCTCCGAAAGTATTTATTGATTTAATTAATAAAAAATTAATGGCCTACGATGGAGTAAAAGCTTCCCAGGTAATTGAAGACAAAGGCAAAAAGCAAAGAGTTGATATTTCTTCCGTGGAACAGGAAATTGATTTAAATAGTAATCTTGGCTCTGGAAAACAATTAATTGCCCGAAAATCAGTTATTACTTCTTTAGAAGGCGAAGCCAATATTTTCTCGGAGAAAATGGAATTATACAAAACTAAAGGCCAAATGGAAAAAGCTGTTTTTACAGGGACAAATACTTATTTATTAACTAAAGACAAAATCCGTGGAGACGGAGACCCAATAATTTATTATTTGCAATCAAAAGTTTTAAATATTATGTCACCCGCTAATAGCCAGCAAAAAGCTAAATTAACCAAACCTGATGGCACAATTATTGAAGGTGATTTTATTGAATATGGCACTGAAACAAAATCTTTGAAAGTAAGATCCAAAAATTCCGAAAAATCTGAAGTGAAAACTGCTGATGGCACAACTATTAGAGGCGATTTCATTGAATATGGCACTGAAACAAAATCTTTAAAAGTAAGATCCAAAAATTCCGAAAAATCAGAGGTAAAAACTGCTGATGGCACCATTATTAGAGGAGAATTCATCGATTATACAAATAATGCTTTGCTGGTAAGAGGCGGAAAAGAAAAAGCCTATTTAAAGCTGCCCGCCTCCGAGAAAAATGGCTCTCAATCTGAGTTAGTAATTATGGCTGATATGATTGAAAATAAAGAAATTAGCCCGACTGAAACTTTGTTGACGGCTGAGCAAAATAGTTATGAAGAGACAGATTTGGTTGAGTTAAATTATGGTTTAAAAAAAGGCTGGGGCAAAAAACTATTAATTAATCAGGACAAAGCGGTCGCTAATAAGCAAAATGACTATTTAATTTTAATCGATAAAGCTCATTTAATTGATCCTGAGAAGAATCAAAACTTATTTGCCCCGATTATTAAAATTGGCTTAGGTAGTAAAAACCTTGAAGCTGGCATTGTAGGAAGGGCTAAAGGTTTTATTCCTATGAAAAGTACTAAAAACAGTAAATAATAAATAATGCACAAATTAGCTTTAATTAATAAGTGGCCAGACGCTTGGGAATTAATTGACAAAGAATTTAATTTGAAACTTAGTTTGGATGAGCAAAATAAAATCCAACTGTTTTATAAAATTTTATTTGAAACAAATCAGTTTATGAATTTAACTCGCTTGTCTTCGGAAGAGGATTTTTTGACTTATCATTTATTAGACACAATTATGCTTGTGAAAGCTGCTGCAAAATTAAATTTAACTGAAAATATTAAATATTTGGACTTAGGCTCAGGTGGTGGAATACCCGGCATTCTTTTGCATATTTTATTTAATACAATTGATTTAAAACCGCAAAGTTTTTTATGTGATTCGAGGCAAAAAAAAGCTAATTATTTACGTAAAGTAGTTCAGGAATTAGACTTGACTTCTATTACTATTAGCCATGAGCGAGCTGAAATTATTAACAGTAAACAAAATTATAAAAAACAATTTGATTTGATTACCGCCAGGGCTTTTGCAAAACCGATTGAATGCTTGAGTTTGGTAAAACCATTTTTAAAAAAAGATAGCTATTTTTTGGCTCAAACTACCCTTAATTTAAATGAAGATTTAACTTATAAACAGGCTTTGGAAGCTTTAAAACTGAATATTGAAGATATTATTGAATTTGAACTAGCCACTAAAAAACGCTTTATTATAATTATTAAAAACTAATTGATCTTCTTATATTTTTTATCTTTTAAAATTTTAAATCTGATTCAAAAACAAAGACTGGAACAATAAATAAGAAAATAATTACAATTAAAGAAAATAAGAAAACATTCATATAAATCTGAGCCTGGCCAGTTTGAGCTGTCCGTGATAAAAGCCAAGCACCAAATTGCATTTTATATTTTGTAAAGCTTGGTAAAAAGTCTTGTAATAAAATTTTATCAAAAAATAAATAAACCGCTCCAATGAATGGGCTTAAACACTTACTCCAAATAAATATATAAATTTCATCAATATAAAACTTATTGACTAAAAGCTTATGCACGCCTGGCATACTTTCTTTAAAAAATCTATTAGCAGGAAGAGAATTTTTATAAATACTGATTGAAACTAAA
The DNA here is from genome assembly GCA_013298875.1 of Synechococcales cyanobacterium bin2.concoct.b11b12b14.033. Taxonomy (GTDB): domain Bacteria; phylum Cyanobacteriota; class Vampirovibrionia; order Caenarcaniphilales; family Caenarcanaceae; genus JAAFJH01. The sequence goes on from JAAFJH010000069.1 coordinate 4,147, forward strand.
ATTCCAATAATTGATAATAATAAAGCTAAAATAGCGGCTGGTTCAGCTAAAACCTCAAAACCACCGGCATGTAAATTTTCGGTATTAAGTGGTTGTAAAAACTTAGCAAAATGATTACCGCCTAAAATGCCTAAAGGTGTACCAATTAAGCCAATTAAGCAAGTTGGAATAGCCAAAATTATTAAAGGAATTGTCATTGATTTTGGCGATTCATGCGGCAAAATATGTAAATCACCTTTATATTGCCCACCAAAAGTTTTAAAGTAAATCCTAAACATATAAATGGCAGTCAAAAGCGTTGTGATAATAGCCAAAATAAAAGTTAAATTAAACGAGCCAGCTTCCCAGGCGACTTTAATAATTTGTTCTTTAGACCAAAAGCCAGCCAATGGCGGTATACCAGAAATTGCTAAAGTTGCTAGTAAAAATGTAGCGTGCGTAATGGGCATTTTACTTGCTAAGCCACCTAATTTATTCATATCTTGTTCGTGATGGCAGCCATGAATAACTGAGCCAGCACCTAAAAACAGAAGTGCCTTAAAAAAAGCGTGGGTTACCAAATGAAAAATAGCTCCAACCCATGAGCCTAAACCAATGCACATAACCATATAGCCCAATTGGCTGCAAGTGGAATAAGCTAAAGCTTTTTTTATGTCATTTTGGGTTAAAGCAATTAAAGCCGAAAATATAGCTGTAAAAGCTCCAATCAAAGCAATTATTTCTAATCCATGCGGCACAATTGTGTAAAACGGAAATAAACGAGCCAATAAATAAACACCAGCCGCAACCATAGTAGCTGCATGAATTAAAGCACTAATTGGAGTGGGACCTTCCATGGCGTCGGGCAACCAAGTATGAAGCGGAAATTGAGCGGATTTGGCCATTGGTCCCATTAAAATTAAAACTCCAATGACAGTTAAAGATAAAAAGCCTTCGAGTAAAAAATGACTATTTTCTTGTAATTGATTTAAAACTTTAGGCAAAGCGGAAAAAGCTAAAAAGCCTTCTTCGGGCCAAAGAGATTGAGTAATAAAAGCTAATAATAAAATACCAGCAAGTAAGCCGCAATCACCAACTCGATTGATTATAAAAGCTTTAAAAGAAGCATTAGCGGCGGTTTCTTTATCATGCCAAAAACCAATTAATAAATAACTGAAAAGCCCGACCAATTCCCAGAAAATATAAACCTGAAATAAATTAGGACTAATTACCAAAGCCAACATGGAAGCCGTAAATAAAGCCAAAAAGCTGAAAAATCTGGCATAGTTTTTGTCGTCATTCATATAACCATGCGAGTAAATCTGCACTAAAAGACTAACTGTACAAATTAAAGCCAACATTGTAATTGCTAGCGGATCGAGCAAAACTCCTAAATCAAGATGAAATTGGCCAATTTGAATCCAATTAAAACTATTTTCAAAAACTTCTTCAGGCTTAGCTATTTGAGTAAAAAGTAAAATAAAAGCATAAATGGCTGAAATAATAGTCGCTCCCATTGAAAGCGAAGCACTAACAAAACGATTTTTATGAGTGATAAAGATTATCGAAAGACCAGCCAGAAAAGGTAAAAAAGGGATAAGCCAACTAAATTCTTTCATTGATTTGCTACAAACGGGAGTTTTCAAAATTGTCCCATTAGACCGCTTATAAGGCAAGAGATTATCTAAAAGTTTTACATCTTTGGCTAAATCGGTCTAAGTCTATATTGCATTTAAGTATATATTACTCTCATTCTTAGCATTAATTCTTTGGAATTGTTTTTTTGAATTTTAGTTTATTTTAAGATTTTTCAGCTTCCAACTAAAGTATGATTTTGCTTGTTCCAAATTAAACATAAGTATTATGAAAGTATCGTCTGTTCAACCGACAGCAAAATTTCACTCAGCTAAACAAACCGTTAGAAGCAAAGCCCAAAAAGCCGTCTCTCCCGAACTAACAGAAAGACACCTCAAAGCTCCATGTTTTGTTAAATCTGGTAGTAACCAGAACCCATTTAAGTCCGCAAAGGAAATAAGTGCTGAAGTTTTTAAAGAAGATCCAGAAGAAGCCGGAGCGAAATTAAGAAAAAACTGGAGTCTTGCTGACAAAGCTGCTAATAGAGAACTCACACAGAGAATTTCCCAAAACGCTGCTGATCTAGCACTAAACTCTGATCATCCAAACAATAAGAAGCCGTCTGATAATTTAGATTTAACAAATGCACCGAAACCAAAGCCAGTAAATTGGAATGAACTAAGGAATGGTGTTGGAAACACAACTACCAATAGACAAATACAACAACTACCCTCCGAAAAACCCAATCCAACTTCAGACGCAACTGTGAAAACTGATCCCAAACAAGTAGTAGCGTCTCTAGAAGAAGAGACAAATCTAGAAGCAAGAAACCAAGAACCGGGAATCAAGCAAAAAAGTCCAAATATTCAAAGGATTGGTTTTTAATTATGAAAGTATTACCTTTTCAACCAACTTTAGCAGTAAGATCTCAATCAGCTGCAAATCTCCGCGAAAAGCCGGCTCTTCGACAGCACCAGTAAGACACCTTCAAGCCCCACGTTCAGCTAGAAGTACAAATGAGGGACGAGAACAAAAAGTCATAACAGAATTGACAGTTCCAGAAAATAAAGATAAGTTTGACTACGCTACTAGACCCGCAGAACAAATATCGAAACAAATATCGAAGGATGCGGGTGTTACTCCATCGAATTCCTCGGACGTCTCCCAAGAACCTCAACCATTTGACAGTATTAGGGAAAAGTTTGGCCTGACAGATAAAAGCTAATAGAAATAAAAATATTTCAGACTATGAAAGTTACAAAAGTTATTAGCTAAATGCTTTCTAGTTGAAATATAACTCAGTAATTTTTTTATTTTTTACAAGTTTTGAATTTTAAGCTGGGCAAACTAATATTAATGTGTTCTTTAATAAAGCTTAACTTTCAGCTTGTATTATGAATCATAGAAGAAAATAAATATTACTGAAATTAGCTTATATGAAAGCCACCACGAATCAACATTTAGCAAGCAAATTCCCGAAAGAAATGTTGCCTATATCTGCGTTAAAAGATAGACAAATTGTAAATTTTCCGCAGTCCAGCACAGCATCTTCAATCCGCTTAGCTAAAGTTGATGATTTGCCTCATGTTTTAGAGTTATGGGCAAATTCTGCCACTATGCGTTATTTAGTTGATCCAGTCCGCTGGAATTGGAAAGGAAAAGCTTCAGAGATTTGGCACGATTATGCAATTGATTTGCTCACCGACGAAAAGAGATTTTTAATAATTTGCGATTTTCATGATAATGGCTATTCGGGGTTTTTGATGGCTAGAATTGAAGAATTACCTCGTTATTATCACGCCCAATATAGTTTAATTATTGAAGAAGTTTATTTAAGGCCCAAAGATAAAAAAGCCGAAATTTTAAGCCAAATGATTGGCCTGCTAATAAAAGAAGCATATACTCGTAAGCAAATATCTTCTTCAAATCGCAAAATTTCTTTAAAGCTTGAATCTTTAGAATCAGACCAAGTTTTTGCAGAATTGCTTTTAGAAATTGGCTTTAAAAAAAGTTCCGTTTGTTATACTGCTTCCATCGATTAAAAATTTAAAAAGCTCATACTTAAAAGCTAAAAACATAAAAGTAAGCAGCAAATAATTTCTTGATTTATTCAATCGGGATGAAAGGATTCGAACCTTCGACCTCTGCGTTCCGAACACAGCGCTCTACCAAGCTGAGCCACATCCCGGAAAAATAGCTAATCTAATATTTTAAACTATAAAAGCCTAAAAAGATTTTATATATTTTCGATTATTTCTGCCAAAGAGCTAATTGCTTCGCATAATAAGTAATTATCGCCGCAGACCCAGCTCTTCTAAAACACAAAATACTTTCTTCAACGGCTTTTCTTTCATCTAAATAACCATTCAAAGCGGCTGATTTTAGCATTGAGTATTCCCCAGAAACTGAATAGGCAATAATTGGCAAATGTGATATTTGGCTTGCTCGATAAATAATGTCTAAATAAGGCAAGCCCGGCTTTACCATAATCAAGTCAGCACCTTCATTTATATCAAGCAAAATTTCTTTTTCTGCTTCGCAGGCATTAATTGGGCTAAGCTGATAAGTAGTTTTATCCCCAAATTGTAAACTGGAGCCAAGTGCTTCCCGGAATGGGCCATAGAAGCCAGAAGCGTATTTAGCAGAATAAGACAAAATCAAAGTATTTTTAAAGTTATTTTTTTCTAAAGCCTCACGTATTTGTAAAACACGTCCATCCATCATATCAGACGGGGCAATTATGTCAGCTCCCGCTTCCGCTTGGCATAAAGCCATTTTTACTAAAATTTGTACTGTCTCATCGTTTAAAATATAATTTTTTTCATCACAAATGCCATCGTGGCCATGCATTGTAAATGGGTCTAAAGCGACATCTGCAATTAAACACAATTTTGGAAATTCTTTTTTGATAGCTCTGATAGCTTTATTTATTAAATTATCTGGATTATAAGCTTCTTCAGCCGTATTATTTTTTTTGTTTGGTTCAATAACTGGAAAAAGAGCAATTTTATCCAGACCAAGTTTGTAAACCTCTTCTAATTCTTTCAAAAGCAAATCGATGGAAAAACGATAAATACCGGGCATCGATTTAATTTCTGTTTTTTGGTTTTGCCCTTCCATCACAAAAACGGGGTAAATTAAACGGCTAATTTCAATAATTGGGCTAATTTCTGCATTGAGCGATTGAATTATTTTATTTTGTCTTAGACGTCTGGGTCTATTTAGCGGAAAAGACGCATTGAAATTGGTTTGCATTATTTTATATAAAAAAGAGTGTTTTCAGTTTTTCAAAAAGTCGAATTCACTTTAATTTAAGGTAAATCCCTAAAATTTATATTTCTATTTTAATTTAAAGGAATTATAATTTATGAATATTAAATGCAAATAATTCTCAATAACCAAAATGATTTATTCACTTAGCTCTCTCAAAGATAAAATTACCGAAAATTTAAAAGTTCAAATATTAAAATCGGATGAGCCAAATTTACAAAATAATTTATACCGCTGGGGAATGGCTTTGAAAGAGGTTTTAGTGAAAAATGGGCCTTGGGGTTCTTTTATTTTATACTCAAATGAACAAGAAATTGCTGTTTCTCCACTTTTGGCCAAGGATTTGAAAGTGCAAGTCGATTTGTAAAATTGAAGAATGTAAATAAAAAATATTACTCAGATATTGATTTTAGCGAAGAAGAATTGAATAAATGTGAAGATTTTAAAATAATTTTTTTAACAAGATTTTGATAGAATGGAATTAAGTTTTATTTTGAATATTTTAAACCAGAGAAGTAATGTTTTTAAAAGTGATAAATGCCGAAAAAGGAATTATTTTTGACCAAGAAATATACTTAGTGGAAGCGGATAGCTTGACCGGTAGCTTTGGTGTCTTAGAGGGGCATATTCCTTTGATTGCTCCTTTAAAAACAAATAGTAGCGTAAGATACAAAACTCAAAATAATACAGAGTATAAAGCAATTAGTATTAACAATGGAATATTAGAAGTTTATTTTAATAAAGCAAAAAGGGAAACTGAAGTAAAAGTTATTTCTTCATAGTATATGAGTTCTTTTCCAGCTGGCCAAAATCTTTTTCAGTCCAATAATAGTCCTTATTTCAAGCTCATTAAAGAAGAGTCTAATATTTTTTATAAAGCCAGCTTACTAATTCCACTCGAAAAGCAATCTATTGCGTGGGCTTTATATGCATTTTGGCGAGAATTAATGCCATTTGAATATTGGAATGCAGTTGAAGGCCAAAGTCATTTTATTAGCAAATGGAAAATGCTTTTATTCTTCGAAAGAAATTATCAGGAAAATTTAAGTATGTCAGTGAATGCTTGGTTAGACCTGCAAAATCACTTTGATCAAAATGCTAAAAACTTAGTTTTGAAAGTTTTAAATGCACTTGAAATTTGCCAATCTCATATACGTTTTCACTCGCAAGAAGACTTAGCTTACTTTTTGGAATATTTAGGCGGCTCCGTGAGTTTAGCTAGTTTTTATATATTATTTTTCAATTCAAATCCGGCTTCCCCGAATGAAGAAATTATTTTTGATGCCAATATTTTGAATTCAATTAATTGTTTAGGAAGCGGGATTTTATGGTGGGAATTATTGAAAGAAAACAATTTGAGCTTAACGCAAGGTAAATTATTTATACCGATCTTAGACTTACAGAATTTTGGCTACAAAGAAGAAGACTTTTTGACCGGGCGTAAAAATCAAGAAATTAAACAATTAACTAAGTTTGAGCTAGATAAAATAATCAAATATTTAGAACAAGCTATTTTTTCAATGCAACAAAATGATGACCCTAATTTAAAAAATTTAAAAGAA
>JAAFJH010000007.1 GCA_013298875.1 Synechococcales cyanobacterium bin2.concoct.b11b12b14.033
GCATAAAGTCTTATATGGAAAGTGGTAATATATTAATTCCAGAAGTTTAATTTACTAGTAAATCAATTGAGCAAAACTAATAATTCTAATTCTCGTAAAGGTATTATTTTGGCTGGCGGTAGTGGGACGCGCTTGTATCCGATTACTCAGGCTATTAGCAAGCAATTATTGCCTATTTATGACAAACCGATGATTTTTTATCCTTTGTCAACCCTTATGCAAGCTAATATCCGGGAAATTTTAATTATTTCAACCCCATATGATTTACCCAGTTTTCAACGTTTATTGGGCGATGGCTCGCAACTTGGAATTGAATTGAGTTATGCCGAACAAGCCAAGCCAGAAGGTTTAGCCCAAGCTTTTATAATTGGAGAGCAGTTTTTAAATAATAAATCAGCTTGTTTAATACTCGGTGATAATTTATTTTATGGTCAAGGCCTCGAAGAAACTTTATTGAGAGCTAGTTCACAAACTCAAGAAGCGACAATTTTTGGTTATCGGGTTAAAGACCCTCAAAGATATGGAGTAGTTGAATTTGATAAAGCTGGTAAAGTCATTTCAATTGAGGAAAAGCCAGCTAAACCAAAATCAAATTATGCAGTAGTTGGTTTGTATTTTTATGATCAAGAAATTATTAATATTGCCAAGCAAGTAAAACCTTCTGCCAGAGGAGAACTTGAAATAACCGATATTAATAATATTTATTTGCAAGCGAAAAAACTAAATGTTGAATTGATTGGAAGCGGCTCAGCATGGCTAGATACAGGTACTCATGAATCATTATTGCAAGCTAGTAATTTTATACAAACAATTGAAGAAAGGCAAGGTATAAAAGTAGCCTGTTTAGAAGAAATTGCTTATAAAAATAAATGGATTACTGAAAAGCAAATTACCATGCAAGCAGCTAAACTAAAAAATAGTGAATATGGTAAATATTTGAAATCATTTTTGGAAAATTAAAATACAATAAATCAGCAAATAGAAAATTAAAATAAGAAAGCAAAAACAAAATGTTAAAAGTAAATAAATTACCCATAGACGGATTATTACTTATAGAACCGCAAAGTTTTGGGGATGAGAGGGGTTATTTTTTTGAATCTTGGAATCAGCAGAAATATACAAACACAAATGAAGACTATCAAATGAATGATAAGTTTGTGCAAGATAATATTTCTTTTTCGGCCAAAGGGGTTTTACGGGGCTTACATTGCCAATTCCCCAAACCTCAGTCCAAATTAGTTAGTGCTTTACAAGGTCAAATATATGATGTAGCTGTTGATTTAAGACCCAAATCTAAAACTTATGGTAAATGGCATGCCGAAATTTTATCGGATGAAAACAAAAAACAATTTTATATACCGGAAGGCTTTGCACATGGCTTTTTAGTTTTAAGCGAAACGGCTCTTATTATGTATAAATGCCATGAATTTTATTATCCCGAATATGAAAAAAGTTTGAAATGGAATGATAAGGATTTAAATATTAGTTGGCCTTTAAATCTCATTGAGCCAATTACACCAATAGTTTCAGATAAAGATAAAAAAGGCATTTCTTTCGCTGATTTTCACCTTTTAAATAAATAAGTTTTGTTTTTATTTGAACCAACTAAATGAGGCTAATTGTCCGTCGCCGGAGGATACTTTAATTTTAATTTCATCAATTTTATAAGCTTCTAGCATATTTTTATCCTCCACCAAGCATTCAGTCAAATAATGTGCCAATTCTTCAACAGTTATATTACTAATTGGCAAAAGTTTTATATCTTTTTTATTAAAAATCAGTTCGTCCATATGGTGCTTCACATAAACTTTTTGGTCTTTTTCAGTAATTTGTAAATGGGGCGATTGGGTGGGAATTAAAAAATATTCATCCAAAGATTCGCATAAAGCTCTTAATTTATTTTTGAAAATATTATAATCGGCTGTTAAGCCTTCTGAGCTAACTTGCAAGCTAAAATGTCCTTGTATTTTAAAGTTATGTCCATGCAGTCTTTCTCTTTCAGTGGCTGAAAATATTGTAAAATGCCCCGCCGAAAATTTCATATCTTCTTTGAAAAGCTCAATGGTAGTTTTATACGGCATAAATCTTATAAGTTGGTAGGTCAGTTTTTAATATGCTTGGCTCTGTTATTTTAATGTTTTTAACGCCATATATCTAATAAATTAATGACATTGCCGCAAGCCTTTTTTCTGAAGATACTGCTGATGATAGTCTTCGGCGGAATAAAAAACGGGTGCGGTATTAATTTGGGTAATAATTTTGCGTGGAAAACGAGCTGATTCATTTAATTCTTTTTTATAATTTTCAGCTATGTTTTTTTGCTCATCAGTAGTTGTAAATATTACCGAACGGTATTGAGAGCCATAATCAGGGCCTTGTCTATTTAAAGTTGTCGGATCGTGAATTGACCAAAATACTTCAAGTAGCTTTTTATAAGAGATAATTTCAGGCTCAAATTCTAACTGCACTACTTCCGCATGGCCAGTTGTATCGGTACAAACTTCTTTATAGGCCGGGTTTTCAGTATGTCCACCGCAATAACCAACTTCGGTTTTTAAAACGCCTTCTAATGTCCGGAAAGCTTCTTCTACTCCCCAAAAGCACCCAGCCCCAAATATCGCAATTTCTTTAGTCATTTTTACTCAAATTTAACTTGTATTTAATTCTATATTTTAATAATATAAGTAAAAAGCAAATTAACTTAACTTTTATCTTCCACCGAAATAGCCAGCTCCAAAAGAACCACTACAGCTACTGCAACCACTTGTACAAGTGCTAATCGGCGGAGTACAGCCAATAGGAGGACTAGCTAAAACTTGACCACCATATGGTTGATTGGGCGGTGGACTAATAATAGCACTTCTCCAACCTTTAATACAGCCCGTTGGCCCACAACCTCTTAGCGGGTAAATTGGTCTTTCCTGATAATTAGATGGACCCCAAGAAGCAATATTCATATTACCGCCGCAACCGCCATTACAACCACCTCCGCCGCCACAAGCTTTAACGGGGAAAATACTTATCACAAAACAAATCATGATTAAACTGATAAAAGTTAAAAAACCAATGAGAGGCAATCTTTTATTCATACAAGGAACTCCTACTTTATTACATAAATTTCTTTTACCAATTTGCTGAGCCCAAAAAGCCATTAACTGATTAAAAGTATTAAAAACTTGCCGAAAACCCTAAAAACTACTAGGGATAATACTGTGTTTTAAATCTTAGCTAAGCCAATTGAATTAATTAGAAAACCTTAATGCGACAATCCACGTGTTCTTATAATTTCCCTATAATTAATAAACAAATTCAATCCTTGACTGGGCAATACTTTCCTGAATTAAGTCCTTTCTTTTATTAGGTAAGCCTTTTGTATTCATTTGATTCATAATATTTTTGGCTCGGTTTAAAACTTGCTTAGGTAAACCCGCCATACGGGCAACTTCAATGCCATAACTACGGTCAGCTCCACCAGCTATTACTTTATGCAAAAAAACTAATTCGTCTTCTCCTTCATGAACTGAAACTTGATAATTAATAACTTTCTGGAAATTGTCTTCTAATGAGTTTAATTCATGATAATGCGTTGCAAAAATACAGCGGCTTTCTTTTTGGGCAATATATTCCGCTAAAGACCAAGCAATGGCTACACCGTCATAAGTGCTAGTGCCACGCCCAATTTCATCTAGCAAAAGCAAACTTTTCTCAGTCATATTATTCAGCAAATAAGCCGTTTCAGTCATTTCGACCATAAAAGTCGATTGGCCTTGGCTTAAATCATCAGAAGCACCAATTCGGGTAAATATTTTGTCAATAAGGCCAATTTCCGCTTCAGCCGCCGGTATAAATGAACCCATTTGAGCCATTAAACATAAAAGGGCATTTTGCCTCATGAAAGTTGATTTACCCGACATATTTGGCCCCGTCAGGATAATCATTAATTCAGATTCTTGGTCAAAATTCAAATCATTATTTACAAAGTAGCCATTTGGCAAAAGCTTTTCTATAACTGGATGACGGCCTTCTTTAATTTTAAAGTTTTTACTATTATTAATTTCTGGTTTTATATAATTATTTTTCAAAGCCAAATTTGCCAAACCAGCCAAACAATCAGTTTCCGCTAATTGAGCCGCTAAAACCAAAATTTCATCACAATAAATATTTAAGCTATCACGCAAAAAATTAAATAATTCTTGTTCCAAAGACTTTAAGCTATTTTCGGCTAATAAAAATTTAGTTTCATGTTCTCTCAATTCATCGGTAATATAACGGTCAATATTGGTTAAATTTTGTTTTATTTTATAATTAGCCGGCACCAAATTACGATTAGTTTTAGTAATTTCGATATAAAACCCAGCCGCCTTATTGAAGCAAACCTTTAGCGATTTAATACCACTATTTTCTCTTTCTTTAATCTCATAACGAGCTAACCAATTTTCATTTTGCTCAACAATATTCTTCAATTCATCTAATTTTTCGCTATAACCAATTCTAAAAATACTACCGTCAGAGCTATTAATCGGTAATTCATCCAGTAAAGCCTGTTCAATTTCCCGTACTTTTAATAATAAATTATCTGAATAGTTAAAATCAATATTAAATTCACTTACTTCTTCTAATAAAGCTTTCAGAGCTGGCAATAAAAGTAAAGATTTTTTAATAAAACCCATTTCTCTTGGATTCAGCCGATTAGTTTTTAATTTAATACCAAGTCTTTCGAGGTCAGTGATTTGACTTAATAAACCGGCTAAATTATTTAATAAATGAGGTTTTAAGGTTAAGTTTTCAATTTTATCTTGGCGGTTTTGAATTTCATTTACATTCATTAAAGGTTTGGCTAGCCAGTTTCTGAGCAAGCGAATACCCATTTTAGTTTTAATATTTTCTTCCAGCACCGAAATTAATGTGCCTTTGGAATTACGATTACGCATATTTTCAAATAATTCCAAATGCTTGGCTACTTGAGCGTCAAATTGCAAGAAAGAATTGATTTGATAAACCTGCACATTACTCAAAGCCTTCATTGATTCGGGATAAGTAAATTCTAAATAATCTAAAACTACTCCCAAGGCTTGCAGACTGGTTTTATAATCTTGGCAACCAAAACCCTCAATGGCAAAAGCTCCAAATTTTTGTTTAATTTTATTTGTGGCTCTTTCTAAATCAAATAAATTTAAAGCCCGGTTAGTAATCGAAAAATCTTGTTTGTTCAGGCCAGCCGGTAATAAAGCCCTTTCTATTTCAATGCCATGTAAATCTTTAATCCGGCTGGAAGCTACTAATAATTCCGAAGGCTTTAAAGCTGTTAATTCCAAGCTCAATTCATTTTCGGATAATTCAGTTATTTTTAAATTACCGGTTGATATATCCACAAAAGCCAAACCCCACGCTTTATTATCTTTTTCGGGAGGACAAATAGCGGCTAAATAATTAGCTTTTTCACTTTCCAAAAATTCAGTTTCCAGTAAGGTTCCAGGCGTTAAAATCCGTATTAATTCCCTTTTCATTGGGCCTTTGCCATCTGTTTCACCAATTTGCTCGCACAAAGCCACTTTAAAGCCAGCCTTTAATAATTTAGCAATTGAGGCTTCAGCACTTTTATGCGGCACTCCAGCCATCGGTACTTTTCCACCTTCATGAGCGGAATCTGAACGAGCGGTTAAAGTAATTTCTAATTCTTTGGCGATGATTTCTGCATCCGTAAAAAAACATTCATAAAAATCACCTAATCTAAAAAATAAAAGAGCATCATCAGTTTTGGCTCTATGTTCAAGATATTGTCTTAAAACAGCCGTATACTTTTCGGGTTGGGCTGGAAACTGAAAGGAAAAACTCATTATATTAATTAATTTTTATTGAATAGCTTAATTTTAAAATCTATTGACATAAAATACAAAATATTAAAGTTTTTCTTTTTGCTAATTAGTTTGTTCTCTACTTTTTATTTTTTCCTTAGGGGGTTTTGTGTTTTAGTCAGAGCTTCTGAGAAAACTTTTCCAACTTTTTGATAATTAACTCTGCTAATTTTAAAGCTTGCTTTGCCTCTTGAACTGAGATATGTGGGGACTTGTAGTCAGCTTTGTTTCTCGCATTTCTTAGTTCTTTTATATTTTCTGATAGAATATTGGCAAATTTATCTTGTGATTTATTAAAGTAGTCTATAAGCCATTTGTGAGCATCTAGAGAGGGTGCTTTTTCAAATGGATCTACTTTTTCAATAATTTGCTTAGAAATATTAAAAACAGCATAATAAGCTCTGCTAATAGACGATCTTATCTTTGCTTCACTTTTACTTTCACAAAGTTCTTCGGCGAGCTTAAAGTATTCTTGCCAGTCAAAAGCCATAAAATAACTATTTAGAACAAATTGTAATTAGAAGAAAAAATAATATTTCGGCTGGATATTGGTCAAATAATATTTCATTCAATTCTTCTTTTTTTGACAAAGCTTCCGAAACGCTTAAGTTAGAGATTACTTTTATTCTCAAAAATTTATAATCCTCAATTTCAGGGTCTTGCTCGAAGAAAAGATAAAGTACTCCAGCTGGAAACAATTTATTAACAATACTTGGTACTGATTCTAAAATACTAATCAGAGATTGATGATGATCCAAAAACATCCAAACTTTGCCTTCATCTTCCTTAGCTATTGAGTAAAGTTTACTAATCTTTGAGTATGACTTTTTTAAATTCGCTGGTGCTGATATTGACATGGCTGATCTAATCCTATCTATTAAAATTGTATACCCTTTATTTAAAAAAGACAACAGTACGTATTACTTATAATCTTCAGGCAATAATTTCTTAATTTAATTTTAAAATCGATTGACATAAAATATAAAATAATTGGCACTGGTCTGTGAAAATAGATAAGCTGAAAAAAGAAGTAATACAATTTAAAATTATAGATAAAATAAGTTAATCGCAGCATCATTTTAAGAAGAAAATGACTATTTTAAGGCAAGTATTACAGATTAATTAATGAGTTTTTAGGTTTGATCTATTTCTTTAGAGCAGTGTCAAATAATTTAGCTTCTTATGTTTGGAACTGTGCCTAGCCTGTAATTTAAAAACACTTAGATTAAGTAACGAAATTAAGTACAGACGAACTAATAATTTGAATTATAAAGAAATTATTATTATTTTAACGGCTTACACAAAATAAAAATTTAGAACCTTATTATTTAGACAAAACACCAATTCCAAACTTAAATATTATATTCATGCCTATTAGTTCTCTTTTTTTAGCTGTTAATATTGCTGCTAAATCTCCTACTCTTAATCCGCTAGGTAAAACAGCACCAAGTCCAGCCGTTATTACTACTGATGTTCCTGCCTCTTCAGTGCTTAAAACACCGGAATGGCTTGCTGCACGTAAGCCTAAGCCTACCCCTAAGCCTAGCCCTACTCCTGACAATCCCGGAGGCGGCAGAAAAGATTAAATTACCGCTTTAATAGCTCCATTAATTGCATCTGGACAAGTAATTCCCCAATAATAAACAGAAGTCCAATAACTTATAACCAAAATCACAAGTGGAAAGAATTTGAAATAGTTAAAGAAGGCAATCAAGTTGTATAAAAAATCTTGGCTTAATTAGTCAAAAGAGCATTATGAAAAACTTTTTGCACATCATCCAAGTTTTCAAGCTTTTCAATTAAGTTTTCCACTTTTTCAATCAATAGTTCATCTTTAAGTTCAATTAAATTATCAGGCCAGTAGGCAATTTCTGCCGAGCAATTATAATTAATTTTAGTTTTAATCAAAGTTATTGTTTTTTCGGTTTTGCTAATACTGGCAAATAAAAGATAATTTTCTGGGTCTTCTTCTAGTTCAAAGTTTTCAAGCTCGCATTCATCTAAAAGATTAAACAGTAATTCTTCGTTTTTAATGATTGTTCGGGGAATTTGAATTAAAGCTAAGTGCTTAAAGCCCCAGTTTACACAGCCCGTTTCGCCTAAATTACCAGCATATTTGCCAAAAACAGTTCTTAATTCGGCAGCGGTACGGTTACGATTATTGGTAGCGGCGGATACTAAAACTGCTATGCCATTTGGTCCATAACCTTCATAAATTATTTCTTCAAAGCTCTCGTGATGGCTATTTTTAGCTTTCTCAATGGCTCTTTCAATATTATCATTTGGCATTCCAATTTGTTTGGCTCTTTCAACGGCATTCCTGAGCCTAAAATTATAAGCAATATCTGTGCCTTCTAATCTCGCAGCTACCGAAATTTCTTTGGATAATTGGGTATAAACAGCGGCTCTTTTCAAATCAAGGGCTTGTTTTCGGTGTTTAATATTGGCCCATTTGCTATGCCCAGCCATAAAGTTTTACTGCTTTTTATTCTTCAACTAATGAAATTTTACGACTTACATTGCCAATATTGGAAGTCATTTTTCTTTCAAATTTAACTTCTTCTTTGATTTCTTGGTTTTCGGATGAATTATTATTGTTATTATTTTCCAAAACTTCGGGCGATTGCTTCTTCTCTTTTAATGAGTTTTGTTCGGGCAATATTTCCGGAATATCGTTTAACTTATTTGGTACTAAAGCTATAATTGAATTGATTTCCGCTTGAGCTTGTTTGATAGTGCTAGTGGTGTTTTGGGCATTATTACTAACCGGAAAATTCAAAGATGCAGCAGCTGCTTTTTTCTCTGATTCTCTTTCTTCTAGCCAAGCTGGTCTTCTAAATTTATTCAAAGATTCATTGGATTTTTCAGCTAATTGGCTTTTTCTTAAAGTGGTTTGCTGCGAAAAGTCGGTATTAATTGGGGCTTTAATTTCTTCTTTAATAATTGATTTATTGCTTCGGTTAGAAATAGTGTGTATGTTTTTACTTTGTTCATTAATTGAGGGTAATTCAGCTGTATTTTTAATTGATTCAGTATTTTTCTTTGTTTTTTCAAGGCCATTTACGTCAAGGTCAAAATCATTATTTATGGTGTTATTTTCATAAGCATAATTTTGCAAAGTCATAAAATCCAAATTATTATCTGAAGAAGCAGGCATTGTCGTTTTTGCATTGTTAATTGCTGAGTTGAAGTTGTTATTATCGGTTGGCAATTCTAAATCAGATAAATCCGAGAGCAAGGAAATTCCATTCCAAGAAATACCAATTAAAAACTTTCGGTTTAGCAAACGAATTAAATAAATATTTTTGCCATTTTCTAAGTCAAGCTTGTCTAAAATTTCAAAATTAGATAAATTCATTATTTCGTTTTCTTCCGGTAAATTATTGCGTTTTTTATTATTTTTATTACTAACTGAATAGTTGCTCCAAACCATAATGCCAACAATTAAACCTAAAAATAAAAGAATAAAACCAATTATTTGAAAAGGCTTATTTGAAGAAGGTGCGTTTTCGGTTTCAGCATTCTCATTCGTCGAAGAAGCGACATTATTATAATCAGCAATATTTTCTTTTTCCTGTACCCAAATTTCTGAATTAACTGGCTCATTATTATTTGCTGAGCTGCTAATTGGCTCTCCAGAAGATTCTTTTAAGGACTCTTTTTCTTTTTTCGCGTTTTTAGATTGTTTAGTTGATAATGACTTATCAAGTTTAGAATTCTTTTGATTTGTCTTTTTCGATTTGTCTTTTTTATCGACTTTCTCCGAAACTTCTTTATTGGAAGACTTTTCTTTGACAGCAGCAAAGTTGGCGACTGAAAAAGAAATTAGGACTATTAATAGAATTTTGAATAAATATTTCATTTAAGAAAAAGGCATAGCTATCTGCTATTTTTTGTTTACCCGTTTTCAGGAAACCCTTAACTAAATAGCGAAAATAGTGAAAAATACTTAATTATTAGTTGAAACCATGTCTTCATCATTTAAAGACAAAAAGGAAATTACTCCTCGTGAAGAATTAAGCATACGATCATAAAAGTCAGTAATATTCTTTAATTGTAAATACTCAGACGTTGTCATTTCTTTAATTTCGGCTAAAGCCAATTTTATTTCTTTTTTCTGAATTAATTTATAAGCTTGCGAAATCATTTTAATTAAATCTTTTGAAAAACCGGCTCTTTCTAATCCGATTACATTCACTTTCATAATCCTCGAAGGTCTTCCTTCCACTAAAACATAAGGTGGAATTGATTTTCTGGTTCCACTCATACCTGAAGCCATCACGAATTCGCCAATTTCGACAAATTGATGTGCTAAATATAAAGCACTAATATTAACATTATTATCTAAAATAACATGCCCAGCCAAGCTAGTACTGTTTGCAATAATACAATTTTTGCCAACTTTGCAATCGTGGCCAATATGTACATAATTCATCAAAAAACTATTATCTAAAACCTCAGTTTTTCCTCTTCCTTTAGCTGTACCACGATGAATAGTTACAAATTCCCGCAAAACTACTTTATTGCCAATAATAGTTTCAGTACTTTCGCCTTTATAACTCAAATCTTGCGGTTCAGCTCCAATACTAACATGCGAGTGAATCATGCAATCAGAGCCAATTTGGGTATTTCCTGCAATAACGGAATGAGAACCAATAATTGTATTAGACCCAATTTTAACTTGATCGTCAATAATGCAGTAAGGTCCAATTTGTACATTATCCGAAATTATAGCTTTCTCGGAGATTATAGCGGTAGGATGTATTTTTGACATTTTATGAATGATTATTTTATGGAGTTTTTATCCACCAAAGCAAAAGTTAATTCACCTTCAAAACAAATTTTGTTATCGACGGAAGCCACTGCTTTACAACGACCAATACCTTTGCGAGTCCATAAAATTGTCGCTTCAAGTTCTAATTTATCACCTGGATAGGCAGGATTGCGGAAACGAGCACTATCAATACCTGCAAATAGACCGACTTTAGTGTGACTTTCTTCTTCTTTAAGCATTTCATGCAAGCAAGATATTTGAGCCAAAGCTTCGATAATTAAAACTCCCGGCATTACAGGAGTCTCAGGAAAATGTCCTTGAAAAAAACTTTCACCGATAGTTATATTTTTATAGCCTTTTATAGAAGATTCAGTTATTTCCGTTATTCGATCTATTAATAAAAACGGATAACGATGAGGAATTAATTTTTTTATATCTTCCGTCATCAAAGGAAGTTTAAGCGTCGAAAAATCAGTCATTGAAATTCAAAATAAAAAATTTTAACTATTAGTCTATTAATTTTAGCTTAAACAAAAGGCGAATGTCCTGCTTGAAACAGAAAATTTATTCGCCCGGTTTAGATGGAAATTCTATAATTAAGCCATTTTTTGGACACCTTCAACTTGTTCATCACTGATAGCACCATCAACTGGGCAGGCAGCTAAACAAGCACCACAATCAATACAAATATCCCAATCAATAAAAGCCCATTTGGTACCTTTGGTATTAGTGCTTCCATTATCAACTAAGGTTATGCACTCAACAGGGCAAACAGGTATACAGTCGGCAACACCTTCGCAAACGTCAGCATGAATTGTATAAGGCATAAAATCTCCTAAATTATGGTCATTCGATAATTTAATTAAACCGTTAAAAAATAAATTACACTATCTATTGAAAACAATTCTCAATAAGGAAATTCCCTTTTTCCTAATCATTTAATAAACCCAAATTCTAATCGGTAGACTCTTAATTCCTTGTGTAAATCCCTAAAGGGAAAGACTTTTTGTCATTTAATGTGGCTTGAAAGTAAAGAGAATTCCATTAATCACAACTATTACAATGAGAAAATTTATTCTAAACTTTTTTGTATTAGCATTATTTTGTTTTTCAATCCCTTTACAGAAAGCAAAAGCTGATACAGCCAGAACATTAGGTATTATTGGTACCGCCCTAGGTGGCACTGCCTTAGGGTTAAGCGGTTTAAACACTTTGGCTTTAGCAAGGCGGGGAGCTTTTGGTGGTGGCGGCTACGGTGGTGGATATGGCTATGGTGGCGGTGGAGCCTATCCTTCTTATGGTCGTGGTTATGCGGCCGGAAATTGTGGGTCATGCAGGCTCCACCCCCAGCTTGTTGTGGTAGTGCACCAGTTGGTTGTTCGTCTAGTTTATATGGCGGCTTTTATCGTTAAATAAGTATTTATTTTTAAAGTTAGCTAAAATTTCTATGCAGGTAAATGGCTGAATTAAACCTCAAAAGCTTACTTGTCTAGGAATTAAATATTTTAAATTATGATACCCATCGGACGAGTAATTGGCCCTGGCGAAGAAAATGGCCAGATTAAAATACAAACTAAAGATAATATTCATACTAGAATTGGAGAATATTTATCTTATAAAACCTCTGTTAATGGGCAGGAGCAAGAAGTATTTGCCATTATAATTTCAAGATGTATTTGCCGGAATTTACCAGCTAATTTTATGGCTAATCCAGCTATTGATGCGAGTAAAATTGCTTCTGCTTTAGGTTTACCAAATGCCTTAAATGGTATTGAATATGAAATTACCGTTAATATTTTGGGCTATTTTGACCATAAAATAAAATCTTTTGTCAATCCACGCATTAACCCAAATCCGAATACAATAATTTATTTACCGCCTGATGAAAAGCTTTCGCCAGTATTGTTTTCGGCTAAAAGAAATGAAATTGCGTCAGCTTATATTGGAAATATGCTCCTTAGGCCAAGCTTAGACGTAATTATTAATGTTGATAAATTAGTGTCCACCCATTTTGCCATTTTGGCGGGTACTGGCTCGGGCAAAAGTTATTTAACAAGGGTAATTTTAGAAGAATTAATGCAATATTATAATAGAGCGGCCATTGCAGTATTTGACCCGCACGGCGAATATGAAACCTTGAGTCAAATGTCTAACTCTAAAAAGTTTGAATATAAAGATTTAGCCCGCAATAAAATTTACCGCCCTGACATTAAAATATTACGTCCTGGTCAAGACTTTTCGATTAATACTTATGAAATGAACTTTGGGGATATTCGCTTTTTATTGCCTGATATAACCGAAAAAATGAGTCAATTACTCGAAGAATTAATTAATGAAGTAAAAGGGGCAGCTTATAAAAAGAATTATAAATGGACTTATAATGAGCTGCTGAGTTGTTTGGACGATAAGATTGCCGGAGAAGAAGAGAAAAAAAGTAATAATAAAGGAACGTTGGAAGCTTTAAGATGGCGGTTAAATTCTCGTTTTGATGCTAAAAATAAAAAACACAAATTATTTGTTGATGATGGTGGAACTCCTCTCAGAGAGTTATTTAGACCGGGTCAATGTACTGTTATTCGATTAGATGGTTTAGAGGAAAGAGAACAACAAGTGTGTGCCGCTATTTTATTACGCAAGGTCTATAAAGCCCGTGAAGCTCACAAAAATGATGAAAATATTGAAGCAGAGAATTCTTTAGAATATCCAGTTTTTTCAATTATTGAAGAAGCTCATCGTTTTGCCCCGTCAGGTGAGAATAATAGTGCTTCAAATACTATTTTAAAAACTATTTTATCGGAAGGCCGTAAATTTGGGGTAGGAGTTGGTTTGATTACCCAAAGGCCAGGCAAATTAGACCAAAATGTTTTATCTCAGTGTATGACGCAGTTTTTTATGCGGATTATTAATCCTAATGATCAAGAAAGTGTTGGGAAAAGCGTTGAAGGAGCTGGGCGTGATTTATTACAAGAATTGCCTTCTTTATCTAATGGGCAGGCTATTGTATCGGGTATGGCCGTCCGAACCCCCGTTTTATTAAAGGTACGCGAAGCCTATACCGATCATAAAGGGGACAGCATTGAATCCGCTAAAGTTTGGAATAGTTTTTTTGATGAAAAAGAAGAAGCCCGCCGAGAAATGAGCTTAGCCACCCGAAAAGCACAGGTGCCGGATGAGGACGAATCCGCTAATTTTGAAATCTGGTTAACTAAGTGAAAACTAAAAAAATTACAAAAGTCCTTTTGTAGAAATTACGGCTGACTCATTTTGTTGTAAATCGATAGTGCAAGCTTTCCTTAGGGCCAAAGTTACTGCTTTAAAGCTGGCTTCGATAATATGATGGGCATTTTCTCCACGTATTTGGCTAATATGCAAATTTAACCCACAATTATTAACAAAAGCTCGCCAAAATTCCAGCGGCAAACTAGTGTCAAACTTCCCTAACCATTCGCGATTTGGCTTTAAATCATAAAATAAAAATGGTCTAGTCGTTAAATCAATATCAGCTTCAATTAAGGTCTCATCCATGGGAATACGCCCCGAGCCATAACGTATAATTTGTTTTCTTTCTCCCAATGCTTCTTTGAAGGCCAAGCCTAAAACAATGCCCGTATCTTCAATTAAGTGATGATCATCTATTTCAGTGTCTCCTTCAGCTTTTATTTCAAGATTAAATAAACCGTGCCTAGCAAATTGTTCAAGCATATGTGAAAAAAACGGAGAAGCAGTTTGAATTTTATAATTAGTAAAATTATCTAAGCTTAATTTAATTTCAATTTTAGTTTCTTTAGTTTCTCTGATTTGATGAGAATAACGAGTTTTTATTATAGAATTCATGAAAATTTTTTTGACAGATTTCACTTTTCACCCTAAATTTTATATGGATTATGGAAATAAAACTTTATGCTCGGACAAAATAAAGATTCACTTACTTTAAATAAAAGATTAGACCAATTAGGCGTTACCTGCTCATTATTATGTGGCATTCATTGTGCTGTCACACCTTTGGTAATAAGCTTATTTATCGCTTTTGGCCTGAATAAAATGCTTTCGGAAGAATGGGAAGCCATTGATTTAATTTGCCTAACGATTTCTCCGTTTATAGCCTTTTTTAGCCTTCGGGAAGGTTTGTTTCAGCATCATTCAAAGTGGCCAATACTTTTATTTTGCTTAGGTTTTTTATGTCTTTTAATTGGTTATTTCACTTCCTCTAAGGCATGGCATCCTTATTTTATGAGCTTGGGCGGATTTACGGTGGCACTTTCACACTTGATCAATTTAAAACTTTTAAAACCTAATAAAAAGAAAATTATGTGTAGTAAAGGCATGGCTTGCTAAATTGTGGCACTTGGTCAAATAAGTTTAAATATTTCCTTTATTTTATATTTGATTTTTTTATGGCCACAAATTATTTACAACTGGAAAAATAAAGAATTACATAATTTAAGTTTGGGTTTTCATTTTGTTTTACTTTTTAGTTATTTAGCGGATTTACTTTTTGCTTTTAGCCAGAATATGCCCTGGCAGTATAAAACAGTTAGCTCAATTGGCTTAATTTGCTTATTCATTCAGCATTTTCAGCTCAGAAATTATTATAAATTTAATTTTAAGCTCGCTCAGCTTTTTGATTTTATGACGGTTTTTATTTCGCTAATTTTATTAAGCGGTTTTGTTTACTTTTATCAAAAGCCTTTAATCCCAAAATTTTTACCTTCAATTCTAGGCTTTATCGCAAATATTGGTTTTGTCTTTTATTTAATTCCCCAAATTATTAAAAACCGACTAATTAATCAGGCAGAAGGCAAAAGTCTAAGTTTGGTTTTTTTGATTTTGAGCTTTTCCATTAATATTTTAGATTTAATTTCAGCAATTAGCTTAAGCTGGCCTCTGGCAAGTAAACTGGGCTGTTTAGCAGGTATTTTAATTAAAATTATTTTGATTATTCAATACTTTAAGGCTTTCATTAATGACCAAAAGGTTTTATAACTTTTTTTATGGTTTTATAGCGGCCTGAAATAAAATTAAAACAAGATTTAACCCTGAATTAAAGGCTAATGTTAAAATTCAATTTATGGAAAATAAAAAAATAATTCTGGGTGTTTGCGGAGGAATTGCCGCTTATAAAGCTTGTGATTTAGCTTCTTTATTGGTCAAAGCTAATTGTGATGTGCATGCAGTTCTAACTCAGTCTGCCCAAAAATTCATTATGCCTTTGACTTTGAAAACTATTACTTATAATCAGTGTTATACCGACCAATTTGATTATGATATTGTTGAACCGCTGCACATAGAGCTTTGCCTCGAAGCTGACCTTTTAATTGTGGCTCCGGCAACAGCTAATTTAATTGCCAAGATTGCAAATGGCATTGCTGATGATTTATTAACTACTTTAATTTGTGCTTATAATCATAAAAAACCTATTTTATTGGCTCCCGCTATGAATACTAATATGTGGGAAAACCCAATAATGCAGGCTAATTTAAAAACTATAAGCGAAAAGTTAAACTGCATAATCATTAATCCTATTGAAGGACAATTAGCTTGCAGAACCGAAGGAATGGGCAAATTGGCGGAAGTTGATAGTATTTACAAACAAGCTATTTCACTGCTATCAAAAAATAATCCTAATTCTTCAAACTCTCAAATTTCTCTGCTCCCTGAAACCGAATGGTCAGGTTTAAAAGTTTTAATTACCGCTGGTGGAACCAAAGAACCAATTGATCCAGTACGCTTTTTGGGGAATCGAAGCTCTGGAAAAATGGGCTTGGCTATGGCAGATGAGGCTTATAAAAGAGGAGCCGATATAATTTTAATTACAACTCAAAAAGGTTTAAAACGTGATTATAAGATTATAGAAGTTGAAACAGCTTATCAGTTACAAGAAGCGGTGGAAGGTTATTTTGATACTTGTCGTATTTTGATTATGTCGGCGGCGGTTTCTGACTTTAGGCCTTTGCAAGTTTTTGCTTCAAAAGTTAAAAAATCCCGTGCAGAATCAGATTGGTATTTGCCTTTAACTAAGAACCCAGACATTTTAGAAACTTTAGGTCGTTTGAAAAAAGAAAATCAAATTTTAATTGGTTTTGCGGCTGAATCGGATAATTTGGTGAAAAATGCCCGCAAAAAACTAGAAAATAAAAAACTGGATTTAATTGTGGCAAATCAAATTGATAATATTGAAATTGGCTTTGGGTCTGATTATAATGAAGTTTATTTATTAACTCAAAAAGATAATTCGGAAGAAATAATTTTGCCTAAAAATACAAAAACCCAAATTGCATCCCAGATTTTAGAATTTGTACAGCAAAAGTTTCTCAAAAATAATTAAAAACCAATTCAAAAATTCAATATATTAATTTTTCTTTTTATCTTTTAAGCTGTTGAATAAATTCTTCATAAGTTTCCACTTTATCTTCTAGCCTGTTTATGCCAGCAAAAAGCCACAAATGTTTATCCATTTTAACTTTGTCATTTTCAATTTCATAATTTTCTTTTATTAATAATTCTTTTTGCAAAATACCTTTGGCTCCTAGTTTTAAACTGCTTATATAACCACTTTTTGCAATTACTCGATACCAAGGTAGTTTTTGCATTTCTTCTTCACTTAAACCAGTTAAAACAAAACCAACTATTCTGGCCGTCGTCGAAACCAAATCAGCAATTTGTCCAAAATACATAACTTTATTAGCTGGAATTTGAGCGACAATTTGTAAAATAGCTAGTTTTAATGAGCTTTGCAATCTGAAAAAACCTTATCTTTAGCTTTAAACATTTTTATAAATTAATTCAAATATAAGCCTTTTTTAACTAAAATTGAAATAAATTTTTAAATCGGGAACTTTATTTTTTTATTTTTTAGGCTAATTTTCACGAAACCCTTTCTTTTAATGAGCTATTAGCTATACAATGACAATTTAGGTATTTTGAGGAGCTTAATTTTATGGTGAAAACTCTTGTTGGAGATAAATTTGATAGATTCAACGAAATTCTGAATAGTCCCAATCAAGGCCAAGATTTCTCTACTTTAGCCTGGAGATTTAATAATTTAAACTCAACTGCCAAAATGCTTCTGGTCGGAGCTTCTTCTCAAAATGTCCCTTTTATACCTATTTCGGACTTAAATAAATCTCAAAATACCGCCGGCCAAGAAGTTTACCGAGGTGACTATTTAATTAATCTTAATAAAGCCAGGCTCAAAACAGAAGCTCCACTTGAATTAATTAGCATCAGTCCTCCTCCTCCTGTTGAGCAAACTGTATCAGAAGCCCTCGAATATAAGCCCGTTTTAAAGCCTTTTAATAACTTAGGGAATGCCGAAAAGACTAAAGCTGACTTTTTACCAATTTTCCGGGAAGAGAAAAATGTTGAAGCTGTTAATGACTTAGAAAATTATAAACCAAGCTTTCTTCCTTCCCAAACCCAAAGAGAGATTTTAACTCCTCAAGTTAAACCAAATCATCGAATTCCGGAAGATAAACTTTTTAATTTAAAAGAAAACGAAATCGAAATTGAAAGAGAAGCCGTTCAAGAAGAAAAAAAACAATCTGATTTTCAAAATACTTATTTTAATAGTAAATACCAAGAGCCAAAAGCTAAAACTAATTGGAGTTATCCAGTCGAAGAAAATTATTATGAAATCCGTGATCCTCAAGACAAAAAAGAAAATCCGATTGGTAATTTAATTAAACAAGCTGCTAAATCAGCGGCCGTTTTGTCTTTGCTGGCCTTATTGGGCTTAGGAACTTATAATTTATATAATTCTTGGCAAAAAAATAAAAATCCTAATTTAGAAAAAAATAATGCTTCTTTAGGAGATTTTGCCGAATCTGAGACAAGTACTACTACTAATACAACTTCGTCGTCTAAAACTTTTTTTGAAGAAGACTCAGTTAATAATTCTACCAATACAACTACTAATAATCCAGCTTCTCCATTATCTGAAAAAGGAAATTACGAGCCAGTTAAAATTAAACCTTCCGACTATAAACCGACTATAAAGCCTAAAACTAATAATTCTTCCAAATCCAAAAAAATTAATAAAACCAATACTTATTCTCCAACGTTTAATATTTCAAAAGCCTCTAAAACCCCATCAGTTCCTCCTATTTTGCCTTACGATTACAGCACTGTTTATGATTCTTCCGCCGAAAAAGCTATTGATCCCAATACTTATACCGGTATTAAATTCCCGCTCGAAGTTTCTTATACTAAAGCAAGCGACCAAACTCAAGCTGACTTAAATACTATTAATAATTCTAGTGCTTCTGATGCTTCTGATTTACAAAATACTCAAGCAATTCAGAATAGCAATAATATTAATATGCCAGAGGCTTCTTCTCAATTTACACAAACAGCTAAGCCCATTGAGACAAATCAAATAGTTGAAAGAAGTAATGAAAAAGTTAGCGAAATCCCAGAACCTGAACAGGAAAAAGTCGAAAGAAGTATTAAAGAACCCGGTGAGACGGTTGAAAGAGTAGAAAATAATTATCCAATCAGGAAGTCTTATTCGGAAAGTGATGATTTGACTTCGGATGAAAAAGCTATTTTAGACTCTTCGGATGAAGCTTTACCTGAAAATAAAATTCCCTCCGCCAATTCAGAAAATAAGCCAAGCGATAAAACAGATGAATTTAATAATTTGCCGTCTCCTGGAAGTAAAGTTTCTTCTAGTTCTAATAATAATTATGTAACAGCACCTTCTATTCAAGCTAATCCAGCGGATTCACAACTTTCACAAGAAGAAATGGAAGATTTGGATCAAAGCTTAGAAGATAAAACTTTTTCCGCTCCTATTCTCAGAAGTCCTTTCAAGCAAAGTCAATCGGTACTGGAAAATAATTCTCCTTATACGGTAGACGGCTCTAAGTCAAGTTCTAATATTGCTTTGCCCAATCGAAAGTATTATTCAAGACCAACTAGAGCTCGTATTAATCGGACATTTTCAACTCCTCCTACCAATAATTCTCAAACAGACTTTTCAGTTAGTAAATATCAAGATCAAGTTCAAAACACTCAAAACCTGGATTATTCTTCTCCGGCAGAAGCATATCCAAGTAATGATGAGATTACTAATGGCGTTTATTTGAGACAATCTCCTTATCAAAATGCAAATCTCAGTTCTTTGTAAATTAATAAGTTGAAAGTTAGTCAGCTTTGGGCATAAACTCTATAAATTGCTTCAATAATATATAGACTTATGTACAGACGTTCTACGAGAGGGAGTCTAGTTCCTTTTTTGCTTATTCTGGCTTGTTTTGGTTTAATGATTGTTTTTGGATTAATTGCGGTTGAATTATTAGTTAAGTGGGTTACTTTAGGACGAATACAAGCGGCTACGCAGGCGGGAGCTTTAGCCTATGCCCGGGAATTAGTAAAAATCCGTGATAATGAAATGGGCGAAACTCAAAATCCAAATTTACGATTTCAAAATACTCAAAGAGCAAGAGCTTGTACGGCAAATGTGGCTAATCCTGCTAGCTTAAAAAGGGCAGAACAAGGTGTAACTTTAGGCAATGGCTATACAGGCTGTACTGCAATCGACACACAAGCTATAAATGTCAAATCAAATTCTAGCGGCGGGGGCTTTTCAGAATTTGTTACTGCTTCTCAGGTTATGCTTTATCAGCTAAAAAATCCTGCCCGCAATAATATTCAAGATGCCTCAGCTGTCACAAACTTAACCATGATGCAATGTTATAATCCAGCTAATCAAACTCGTTTTAATAAAATTGGCCGACCTCCTGCGTGTAGTGGTGGAATTGGCGATGTTTTAAGCCCTTTAACAGATTTGACTTGGGGTTTTGTTGCGGCACCTTATGGCCAAGGGGCTTGCCAAAGACAGGCTGCAAATGGACAGGGCGGAGTGAATGGGATTAGAAACCAAGATAAAGACTTTTGCGTTGAAGCCCATGTTATGGGACGTTTAGATCCAATTATTGCGGGCGGACTACCTTTTTTAGCTGGTAGAGGTACTTTTGCTAATGACCCACGTACTGGCCCAATTGATTTTATTGTTCGAGGAGATTTTCATTTGGCAGCTCGAGCTACTGTTTTAGTACCTAGTTTTGAAATTCACACTGCAGCTGATGCTGGTAACCTTACCAGACAAGGAAAAGATGAATATTATGACGATGTCAAAAACTACTCAGCTGACACTATTGGCTTAGAAAATTGCACTTCATTGGGTGGAAGTGGTTGTGGCAACTAATTTTTTATTTTAAGCCATTTAAGGGTTGTATAGGGTTTGTCAGGCATTTTAAATCTTTCTTAGTCCAATGTTTAAAGGCATAGGCAGCTTGCAAAAATAACATTCTATAACCATTTTGGCCGTTAAAGCCATGCTTATTAGCTAATTTTAAAAATAGGGTTTGTTCCGGATTATAAATTAAATCGTAAAAGTAACAATTTTTATTCACAATATTTTGGATAAAACTTTCTGTCAAAGGACTTTCATTTTCATTAAAACCGCTCATCCCAACTGGAGAAGCATTTACAATTAAATCAAAATTCGAATTGGCAATATTCAAATCATTAATAAAACAAGAGTTAATAGCACAATTCAAGCCCGCAAAAGACGATTTTATATTTTCGGCACCCGCTTTAGCACTTTCTGAATTCCGGATTAAGACTATAATTTCGCTGAATTTTTTTTTTATTAAAGCCAAAACAATTGCTTTAGCTGAACCACCAGCCCCAATTAATAAAGCTTTTTTATTTTGAATATCAATTGGCAAAGACTGGGAAAAACCTAACCAATCAGTATTTTCGGCTTTTATTTCTAAATTATCAAAAATTAAAGTATTAGCTACTCCAATTAATTTAACTTCTTTGGAATAATTTTCGGTAATTTCTAATACTTTTTCTTTGTAAGGAATTGTGATATTAACTCCTCTAAAGCCTAAAGCCTGTAAATTCTTTATATTGTTTAATAAATTTTGACTTTCAGTCGGAATACAAATATAGCCACCTTTTAAACCAGTTTCACGGAAAAATTGGGTTTGAATTTCAGGCGATAAACTATGTTCAACCGGATTACCTAAAAGGGCAAAATTAAATATCATTGTAACTATTGGGTTAAGCTCCTCTATAGGCTATCACTTTAAATGGGAAAACTTTATTATTTAACGTGAGTTCGATAAAAATCAAAGTTTGAAATAATCAAGAGAGAAAGAGTTATCGTTCTAAAGAATTTCACTTTAACAGCCCCCCCTATCATATGCAATGGCGTTAAGTTAAGGAAAGAAGGTATAAATAAGTAAAAAAGAGGAAAATAATGAAAAAACGAAATCGCGGAAAAAATTAGGAGAAAAGTAAAAAATAAGAACTTTCAGTTGGGTCATAAACAGAAGGAAAAGGATTTTACGAGGAATAGAAAGTTGAGTTTTGAAAAGATATTTGGCTTATTGGTGGGGAAAACCGAGAAGAGTAACCAGATTCAATTGAATGAGTTTTGGTGGAAAATGGGTTGCTCAGATAATGAAGAAATACCAACAAGAAGTGCATTCAGTCAAGCAAGAGTCAAGTTTAAACATACGGCATTTATTGAGCTAAGAGAAGACACAGTCAAAGATTATTATAAAAATAAAAATTATAAAAAATATAAAGGCTTAATCTTGGCTGGGACGGACGGAAGTAAAATTAACTTGCCAGATAAAAAAGAAATAAAAGAAGAATTTGGAGTACAAAAAATTAAAGTTGGTGAAAAAACAGATGAATACGCAATGGGACTGGCTTCAGTGATGTATGATGTGATGAACAGAATAAAGTTATTGAAATAAAGAGAAAAGATAAATCAAATCATTTGCCCGAAAGTATTAAGGTGAGAGTGCTAAAGCTAGAATTGAAGACTGGAGAGGATGAAGTTTTGATAACAAATATATTTGATGAAGAGTTTAAAATAGAAGACTTTCGGGAAATATATAGGCTGAGATGGGGAGAAGAAGAATTTTATAAAGTAATAAAAGAGAGATTAAGTATGGAAAATTTCAGCGGTTTAAGTGTGGAAGGGGTAAGACAAGATTTTGAATCAACAATGTTTATCACAAATATAGAAAGTATATTCAGTGAAGAAGTTGATGAAGAGCTAGAAAGAAAGTGTGAAAGGAAAGGAAATAAAAACAAGCAAAAAGTGAATAAAAACATTTCATTTAATGCAATAAAGAATCAAGTAATTGAGATATTTTTATCAGATACACCTATTGAAGAGTTAAGTGAAAGGTTGGAAGCGATATTTCGACAGAGTCCAACGAGTATAAGGGAAGGAAGAAGTCATGCAAGAAAAAGGTCAGCTTCTAAGTCAGCTCGTTACCGAAAGTACTCACGCAAAGCTTGTTTTTAGCTTAACTTAACGCCATTGCCCTTTAGGGGGTTAGGGGGCTTTTGATCCTTGGGAGAGGATATTAGATTTTTGATGCCTAAATTAATAGAAAGAGGAGTGGCTTAAAAAACTGAAAAAGAGGCTTACAGAAAAAACTTACATATCTTCTCCCAGAGATGTTTCTGTGTATTTTTATCCGTCGAACTCACGTTAATTAAGGAAAAGACGGAGCTGTTTGCGGAAAAGATAATGCTTGTATTTCTCCTGAAATTTGGAAAGGCAATCCCGAACTTTTTGCCTTAGCAAACAAAGATATTAATGTTCAAGTTGTCAAATCCCAAATGACTAGATGAAATGGCTTAACTTATAAGGGATTATCAATGCTAGCTTTTCGAATGGCTTTACATCTTTTTAGTAAGGTTTCAACTTTATCTAGCTTAATCATATTTGGTCCATCGGATAAAGCTTGTGCTGGATTAGGGTGAACTTCCATAAATAAACCAAAAGCCCCAGCGGCAATGGCGGAAGCAGCTAAAGTTGGTGCATAAATACTTTTACCACTTGAGGAGTCTCCTGCTGCTCCTGGCAATTGGACGGAATGGGTAGCATCAAAAATAACTGGCAGCTTTAATTCATCTTGAATAATTTGAATTGAACGCATATCAACTACTAAATTATTATAACCAAAAGAAGAACCTCTTTCAGTAATCAAAACATTAGAATTACCAACTGATTTTATTTTATTAGCAATATTTACAACTTCATAGGGAGATAAAAATTGACCTTTTTTGACATTGATAATACGTCCAGTTTTGGCGGCTTCAACGATTAAATCAGTTTGACGGCATAAAAAAGCTGGGATTTGAATTATATCTAAAACTTCAGCTGCTGGCTCAACTTGCTCAATGGAGTGAATATCTGATACAACCCAAATATCTAAGTCTTCTTTTAAGGCTTTTAAAATCTTTAAACCTTCGGTAATGCCAGGACCACGGTAAGAATTATATGAACTGCGGTTTGCTTTATCGAAAGAAGCTTTAAAAACAAAAGGTAAGCCTAATTCGGCACAAATAGATTTTAATTCAGCCGCAATCTGATAAACAATTTTTTCGTTTTCAATTACACATGGGCCAGCTATTAACATTAATTGAGCTTTCGAGGGCTTACTCAAATCTGATAATTTTATTGGTAATAAGTTGTTTTCCATAATTTTGTATTTTAAAATTTACTCCGGACTCTGAATAGCAATTTTAGGCTTTGGAAAACAATCAAGAATATATTTAACTGTTTGCTCTAATGAACTTAAGCGTCCTTCCAAAAGCCCTATTTTTCCTTCAATGCGAGCTTCCATCTTTGCTTGCTCAACTTTCATTTCATTAATTTCTTTGGATAATCTATTTTCGACTTCATTAATCTCTTTAGATAAAGTGTCGAACTTATTATCTATTTTAATATTTAATTTACTTTCAACATCATTGATTCGATTATTAAAAGAGCTAGTAACTGCCCAAAAAAGACCTAATGAACTAATTATTTGGGCGGCGAATAAAGCTACTGTTGCATTAATTTCCATAACTTTCCACTTTCCTTTAAATAAAATAATTATACCCGAAAACTCAGCCCAGAATAGCGCAAGCAACTCGTGAGAGAAATAATAGTTGAAAAACAAGAGAATTTAGCTTTCCGGACTCTGAATGGCAATTTTAGGCTTAGGAAAACAATCAAGAATATATCTAACTGTTTGCTCTAATGAACTTAAGCGTCCTTCTATTTTAGCCTGTTCGACTTTCATTTCATTAATTTCTTTATATAAAGTTTCAAATTTAGAGTCTATTTTAATATTTAATTTACTCTCAACATCATTGATTCGATTATTAAAAGAATTAGTAACTGCCCAAAAAAGACCAATTGAACTAATTATTTGGGCGGCGAATAAAGCTACCGTTGCATTAATTTCCATAATTTCCCATTCCCCTTTATAATTTCCATAATTTCCCATTCCCCTTTAAATAAAATAATTATACCCGAAAACTCAGCCTAGAATAGAGCAAGCAACCCATTAGGGAAATAATAGTTAAAAATAAAAAACAGAATTTCCAAAAAGTTTTATTGATTAACCTCTTTTATTCAGTAAAATATTCTCTAGCTTAATAAATTTAAAATAATAAATATGGATTTCAATCGTTTTACTGAAAAAACCCAAGAGATAATTGCTCGTTGCCAAAATATTTTAAAATCATATTCCCATCAAGCTTTAGAGCCAGAACATTTACTCTTATCGGCTTTGAATACGGATGAATCAATTTTTGAAAAGATTTTAATAACCGCAGAAATTGACTCGAAAAATACCCGACGAGAAATCGAAGAGCATTTGAGCAAATTACCTCGCATACAAAATCCACTTGGTCCCGCTCCTAATGACCAATTATTTATTTCACAACGCAGCAAAGATTTAATTGAATTAGCCGATCAAAAACGTGAATTAATCCATGACGATTTTACCAGCCTTGAACATATTATTTTAGCTCTTTTAGACCCGAAATCAAAAGGTTTTGCCAGTGAAGTATTATTAAAAAATGGTTTAAATGAAGAAAAACTATTTCAGGTTTTAGCCAAAATTAGAGGCAATCAACGTATTACAACCAATAATCCTGAAGCTACCCAAGACGTTTTAGACAAATATTGCCAAGATTTAACCGAAGCCGCCAAGCAGGGTAAGCTTGATCCAGTTATCGGACGAGATGAAGAAATTAGGCGTGTTATGCAAATTTTAGGCCGCCGGACAAAAAATAATCCGGTTTTAGTTGGCTCACCAGGAGTTGGTAAAACAGCCATTGTCGAGGGTTTGGCAGAAAGAATTATCCGAGGAGATGTAGCCGAAGGACTTAAAAATACTCGTGTTTTATCTTTGGATATGGGAGCTTTAATCGCTGGTGCGAAGTTCCGCGGTGAATTTGAAGAACGCTTAAAAGCTGTTATCAGAGACGTTCAGAAAAGTTCACGTTATACCATTTTATTCATTGATGAATTACATACTGTGGTTGGGTGCGAAGTTCCGCGGTGAATTTGAAGAACGCTTAAAAGCTGTTATCAGAGACGTTCAGAAAAGTTCACGTTATACCATTTTATTCATTGATGAATTACATACTGTGGTTGGAGCTGGTTCTACGGGTGGGGATAATGGCGGAGCAATGGATGCAAGTAATTTATTAAAACCTGCTTTAGCTCGTGGCGAATTAAATTGTATCGGTGCCACTACTTTAGACGAATATCGAAAATTTATTGAAAAAGACCAAGCTTTAGAACGTCGTTTTCAGGTAATTCAAGTTGATGAGCCTTCCATTGATGACACTATTTCGATTATGCGTGGCTTGAAAGAGCGTTATGAAGTGCATCATGGAGTTAGGATCAAAGATTCAGCCTTGATTGTAGCGGCAAAATTATCGGCTCGTTATATACCCGACCGTAAATTACCTGACAAAGCAATCGATTTAATTGACGAGGCAGCTGCTTGGCGAAGATTGGAAATTGACTCAATGCCTGCCAAATTAGATGAACTTGAAAGACGTTTGATTCAGCTAGGAATTGAAAAAGCCGCTTTAGAAAGAGACCGTGAAATTGATTCTCAGGCCAAAGAAAGATTAGGAGAAGTTGAACACGAAATAGAAGGCTTAAATGGCGAAGCCGAAATTTTAAGAGAAAAGTGGAAATCCGAAAAAGAATATATTAGTAAATTACGGTCAATAAAAGAAGAAATTAAAACTGTACGCTTAATGGTTGAACAAGCCGAAAGGCAAGCTGATTTGCAAAGAGCCGCAGAATTAAAGTATGGCAAATTACATGAACTCGAAAGGCTTTTAAAACAAATTGAAAGTTCCAATAATTCAATGGGAAATCGTCTGCTGAAAGAAGAAATTGACGAAGACGATATTGCAGTTATTGTTTCTCATTGGACAAGAATTCCAGTTACTAAGCTATTAGATAATGAAATGAGGCGTTTGGTAAACCTTGAAGATGAATTACAAAGGCGTGTTATTGGGCAAAGTAAAGCCGTTAGAGTTATTGCCGATGCCATTAGAAGAGCCAGAGCTGGCTTAAAAGATCCGAATCGTCCAATTGGTTCTTTTATGTTTTTGGGCCCAACTGGCGTTGGGAAAACTGAATTAGCGAAAGCTTTGGCCTTTGTACTTTTTGATAGCGAGTCGACTATGATTCGTTTTGATATGAGTGAATTTCAGGAAAAACATTCAATTTCCCGTTTAATTGGGGCTCCTCCGGGCTATATGGGCTATGAAGCGGGTGGACAATTAACCGAAGCAGTCAGGCGTAACCCTTATGCGGTGCTTTTATTTGATGAAATTGAAAAAGCTGATCCCGAAATATTCAATTCATTATTGCAAGTTTTGGATGAAGGACATTTAACAGACGCTCAGGGACGCAAAGTTGATTTTAAAAATACTGTAATTATTATGACCAGTAATTTGGCTAGTCAATTAATTCTCGAAAGGCAAATTCGCTCAATTGGTATAACTAAAGAAGATCCACTGTCTGAAGAAGGCTTAGATTCGCAAATTAGAGAAGTTTTGGCTCAGCATTTTAAACCAGAATTTTTAAATCGAATTGATGAAGTAATAGTTTTTCACTCACTCAGAGCTAATGAACTTAAACAAATTGTAGATATAAATATTGCTGGACTGCAAAGCCGACTGGCCGATAAACAAGTTAAAATTGTCTTTTTGGAAGCTGCTAAAGAACATTTAGCCATGATTGGCTATGATCCAATTTATGGTGCTAGACCATTAAGAAGAGTAATTCAAAAAGAAGTGGAAAATCCCCTGGCCATGAAAATATTAGCCAAAGAAATTAGTTCGGGCGATCAAATAGTAGTAGATTTAGGCAATGATGGCTTAACTTTTGAAAAACAAAATCGCTTTAATGAAAATATGTAAAATAAAATTAAGTATTTTTCTTAAGGCAAAATGGCTCTAAAATCAATTTCAATTGTGCTTCTTCTCCAATAAAAAACACTTCCTGCACAGCTCCACCCGATTGAATTAAAGCTTTAAAACCAGTTGAGGTGGGCATTAAACGCCTAATTTGCAAGCTGGATGAAGTTTTAACCGGTTTTATTTCGCCCGGTATCATAGACTGAATATTTGGGTTTTTTTGTAAGCTCTCTAAAAACTCCCTCAGTCCGTCAATCATTCCGTGTTCATATTTTATTTTGCCCGCTTTAGCTCGGTATTTCATGGTTATTTATACGGACAATCGTCTTTCAGTGGCCCAGAAGCTGCTAGCACTGCTAAAAGCAATTCCCGCCAAAGTTAAAATGATTAAAATCTGAGTTAATTCCTCCGAGCTGGGCCAGAAAAAGTCAATTAGACCTAAAGATTCAAAAATAACTTTTTTCCAATTATAACGAGCAAAGCTATCCAAAGCTAAAAGTATACTCCCCGCGGCCAAAGAGCTAACTAAACCATATAATATTCCTTGCACCACAAAAGGCCCTTTAATAAACCAATTAGTCACACCCATAAAGCGTAAAAGGTTTAATTCTTCTTTTCTGGCTCGAATAACTAATTCAATTGTATTAAAATTAATCACAAAAGTAGCAATAGCCAATAAAACTGAAATAAAGCTCCCAATCAAAATCGCAAAGTGTTTAATGACATTTAACTTTTTAATATATTCATAAGCATAACTAATATGTTCATGCACTTCCCAGGTTTTAATTTTATTGACCAAAGGAGCGGCTTCATTGACTCTACGCACTTTAACTACAATGGTATTGGGCATACTATTTAAAGAATTATCAAAATCAATTTGCACTAATTTTTTGGTCTGAGTCCAAGCATCTTCTTTGCTAATAATTTTAACTTCTACTACCTCACTAAAGTTCTTTAAGCGGTCAATAATGCTTTGAGGCGGCACCGAATCTTTGAGATAAATGGCAAATTCATTTTGTGAACCTAATAAATTACTAGCTATTTTTTTTAAGCTAACGCTGAATTCAAGCATAATGCCAAAAACAATAAGCGTAGACATTAAAATACTAATAATAACTGCATTCAGCCAGCCACTTCGCCAAAGACCTAAACCAGACTCAGCAAAAACACGGACTAACATTCTTAAACTTTTCATCATAAAACTAAACTCCCAAACATTGGTAAATTGCTAGGTTCTGTATCCATAGTAATTTGATTATTAGAAATTTGAACAATTCTTTTCCT
Organism: Synechococcales cyanobacterium bin2.concoct.b11b12b14.033; assembly: GCA_013298875.1. GTDB lineage: Bacteria > Cyanobacteriota > Vampirovibrionia > Caenarcaniphilales > Caenarcanaceae > JAAFJH01. The sequence goes on from JAAFJH010000007.1 coordinate 29,176, forward strand.
TAATTGATGAACTCGCGGGTCATGAGTTGCAATAACCATGGTCATTTGTAATTTTTCATTAATTTCTTTGAAGAGCTGAAATATTTTCAAGGAATTGACAGGATCAAGGTTACCAGTCGGTTCATCAGCTAATAAAATAGGCGGATTAGTTACAATAGCTCTTGCAATACCAACTCTTTGTCTTTCTCCACCCGATAAGTGCTGAGGCATTTCTTTTGCTTTGTCTAATAAACCAACTACATTTAAAGCACCCTCTACCCGATAGCGTATTTCTCTTTCGCTGGCTCCTTGGGCACGCAAAATATAAGCCACATTATCGAAAACGGTCAAATGCGGTAAAAGACTAGCATCCTGAAAAATTAAACCAATTCTTCTTCTTAACTGTGAATAATCAATTAAACGGCTAATATCAACTCGGCCAATTAAAACACGGCCAGAAGTAAACTCTTCACCTTTGTATAAAATTTTGAGTAAAGTTGATTTGCCAGCCCCGCTTTCACCAATTAGGAAAACCATTTGCCCCATTGGAACATGCAAGTTTATATCCTTAAGAGCTAATTGACCATTTGAATATTCTTTACAAACTCGATAAAGCTCAATCATAAATTAATAAAAATTCTGGAAGAAATGCCGAGGCAAATTCAATAATTGAAAATCATTATAAACTTTAATTTGGTTTAAGAATAAATAACTTTGTTTTAAAGCTTTAAATATTTATAAAATTATTTTGCTACCGGAATTCATTTTATATTTTTAGAAATAATATCGACTAACCAACTAGCCGGAATATGTTTGCACAAAAAGTGAAAAAGTTTAGTTCTTTTACCAATTGGCCATTCAGAATAGGCTTTTAATTTATTTTGTTTTTTTAAATTAATTAATTTCAGCACCAAATCAGACACTTCTTCCAAATTATTTTGGCTAGTAAAAAAGTCGCCTTTTGCATCAGGGCTTTCACCAAATTTTATGGATGATTCGCCGAAAGATGTTTTATACGGGCCTGGGTGAATGCTGGCAACTGATAATTTATTTTGAATATTTTCGCAAGCTATACTCATACTAAAACGATCTAAAGCGGCTTTACTAGCTGAATAAGCCATCATAGAAGGAAGACCCAAAAAGCTTGCTACCGAACTGACATTAATTATTAAGCCTCCATCAGGTGAGCTTTTTATTAAAGGAAACATTTTTTGAGTTAAATGAACAATAGAGAAAAAGTTAGTTTCAAATTGTTTATGTATTTCTTCCAGCGGCAAAGATTCAAATCGCCCAACTAATCCGTAACCAACATTATTAATTAAAATATTTAGTTTTTTTCCGTCCCCAGAAATTTTTTCAAAAGCTGAATCAATATCTGCAGCGTCTAAAACATTTAACTTTATAATTTTTAAATTTGAAAACTTATTACTTAATTCGATTAATTCTTCGGCGGTTTTCAAGTCACGCACGCCGGCATAAATATTAAAACCTTCTGAAGCCAATTCTTTTGCAAAAATAAATCCAAACCCTCGACTGGCTCCGGTAATTAAAATATTAGTTAATTCATTATTTTGCTTATTCATTTTATTATTTTACAGTATTTTTTTTGAATTAATAATTTTGAAATGACCTTAAATTAAAAAGAAATCAAATAAGTATTGTATAAAAGTTAATTTAGTATTAATATGAAGTTAAGACCTTTTAAAAAATCTTTATAAAAAACAATAATTATGAGTAATATATCTGGCGGATTTAAAATGAGCAATATGGCGGGCGATTCTAACGGTAATCAAAACTTTTTTATGGGTGGAGATCAACCTCAAGAAGAAGAAAAGCCTGAACAAGAACCTGAATCTAATGAAAATAATGCTTTAGCAATTGCTGATCCTTTAACGGTGGCTGAAGCGACGCATGCTCGTCAATACTGGGAAAAGTTCATTGCTGATAATAATTCCCTCACTCACTCTTATTCACCATGGCAAGTGCCTCCTCAGCAAAATTTAAGGGAAAGAGGACGCAAAGATGTCATTGTTACTTCAGCTCGTCCAAAATCCAGAAATCCTTTTGACCAATTTTCGGTAAATGCTTAAAAAAACAAATTTTAGTCTGTTTCTTTTTCTTTTATTAATAATTAATTTGTTTTTACCTTTGGTTGCTCAGGCTGCTTTATGGATTAATCCTTTAGTAGTTAAGCAAGGCGAAATTGTTTTGATTAAGGGGCTTTATTATAATTTTGGTAATGCTTATTCAATGCTGGCTGACTGTCAAATTTCTTTTCAGGGAAAAAACTATCTATTCGCTCGAGAAATTGTTGATTTTCAGGGCTTTGAATCTTCGGGCGGAACTTATGGTTTTCAGTATACAACCAGAATTCCAACTACTCCTTTAACCAAATTAGGAGATTTACCTTTAACTTTAAAATGCCCTCTCGGAGAAGAAAAATTCAATTTAAAAGTTTTATCGGGTAATTTTCCGGTTCAAAATATTGTTTTAACTTCCAGCAAAAATTCTTTAAGTGCGACCGAAAAAGAAACTAATGCGGTTAAAAATGCCATTAATACTTTTACGCCCTTTAAATTGTGGGATTCAACTAAACCTTGGTTAGCACCTAATAAAGCTCGCTTATCATCACTTTATGGCCTCCGCCGAACTTATAATGGAGTTTTAGCCCAAAATTATTTTCATAAGGGTTTAGACTTTGCTGCTTTTACGGGCAATCCGATTACCTCTCCGGCTAAAGGAAAAGTTATTTTATTAGGCAAAGAAAAAGAAGGTTTTGCTGTACATGGAAATTGTTTACTCATTGACCATGGCCAGGGAGTTATTAGCGGATATTTACATTTGTCTGAGTTTAATGTTGCTGAGGGTGAAATGGTAGAGCCTGGGCAGGTTTTAGGAAAAGTAGGCGAATCTGGAATTGCGACGGGGCCACATTTGCATTTTGGGGTATATGTTAATGGAGAAAATGTTAATCCGGATAATTGGTTAAAATTTGCAATTCCTTAAAATCAATATGAAAGAATTACTTTTTGTTGTTCTGTTGCTGAATTCATTACTTTCACTTTCCGCTTTGGCTAATATTAATCCTTGGGCAAATGATCCTTTAGCAAAAGTAAATTTATTTAATAATTCAGAAAACTCAGCTTCTGAAACGGAAAGCAAAAACAAAAATCCTGATATTCAGTGTGAAATGCCTAAAGTTTGTCCAGTTTGTGAAATTAGTGAAGAATGGCCACTTGACTTAAACGGTGATGATTTAGCTGAAAAAGCTGAAAAACGCATTTGTAAGCGAATTAATGAATTTACCAGTCCTATATTTTTAGGAAATAAAACTAATGCCAGTGAGTCAATCGAAAAACCAATTGAAATTATTATTATTTATGATAGCCAATTAAATCCTTTAGTTTATAAAGCCAATAATACAAATTGTAAAGACAATAAGCAGATTACTTTTAGCCACTTTGAAAGGACTGATTTTAATAATGACAACTTAGATGAATTATTAATTGTTGAACATGACTACCGTGAAAATACTGACTCAGTAAAGATATTAGGCTATGATTTTAGGCAAAGTAATATTGTAAATTTACCAATTATTGAATATGAAGACGATTTGAGCGAAACAATTAATGGCGATACGCAAAATGGCAAAGTCAAATTTTTAAAATCTGCGACAAATTATTTTTCATTACTCTGGGAGAGTTCTACGGGAGAGCAGGCTCAAATTAATTATTATCAAGATTCAGCTGATAAAAGCTTTTATCCAGTAGAAATAAAAAGTTTACAACCAAAGCAAATTGCTCATAAATTAAACTTACCTGCCAAATTATTAGCCAGCGAAAAAACTAAAACAACTAATGAGTTTGGTATTGAAGTAATAAATTAATTTTTAAGCTTCGAGAGATAAATATACTTTACCCGAGCCACTAAAACGTACCAAATTTCCTTCATCATCATCTTTAGCTTCATCAAGTATTAAATCACCCGTCCAGAAAACTATGGCGGAAGTTTCTACGTCTACGGAATTATTAGGGAAAACATCTAATTCATAAAAAGAATCGCATTCCATGATGGCTATTGCATTATTTAGTCTTAATTCGGTATAAGTTACCAAGTTAAAAGCTTTGTTTTTGATAGGCTGAGATATTTCAAATTCCCCCATTAAAGCTTGCAAATAAGCAATATTATTATTAGGTAAATATAAATTTTCATTTCTGAAGTTTTTTAAACCTAAAATATTATTATTAGGGGCTAATCTTAAGCTTCCAATACCTTTTACTTCAGTCATAACAAAAGCTTCACCAGTTACTTGACTTTTAATAAAACCACTTACTCCTCCGGCTCTGACACCATAATATTCAATAGTCATTTTATTATTTTGTTTTTTATAAGCCAAACTGCCGGGTAAAATCAATAGTTGCGTATTTTCTTCTTTTTTTATAATTTCCGCTGAATAAACTTCCGATTGTTTATTTTTAAAACGGAAAAGAGAAATATGATTTTCGCCGAAAGCTGATTCTGAAACTAATTGCATTCTAATTCCAAATGAATTGGCCGCTGCTATTGGCTGATTTAATTTATTAGTATTTGCTTTTTGATTGAAAATATTACTCGCAATTTGAGTTTGTTCTTCTAAAATTTGAGACATACTGGCCGGTGAAGGCTTAATAACTTGATTATTTACAAGCTCTTGAATGGCTTCTAACTCTTCCGGCGATAAATCTATATTAGTTTTTTGATTAGTGATTTGAGAATTTATATCCATGATTAAAGTTTAAATTAATAAAAATCGAAATTAGTAATTTAAAAGATAATGCCCAAATATTAAAAATTATGTTCGAGTGATTAGTCTAAATGTTTGGTTTGCTTGATTTTTAATTTTACGGAAAAATTCTCTAATACCCCTTACCTTATATTTCTTATATTTTTTTATTCTATGAGATACTACATATTTAAAATTAAAACTCAGAAAAATGACACAAGAAAGCCTGATTTTAAATGGGAAGAAAGTTGCCAATGACTTAAAACATTGTCTGAAACATAAAATTACTCAGATTAGTGAAAAAGCAGGTAAAAAGCCTAAGTTAGCAGTTATTTTGGTAGGCGATAATAATGCCAGTAAAGTTTATATTGCCCACAAAGAAAAAGCCGCCCAAGAGCTAGGGATTTCATCAATTACTCATTGTTTACCCGCTGATACTGACCAAAAAGATTTAAATAATTTAATAAAAACCTTAAATGAAGACGAAACTATAAATGGTATTTTATTGCAATTGCCTCTTCCAGCTAATTTAAGCCCAGATATTGCAATTTTACAAATTAATCCGCTAAAAGATGTGGATGGCTTGCATCCTTTTAATTTAGGCCTGATTATGACGGGTAAGCCCAATTTAATTCCGTGTACGCCTTTTGGAATTATGCGACTTTTACAAGCTTATAATTTCAACCCGAAAGGTCTTAAAACAACTGTCATTGGTCGGTCACGCTTAGTAGGAAAGCCTATTGCTGAATTATTAACTAATGCTTCCGCTACAGTTACAATCATGCATAGCAAAAGCCGCCTAAATGATTTGATTGATACCGTTAAACAATCTGACTTGGTAATAGCTGCCATTGGTCAACCTAATTTTGTAAAAGCTGAATGGATTAAAGACGGTGCTATTTTAATTGACGTGGGTATAAACCGCCTAGATGATGGAAAATTAGTGGGTGATATTGATTTTGAAAATTGTCTAAAAGAAGGGAAAGCCAAAGCAATAACGCCAGTACCCGGTGGAGTTGGTCCGCTGACTGTCGCTCATTTAATGCTCAATACCGTTAAAGCCTTTGAAATTCAATGTTTTGGTTATTCATCTATCGAGCTTTAAGCTCATTATTTTTTATTTTAGGTATGCCAATAATTATGGTAATTGGTCAATTGGTAGCTAAGTGGAAAGAAAGTCTGCCCGAGAAAATGGGCTTTATTCCCGACGAATTTTTTATAAACCGGAATAAGCAAAATATTTGGCTACATGCTGTTTCTTTCGGGGAAGTTAAAACGATTGAACCTTTAATCTATGAATTGCAGAGAAGTTTTCCTTTGGCACAAATTTGGTTAAGCACTGGCACTAAAACCGGACAGGATTTAGCTAAAAAGACTTTTCAAGATATTCGGGTTTTTTATTGCCCATTTGATTTTTATTTTGCTTTAAATAATTGGTTTAGCGTCATTAAGCCAGATTTATTATTAATTGCTGAAACTGAAATTTGGCCAGAAATGCTGTTCCAATGCAAAAGACGCAAAGTATCTGCTTTTTTAATTAATGCTCGTTTAACTGATAAATCAACCAGAAATTATAAATTTATTTATCCAATTATCCAAAGTGCTTTGAATTGTTTTGCAAATATTTATGCCCAGAGCGAAACTAATAAAAAACGGTTTTGTGCTTTAGGAGCCAAAGAAGAGAATATTCGTATTTTTCCTAATTTGAAGTTGGATGCGGCCTACGATTTAAAACAAAATATTAAACCAGAAATTATTGAGCAATTAAAAAACACTTTAGGCTTTGAAAGAGATAATAAGGAAATAAAACCTAAACGAATTTTAATTGCTGGCAGCACTCATAAAGGGGAAGAGGATTTTATCGTTGATATTTTTAAAAATTGCTTGAGCAATGAAAGCTTTGATTGGTATTTAATTTTGGCTCCCCGCCATTTAGAGCGACTAAGTGAAATTGAAAACTTATGCAAAAATAAAAACTTAAATTATATAAAAAGAAGTGAGTTTGTTAGTAATAATGAAAATCATAAAACTTTAAATTCAAGCTCGGTTTTATTGCTTGACTCCATGGGTGAATTGGGTTTGTTTTATGCTTTAGCTGATATTGCATTCATTGGGGGAACTTGGGCAAATATTGGCGGACATAATCCATTAGAAGCAACTGTTTGGGATTTACCTATTTGTATTGGTTCATATAATTATAAAATTAATGATTTGACGGAAAGCCTAAAAGAAAACAATTATCCAATTTTGCAAAGTTCAAATTTACCGGAAATTATCGATTGGATTAATAATAATTTGGAAAATAAAAAGCAAAGCCATTTTTTATCCGCAAGGTCAGAAAGCATTTCAAAACAAATTATAAAGTCAATTAGTCAGTCAGTTCTGGCTCAGCAAAAGGATATTAAAAATTAAAAACTCTCAAATTATCGATTAAACGGGTTTTATTAATACCAAAATAAGCAGCAATCAATAAACGAAAAGGTGAATTTTTATTATTTACAATTTCTAAATTATCTTCACTTCTCGCTTCCAGATAGTCAATTGTAAAACCTTGAGTACTTAAATTCAATTTAGCCAAGTTTAAAGCCTCTAAAATACTTAATTTGTTTTTTATATTTTCCGCTGTTTCCATCAAGGTTAAATATATTTGGCTAGCTTGACTCACCTCTAATTCAGTTAAATATTTATTACGTGAACTTAAAGCTAAGCCGCCACTATTCCGCACAATCGAAACTGGGATAATGTCAATATTTAAATCCAAATCTTTTAACATCAAACGAATTAAAGTTAATTGCTGAAAGTCTTTTTCGCCAAAATAAGCTTGAGTTGGCTGAATTAAGTTAAATAATTTCAAAACAATAGTCAAAACTCCCGCAAAATGATTAGGCCTAGTCTTTCCGCATAAACAATTAGCAACTTTTTTGCGCGGTATTACTTTGCTCAAATTTTCTTGGCCTTCCGGATAAATTTCTTCAGCGGTCGGAGTAAAAATCAAATCGACGCCAATACTTTTACATAATTGAATATCTTTTTCCAAAGTACGAGGATATTTATTTAAATCTTCATTTTGCCCGAACTGAAGAGGATTAACAAAAATACTTATAATTACAATATCGGCTTTTTGTTTGGCTTCTTTTAATAAGGCTAAGTGTCCTTCATGTAAAGCTCCCATAGTTGGAACCAAAGCAATTTTTAAGTCTGGATTTAAACCATTTCGATAAGCTATTAATTCTCTGACTGAATCAATTATTTTCATTTATTTGTTAAGATAATTATTTAATTTTAATACAATACTAATTATCAATTGGTATAAGCAATAAGTGCTAGCATAAACCGTCTATTTAAATAAACGAGGGTGAGTTTTATATGTTAGTCTTTTAATAATTCGAATCCAGAAATTTTATACTCAGCCTATAAACTCATCACATGAGACCGTCAATTTATTCTTCTTTAGCTTTTTTACTTGTTTGGGCTAGTCTTATTATTTGCCAAAGTAGCTCAGCTTACACCAAATCAAATATTCGCATTGGTATTATTCAGCATTTTGGTAAAAAAAATAATCAAACATTATCTATTAAAGCCAAAACTGGCCAAAAAAATCTACAAGTTATATTTCCTCAATTACCACTTATCCTTGATGTTGAGAAAAATCAGGTTTTATTAACTAATAATTTAAATATAAAAACCAATTATATTAGCTTAGATTACCCACTAGAACAAAAAACTAAAGTCATTGCTGGGGCTTACCGTACTTATGAAAATGCTGAATACTGGTCAGAAACACTAAAAGAAAGATTTCCGGAATATAATTGGCAAATTCTCTACCCAGACCCTTGGATTATACAAGCTGAATCAGATAATCCGGAAGAAACTTTACGCAGACTCAAAAGTCAAAATTTTTCGGCTTCTTGGTTTAAAGATAGTTTTTCACAAGTTAAATCATTAAGCTGGACTAGTTTGGCTCCTATTGGCTTACAAACGCAAAATCCGGCCGAAACATTTCAGTTTAATCGGCGTAAAATTATTATTCGTCCTTTAAATAATGATTTAATTGAATTGAATGGTAAAGCTTATGCAGGCTTTATTGAAATTATCCCGGATTCTTTTGGTAATTATTCGGTTATTAATGAATTACCAATTGAAGAATATTTAAGAGGAGTAATACCTTTTGAAATTGGTGCTGATTCGCCTCAGGCGGCTCTGGAGACCCAAGCTATTTTAGCACGCACTTATGCTTTAGCTAATTATAAGCGTTTTTCTCCCGAAAATTACCATTTATGTGCTTCACAGCATTGTCAGGTTTATGGTGGTTTAAGTGCTGCTAATAAGGTTACTGACCAAGCCATTCAAAATACAAGTGGTTTAATTCTCAAAAATAAATATAATCAAATTGCCCAAATTTTTTATTATTCGACGGATGGAGGCTATTCAGCTAACTTTACTGATATTTGGCCGGCCCGCAATCCTCGTTCAATTAAAGACTTAAGCGGACAATCAACTTGTTCTAATTTACCCAAAAGATTTAATTTGGCAAATGAAGAAGACTTGAAAGTATTTTTAACTTCTCCTGAAGCTGCTAAGGATTGGAATTGTTATGATTCAGTTTCACCAAGTTTTAGATGGCAAAAAACAATTGAGAAAAAATTATTGACCCAGACTTTAGATAAAGCAAAAAAAAGATGGCAGTTTGCCTGGCCAGAGTTTAAGCAAATAAATGATATTGAAATCACGGAAAGAAGCTCGACTGGGCATGTTTTGAAATTATTAGTTAAAACTGATCAAAAAAACTTTATAATTGAAAGAGATGAAGTTCGTAGTGCTTTGGGAGGTTTAAAAAGTTCTTTATTTATACTTGAAAAAACCGATGATAAAATTATAATTAAAGGTGGGGGGTTTGGTCATTCAGTGGGGCTTAGCCAATTTGGAGCCAGGTATTTAGCTTCTACGGGAATACCTTATCAAAATATTCTTAAAATTTATTTTCCAAATTATATGCTTGGCCGAATTTAGCAATAAAACTAAAACTTGAATTAAAGAAAAATATTTATCTAAATAACTTAATTAAAGTTTTTTATTACCCGCTAAACTTGCAAGCTTTCTTCCTGCATGACTGAATGACTTTTTATTACCCGCTAAACTTGCAAGCTTTCTTCCTGCATGACTGAATGACTGAAAAAGTTGATGCAAAGCAAGCTGAATAAATAAAAGATTATGATTTTGGATTAATTTTTACGGTATTCCAGATATACCATGTAATCAATAATATTAAAGTTCCGGCTAATAAATAAGGTAAATAAGTTGAGCTTTCTAAATGGTTTTTAGGAATAGGTTGGTCTTGGTACTGTGGGTTTCGTTTTAAGCTAATAATGGTCGCTGTCGAAAATTCATTTATTTCATTTTGTTTAATTCTTTCGGCTAAGTCATAATCAGGAATTTCGGCTTTTTTACTTTTGGCATAAATTGTAAAGGGTTTTTCAAAGGTATTATCAGCGATGAATTTCAAATACATTTTTTTGCTTAAGCCAGCCGCTTTGATTGGGACTATTTCTGCATTATTTCCCTGATTAATTTCTAATAAATAATAATTACAATTCTGCTCATTAATTGTTATCTCTAAGTTAGAAGAAGTATTGAATTTGTAAAAAGATGAATTAGTTAAATGTTGCAAATCAGGATTTTCTAAATAGTCAATTTCCTTTTTGGATGAGCAAAATAAATTAATCGCTCTCGAAAAATTATTCTCATTAAATTCAAAAACTATTTTATCAAAGTAATATTTCTTTTTTTGTGAGTCTAATAACCAAATACTTTTATTTTTAGAACTTAAATCAGTTTTTTCTCTCAAATCTATCTTTTGAAGGGGTAAATTAATTTTATTATATTCAAGACTTTTATTTTTATATTTAGTACTAATTTCTGTAATTGAAAGGGGCTTTTGATTTTTGGTTAAACTTATTTCTAATTTTAAAAATTTATAAGTGCTAGTTGGAATCGGTAATGAAAGAAGCTTAAAATCAATTTTTTGTTCTGGTAAATAAGTAGACATTATTTTTAAATTTTCTTTTAATAATTTCCATTCTTCTTTTTCAGAATCACGTCCCCAAACGCTTACTTGATGATCAAAATTATTTTCGGTTACTTCCAAGTTAATTTCATTTATTTCTGTTAATTTATCTTTATCTAAAATAAGTTCTAAATATTGTTTTTTATTTTTTAATACCGATTGATTATAAACCTTCAAAGCTGGAATGACTTTTGCTTGATCTGAAGAAACTTCTATAAGATAAGGAATTTCTTTTCTGTTTTTATCTAATATTCTTAAATCATAATTATTAGTACCTTCGAGTAAGTCAATTGGAATTTCAGCTTTAAAATTAATATTATTTTTAGCAGGCTGGGAGCTTGATAATTCAATCTGAGCTATTCTTTGATACTGCCTAATTTCTACCGCATAAACCGAACTAGACAAAAGTAAAGCAAAACCTAATAATTGATAAATTTTTTGTAAAGTAACTTTATTCATTTTGATATTCATAATATATTTTAATTTTTCCTTTTTGCTTTAAATTTCTGTTCTAAAAATGAACATAATAATAAAATAGAACCAAAAACTAATAAACTTAAACCTCTAAAAATCGGCTCTAAATCTACTAAATCTCTAAAATAAACTTTTAAGCCAATGAATACAAATAAAATATATGATATTAAAATATAATCTTTTTGTTTTTTTAATAAACCTAAAATATAAATTCCCAAGGCCAAAAGCGAATACAAAATAGATAAAGAAATTTAATAAACCTAAAATATAAATTCCCAAGGCCAAAAGCGAATACAAAATAGATAAAGAAATTTGATAATTAGCTTCTGAATCAGTTTGTGCATAAGTGAATAAATAAACTTCTCGCCGAATAATTAACATACTTAGTATTATACCAGTACTAAATATAATTATTGGTAATTTGCTCAGAGAGAGATATTTGAACTGTTTGTGTAATAGAAATAAATTAGAAAGTAATAATAATAAAATCAAAGTTATTAAATGAGACCAAATAATTTCGCTTTTTTTATAGTAGCTTAAAGTAGAAAATATATTATTTGAAATCATTAATAAAACTACCCAGAAACATGAAATCAAAATTAACTTAGATCTATTTTGTTCTTTTAATTGAGTTTTACAGAAAAACCAAATCATAATGCTTCCAAATAAAATTAATAAGGCTAAATGAAACTCTTGGGAAAAATTACTAAATGGAAATAAGGTCTGAGCCAGGCCATGAAATTCACGCGAAAAACTAAGCAAAGAAAAAAGTAAAATCCCAGCCCACAAAGCCAAAGTAATAATTGAATTTTGTTTTGTTTTTTCAAGTTCACTGGTAATGGTCGTAACTTCGTATTTTTTTAAACAGTAAAAGAAAGCTACCACCGAAACCAAACCAGAAATAGTCGCTAAATTAAATGGGTAATATTTACGCTCCGGAAAACTATAAGCTGAATGAATAATTTCATCTACCATCAAAAGCCGGAAAGCAATAATTACTAAAATGAAACAATAATTAAAACGCAAGAAATACAATTCTTTTTTGCTGGATAACCAGGCAAGTAAAATCGCTTCCAAAGCCCAAGTAATACTAACAAATTGAACCGGTACCATTAGCCGAATTGCTACCGTTAAAAAAGCTAACCGGTACCATTAGCCGAATTGCTACCGTTAAAAAAGCTACCGACAAGCTCATGAAAATATTGAAGTCTCTTTTACTTAAGCTCTCTTTGCTCATTAATTGCCGGCATAAAAATGAATAAAGAAAGGCTATTAAAATACAAATAATACCCAAATAAATTAAGTATTTGCCCGACAGAGCTATTAATGCAAGTAAAACACTAAATATTCCGCTAATAATTAAAAGACATAAATCAAAAGCATCCAGCTGTTCGGCTCTTTTGACCGCTCGGTAAGAAGAAATGGCTGTATATAAAATAAAAAATCCTGCCAAAAACAATAAATAATTAGCTAATTGAAAGCTAGCATTATGATGAATTAGTAGTAAGTTATGTGAATCAATTAAAAGAATTGCCCAAATGAGTAAGAAAATATAATTGCTGCTCAGAGAAAGCCATTTGAGGATTTTCCAATTTCTTTGATAAGCAATAAATAGTACCCCCAAAGTCAAAATAAAATAATAAGCACCAATCAAAATAAAATCTTTTTCACTGCTAGGAGCCAAAATTGGTACTAAAAAACCGCCTATTATTCCAAAAACGGCAATAGCTTGTGAATTATACCTTAAAGCCTGAGCCACCACCAAAGCAGTAATTGATAAAAAACAAATAAAAGCAATTGGCCAATTTATAAGATGAAAAGTATATTGTGCAAACCAAGTTGTTAAAAATAAAACTACCTGCCCAAGACCCATAAAGCCAACAGTAGCCCTTTGATAATTTTTCTTTTGGCAATACTCTCCAATTACCAAAGCTCCAAGGCCAAAAATATACCCAAGTAATACTCTCAAAATTGGACCAATCCAGCCTTTATCGACCGAAACTTTAAAGAAAATTGCGACAGCGAAAATAACAGTTAAAGCACCAAATAAATTTATCAGATTAATTTTAGGAAATTCCCATTTTGCTCGAATAAAAGATTTTTGAACCGGGGATTTAATAGTTTTAGCCAGCAAATTATTATTTGAAATTATTCGACTTTCTAAATCAGCTTTTGGAAGGCTTTCATTATTTGGCTTTTTTGCTTGGATATTTTCTATAAATAAAGCTTTTTCAACTTTTTCTAATCTATCAGTTAGTTGTTCAATTGAGCTTTTTAATGAAATAAATTCTTTTTGGAGGTCAAAATTATCAGACATAAAATATTTGTGAGTTTTCAATAGAATGATAATATACTAAAGAGCGAAAAGGTTACTAAATATATTATGTGTATAGAAAATCCGAAATGTCCAAAGTGTTCAGCTAAAACATGGAAAAATGGTCATGTTAGAAAACAAAACAAGCAACGCTTTAAATGCTCTCAGTGCCATCATCAATTTGTTGAAAATCCTGAAATAATTGTTGCGGCTAAGCCAGAGTGGTTTAAAGTTTTAGCTCAACTTCTTTATATGATGGGAATGTCTATGAATTCAATTGCTAGACTTTTGCAAGTTTCAGCTTCTAGTGTACTGGGATGGGTCAGGACATTTGCAGAAAATAATTATTCAAAACCAATTCCTTCTTCCAGCATTGTGATGGAATTGGATGAAATGTGGCATTATATTGGATCAAAAAAAACAAGTTTTGGATATGGAAAGCTGTTGATAGAGTTACAAACCAGCTTGTTGACTGGGAATGTGGGAATCGCAGTACAAATACCTTAAAACGTCTTTGGGAGAGGTTAGAGAAATGGGATGTTTGTGTTTACTGCACTGACAATTGGGAATCGTATGTACAGGTAATTCCTAAAGATAAATTAATTCAAAGCAAGTCAGAGACAGATTGTATTGAAAGAAATAACTGCCAACAAAGGCATTGGTTTGCAAGGTTTCAGAGAAAGACAATTTCTCCTTCTAAGTCTTTTGAGATGGTAGATTTGACCATAGGCCTATTCTCAAAGTTTCATACCGGAAAGCTCCTTGATAAATTGATTGAATTTTTACATTCCAACTTCTTCTCTATATTTACTCATTCTAGCTAGAACTCTCAAATATTTAAATAGCTACCTAAACTATTTTCCCATCTCTTATAGCTTTCAAGCTAGCTTCATAAGTTTCTCGGCTGTTTTTTGTTATATTGTGTACTTCGTCCAATTCAAAATAATTCAATTCACCCTTAATTCAATCTATTAGTTTTAATTACTTAAATATTATTCCTTCTAAATTCAAGTTGATTTAAAAGTTCAAATATAAGTTTAAAATCCATTACTATTTCATCATAAATTTTATAATCCCATAAACTTTTAAAAATTGGTGGCTCAAAAAACTGCTTAGTGCCAGCTTCAATCGCAATATATAATTTATTTTCTTTGAATGAAAACTGAAAATTTTGTCCGGTTTTATGTACATAATTAACCATTTTCTCTAAAACTTTACTTGAAAGTGTATAAAAAGCTTCAGTACTATCATTACCAAAAACTTTGAATAGTTCATTAAACTCAACATTATCTAAAAGTATTTCAGAGCCAAAATTAGAATTAGTACCAAAGGGTATTTGTATGTTTACTGGCAAATCAATTACAAAAAATAAACCGTGAAATATTTCATCTTTACTGTCTGAATCTATATCTTGAACATGTAATTCTGAACATTGAAATCTTAAAGAGTTTATCTCTCCAGTAATTAAATCATCGCCTTTGTAAATATTACCGTTGTAAAATAATTTACTTTCTTTAAAGTCAGTTTTTTTTATAAATTCATGCGGGAAATATTGTAAGTTTTCAGTACCTAAATACTTTATGATTTGGGTAACAATATTTTCTTTAAAATTTCTGTGATATTCGCTAGTATGATTCAAAAACCCTTTAATTATAAAGACTCCCCAAGTGGAAATTCCACAAAAAACAAACATAAATATTAGCAGTATAGTATCCCAGCCACTAGCTCCCATACGAAAAGGGACAATGAAATAATTAAATATTAAGAATACTAATAAGTTAGTAATTATAATCGTTATAGTATATGTAAACAATTCAATTAATCTTTGATTCTCTAACTCTCTTACTTCTCTATTTAGTGAATATATTAAATCCTCTACAAATTGTAAATCTTCTTCAGTAGTTTGTATTTGGGTTTTAAGTTGTTCTGTTTTGGTAGGATTTAGCTTTATAATTAATTTAATAAAAATTGCAAAAAGTATAACTGGAATAGCAATAGAAAATATTAGTATTATTTTTTGATTACCTTGAAACTTAGGAGCAAATAAAATAATTAAAGTACTTAGAATTAGAAAAACAATAGAAATGAATATAATTTTTTGACTTATATATCTAAAAAAATGAAACAAAAAGCCTTCCGGTTTGTCAGCAAATTGTAAATAAAGCAGTAATAAGGGACAAATTATTATACAGCTGCAAGTATATAAATCTAAACCAGTTGAGAAAAAACGGCAACTAATACAAAGTGCAATAATTATAAAATAAATAATAGTTTTTTTATTCACGTTAAACTCCTTCTAAATTCAAGCTGATTTAAAAGCTCAAATATAAGTTTAAAATCCATTACTATTTCATCGTAAATTTTATAATCCCATAAACTTTTAAAAATTGGCGGCTCAAAAAACTGTTTCATATTACCCGCTTCAATCGCAATATATAATTTATTTCCTTTGAATGAGAACTGAAAATTTTGTCCGGTTTTATGTACATAATTAACCATTTTCTCTAAAACCTTGCTGGAAAGTATATAAAAAGCTTCAGTATTATCATTACCAAAAACCTTGAATAATTGATTAAACTCAATATTATCCAAAAGTATTTCAGAACCAAAATTAGAATTAGTACCAAAACGTTTATCCTTGTCAATATTTTGCGGTATATCAATTATAAAAAATAAACCATCAAATATTGGTATCGTCTTACTTGTTTTGCCAGACTTAGTATGATACTTAACATGTAATTCCGAACATTGAAATCTTAAAGAGTTTATCTCTCCAGCAATTAAATCATCACCAATATAAATATTGAAAAAATTAAATAAATTACTAGCTCCAAAATCATTTTCGTTAATATATTTTGTATAATTATATTCAAGGTTTTGTCCGCCTAACAATTTGATAATTTCTGTAATAATATTTGCTTTAAATTCTTTATAATAATCTTTTAATAAGTACTGATAGGCAATTACCATAGTTATAATAATTGCGGCAAATTCTAAGCAAAAATACCAGGTGAATAAGTTAAACAAGTCTCTTTTCCAAATTGGAAAAATAATATATATTAAAATAGGTGTATTACACAGTATTATCGTTAGAATTATTAAGGGTATTTTAGACTTTCTTTCCTGTTCTAGTTTGTCAATGGCCGGCTCCATTTGAGACACTACTTTATCAACGAACTGTATTTCCTCATCGCTTATTTGTATTTTTTTATTTATTTGTTTATGCTTTTTTTGGTTTTGAATAAAATTTACAATAGTTGCAATAATAGCTATTACGATACAAACGACAACCCAGTAGAAAAGTTTTTGATTACTATCCATTGCGAACTCAACTAATTATTAAATAAATTTTGCATATTAATACTTCCTTTTTCGTCTTCCGAAGCTTCAAACCATTCTTTATGTTGCAAACCCATTATTCCTGCAAAGATGCTACTCGGAAACATTTCTAAACCATTATTATACTGAGTTACTGCACTATTAAAAGCACGTCTGGCAGCGGATATTCGATCTTCAATTTCGGCTAAATTACTTTGTATTTCTTTAAATAAACCTATACTTGTCATTTGTGGATAATTCTCACTGAGAGCAAAAAAGCGAGTAAATATTTGAGACGCTTCATTATCTAAATGTACTTTATCTTCCATTGATAAATCTGGATTAGAAGCTTGATTACGCAAACTAATAGCCTTTTCAATAAAACTAGTCTCACGGCTGGCAGTTTCTTTGGCTACGGCAACTAAATTAGGTATTAAATCAAAACGGTTTTTTAAATAAACATCGATACTCGAAAAAGTATTTTCAACTTGGTTTTTCTTATTAATCAAGCCATTATAAATACTTACTAGCCAAATAATTAATACTAAACCTACTATACCAATTACAAAAATCAAACTAATAGTCATTTTTATCTCCAAGTTTTACTAAGTTAATTTCGGATACTTAAATTCATACCCATTATAATTTACTGATTTCCCGATGGTTTTAGCATAAGTATCAGCCATTAAGTCATTTCCCAAAAAGTCTAAAACCCATTTATTTCTACTCTCAGACCAAGTAAAAATCCATAAATCATTAGTACCCGCAATAGTTAAATTTAATAGCTTAATATTAAAACCACTTAGCATTTTAAATTCATCTATCGAATCAAAGTCTTCCAATTCATCTACTCTATCTATCTCTATATCATCAGCTTCAGATGAATTTATTTCATGATCTAACCAAACAAATAATTTATCCGCTTCTAAGCCAGGAAAATTCACAATACTAATTATTGCAATATCTTCCAGTTTATACTCAAAACATTTAAGTAAATTTAGCCATTTTACATTAACCCATTTTTCAGAATTCCCTGCCAAAAGTGCTAGTGCTTCTTCGGATAAATATTCTTTTACTTGAGCTAAATCTTTATTTGAGCCTTGAGAATATAATTTTAAAGCTTTATAAGTACTTTTTATATCATGATCAATTTGTTCGTATTTCCATTGATTAGTAGTACTCTTCTCTGTACTAAGTTTTTGTAATAATTCTTTTTAACAGTTTGGGCTTTTTACTTTAAAGTCTAAAATATCTGAGAAAAAAGATGCTTCTACTTTATCAATTCCATTGCTCAAAGCTACTTTAAAATTATTTACTCTTTCTTTCTCTTGCAAATAAAAAGATATATTTTCGGTAATTTTCATTAAGGTTTTAGCTTTACCAAAATATATAATTAAATCATTATCACTATATTTCTCATAATCAAATTCTTTCAGTGTTTCAGTAAGCTTTAGCAAAGTTTGTAAGCAATTCTGATAAGTTGGTTCAAAAGCTTCTACATATGACTTTGCATCTCCAATAACATAATTTTCTAATACTTCTAAATCTAAGGAATTATTATTTTTATTTTTTAGTTTACTTATTAATTCTTTTACTTTAGCCGAAGTTTCTAGTTGATATTCTTCTCGTAAAAAATCAGACATTTCACCTGACATAGTATTCAATTCTCTAATCTGATCACCGCTTTGAGAAGTATGAAATTTTTTGACTAACAAATCATAATATTCTACAAATTTTTGAAAGGTTTTAATACTTTTTTCATTCATACAAATTTACTTATTTTTAATATTTAGTACTTTCTTGTATTTTGTACATTTTAATTTTTTGTCCTCAAAAACCAAGGGCAAGCCCCCTAAAATTAGTTTAAATTATTTGATTTTGATACCAAAAGTCTTTTTATTTACTACTACTTCTTTCATTATATGGCACTTAGCTTGACAAATTATAAACATTGTTATTAGTATTTAGCTATTATTCAGTCTTATATTTTTATTTCATGATTTCAAGACTTACTTCTTCAACTTCAGCTTTTAGTAGAGCTGCCTCCCAAAAACTAAAAACACCGCCCTCACCAGAAAGTAGAGTTAAAGCTTTAAAAAAAATTACATTACCCTTTATTGAGAAATTAACTTTAAGAAAAGCTCAGGAAATTTACGAATCCAAAGACTTAGATACTCCAGTTAATTCTTGGCAAAATGAATTAGCAAAGTTTTTGGAACCAATATTAAAAAAACATTATGGCATTGATGAAAAGACTGCCCAAAATATTGCTCTTTATACTGGTGGAAGTCTTGTGGATGAATATTCCTCTTTTTCCAATTCACCTATTAAAACTTATGACATTTTAATAGGACTATCCAGATATTTTGGTAAAGGACTTGAAAGATATAAAAAAGATAATGAAGTGAAAGTTAAGACAAATAGTATTGACGATACTCCTTTTATTAATGAACTAGTAAATACAGTAATGCATAGCGGAAAAAGTTTTGAATACTCCTTTTATTAATGAACTAGTAAATACAGTAGTGCGTAGCGGAAAAAGTTTTGAGCCAGAATCATTACAATATCAAATAACGGTACTAGCTGGTAAACTAGCTCAAATTTCAGCAATAGAATCAACTATACAGCATGATTATTTTAGGTTAGTGCATGATGAAAATAAGGGTGAATTGAGATCGGTGCCTTTTGGTAAAAAGAAATTTGATGAGCTGACAAAGCAGCAAAAAGCTGAATATGAAGGATTTTACGAAACAAAAGAAAAGAGAATCCAAGAAATTAAAGAAAATGTAGCAAAAATCAAAAAACAAATAGCGATAAAAAAAAGTTATAAGAAAGAATCTGCGTAAAAGCTCAAAATCTTAGTTTTAATTTTTTCATGTACTTCTGATTCATTTAAAATATTTGTGTCGATAACTTCAAAACGGTTTGGTTCTTGAGAGGCTAATTCTAAAAAGCCGGCTCTTACTTTCTTTTGAAAATCCAAACCCTCCGCTTCGATTTTATCTTTTGACTTTAAACGCCCAAAACCAATATTGGGATCAATATCCAGCAAAAAAGTTAAGTCTGGTTTTAAACCTTGGCAGGCAAAATCATTTAATTGTTTGATAAAATCAATATTTAAGCCTCTTGCAAAGCCTTGATAAACCACTGTCGAATCAATAAAACGATCACAAATGACAATTTGCTTTTTTGCCAAGGCAGGTTTTATAACCGTTTCAATATGCTCCGCTCGGTCAGCCATATAAAGCATTAATTCCGCAATAGCTGATGGATTCACTGAATTATCATTTAATAAAATTTCCCTTAGCTTCAAGCCAAATTCAGTGCCACCAGGATTACGAGTTAAAAGCCAATTTTCAGTTTTAGCAATGGAAGCCAATAAATTAATTTGGGTAGTTTTTCCAGCTCCGTCAGAGCCTTCCAAGGTAATAAACATATTTTAGTTTGGCTTTGCAGGTTGGTCATTTTCACTACGTATGTCAATTTTCCAGCCAGTTAAGCGACTTGCTAACTTAACATTTTGCCCACCTTTCCCAATAGCTAAGCTTAATTGATCATCTGGCACAATTACCAAAGCTCGGCGGTCTTCAAATAAAGCAATTTCACTAATTAAAGACGGTGCTAATGACGGACTTAAAGCATATGAAATATATTCAATCGGGTCTTCTGACCAAGGAATAACATCAATTTTTTCGCCGTAAAGTTCAGCACTAATATTTTGAATGCGTGACCCACGTGAGCCAATACAAGCACCAATTGGGTCAATATCTTGATTAATCGAACGAACTGCCACGCGTGAACGCCTTCCAGACATACGAGCTTTTGACATAATTTCAACTAAACCTTCTTCAATTTCTGGAATTTCTAGCCTAAATAATTCAGATAAAAGCTCTTCATGTGCCTGAGAAATAATAATAAACATTCTTTTATTTCTTTCCTGAAAGTCTGCAACATAAACCCGAATGCGTTGTCCTCTTTTATATTCATGATGCTGAATTTGCTCTTTAGGTGGCATTAAGCCTTCAATACGTCCCAAATCAACAATAATATCTCGGCCACCATCAGCTCTTTCTTCAATGCGGGTTATTTGACCAACTACAATTTTATTTTTGCGCAGTTCATATTCTTCGCGCATTAATTTTTTTTCTTCTTCATTTAATCTTTGTCTCATAATATTTCGGGCAGCCTGGGCAGCAATACGTCCATATTCCGAAAAATCTTCGGGTGTTACGTCTACTTCAAGGATTTCACCCAGTTTTACATCATCCAAAACTGATTTGGCTTCGTCTAAGCTAATTTCGATGAATTCATTTTCAACTTTTTCAACGACTGTTAAAGGAGCATAAATGCCAATTTGAGAAGTTTCTTCCTGAAAAACAGTTTTAACGCCTTCAATATTATGGCCAGGTACTTTACGTTTGTAGGCAGCCAAAACCGCATCACAAATCGCTTTAATAAAAGCTTCTTTCGAAATATTTCTTTCTTGCTCCAATTTTTCGGTAGCAAGCATAAACTCAGAGCCTAATGTATACATTTAAATGTCCTCCACTGAAATTTCAAAGGGTTCAGTATTTTGTTGTTGATTTTCCTCTGGCGTACAAAGGGCTAAAATAACTTTTTGGATCAAAGAACAATCAAATAATTTTTCCTCTTCATTCACCAAAATAGCAATTTGATTATTTTCTTTTAATTTTAAAATTCCTATTTCTTTTTTAACTTTTTTTTGTAGAAAGGTAATTTCAACTAATTTTCCTTTGAAAACTTGAAACTCTCTTTCTGATTTTAGCTCTCTTCCAACTCCAGGACTCCAAACTTCAACGTTAAAATCTTCATTTAAATCTGGCAAACTAGCTTGTAATGATTTGATAACTGAGGTGCATTGTTCATGTCCAACATGTTTTTCAGGATCATTAATAACAATTCGAAGAGTATTAATTGAATTATGAGAGAGCTTTTTTAATTCAACTAATTGCAAATTTAGGGCTTGCAGTTCATTTTCAATTGTCTTTTCAAGTAATTCCAAGGATTTAACCATTTTTTGTCCTAAAAAAAAGAGCTGAGCTTTTGAAAGGCCCAACTCTTAATTATAATTATTCAAAAGAGTTTGTTTTCACTCTATGCTATCAAACTAATATATTGACAGTCAAGTTTTACTGCTTTTTAATCAGCAGTAGAGGTTTGTAAAACAATACGTATTTGAAATTTCACTTCTTTATTAGTATTTTCAATTTCCATTTTAATATTTTGTAATCAGTTTATATAATTTAAAAGTCGTCAAATTACTTAACTTTGTTCCTTGTTTACAACTTTATTTAGTAAATTAATTAAACTTTTACCGATGGAATAAGCTAAATTTACGGGAACTGCATTCCCAATTTGCTTGTACTTAGAAGACATTGAACCTATAAATTGCCAATCGTCTGGAAAAGTCTGAATTCGTGCATATTCCCTAACGGTTAAGGGTCTTGTTTCTTCTGGATGGCATCTTTCAGTCTGATTTTGCGAGGGGGAACAAGTTAAAGTTAAAGATGGCTCTTCCCAAGATAACCTTCTTGCCATACCGGTTTTTCCACCACCCATAAAATAACTTTTTTTCATATATTGTCTTTGTATATCATCAGGCAAATCTCTCCAATAGCCGCCAGGTGGAACTAAATCTAAAACTGTTTTCTTATTCATTGGATACTTTACCCCTTCTGAAGATGGAACATCACAATTATATAAATCACCTTTTTTTAAAGCATCTTGCAAATTCATTATTCGACTATAAGCTTTAGGCCATATAAATTCTGCTTTTTCGGCCAAATCTTGACGAATACCAATAATAATTAATCTCTCTCTTTTTTGTGGCACTTTATAATTGACCGCTCTTAATAATTGTGGTTCAAGCACTAAATAACCAATATTTTCAAGTACTGATTTCATAGTTTCCAAAGTTTTTCCATTATCATGATTTAATAAACCCCTGACATTTTCTCCTAAAAAAACTTTCGGCTGGGTCTCTTTAATGGCTCGTGCAAATTCAAAAAATAAAGTTCCTCTAATATCTTCAAAACCTAATTTATTTCCAGCGTACGAAAAAGCCTGACAAGGAAAGCCACCCGAAATTATGTCTACTTTATTTATAAATTCTGAAAAATCAATTTGTGAAATGTCTTTTTCTAAAATATTCCAGCTTGGGCGATTATGAGCCAAAGTTTTACAAGCATCTTTATTTATTTCATTCAGTAAAATATGTTTAAATCCAGCCTTTTCAAAACCCAAAGCCAAACCGCCAGCACCTGCAAATAATTCAATCGATTTAAAATCTCTAACTGGTAAAACCGACTCAATATCCAAACTAAAAATATTTTCTACTTTCCTTGCTTCAGCTTTAAACAATAGTTGCTGCATTTAAAAATCTCCAAATCCTTCATATTTATTAAAAGCCAACAAATAAATACTTTTTTCTAAATTAGAACTTATTTCTTTAAATTCGTTTACTACTGTATTCAGCGACTGTGTAGATTTAGTTTCTTTTAAAACATCATCAATAATTTGAGGGAGAGACTTGCATAATTTTCGAAAAGCTAATTTGTCGCCAGTTACTAATTCATAAAATTTATCAATTGAAAGCTTTCTAATTCTATTATCAGAAACCGAATTGCTATCCAAAGACACTTTCCATATTTCATTTTGACTTTTCTTAGCAATGACTTCAACTAAAAAACATTGAGATTCAGGATTTTTCAATAATATATTTTGCATTCTCATAAAGGTCTTTTGAGCAGAAGAAGAATTCATTGTATTGTGTTTGTTTTTCAACTCAACAAAAATACTTAATTTCTCATTTACAATATCAAATCCTT
>JAAFJH010000070.1 GCA_013298875.1 Synechococcales cyanobacterium bin2.concoct.b11b12b14.033
GCCGACTTATTAGAAAATCATCAAGACATTAATTATATTCATAAATTATCCAATTCATTTTTTGATTATATAAAAACTATTAATAATTTAAAACAAGAAAACTTTGACTTAATTTTAGAAATGCAAACTTTAATGAAAACTAGTATTTTAGCCAATTTAATTGGAGGAAAAAAAATCATCGGATTAGAGCCAGCACGGGAAAGTTTGGCTAAATATTTTTGGACTGAAAAAGTAAAAACAATTAATATTTTGGACGATAAGTTGCATATTATTGAAAGAAATTGTCAAATTTTAAAAAGTAAGTTTTTCGGTAATTTAAGCTCAGAGCAAATCAAAAATTTATTATATGAAACTTCAAGCTTAGATTTGTTTAAGATGCCAATTGAAATAAACTATAAAGAATCTTTCATTTCGTTTATAAATTCAGACAAAGAATTAATTGCTTTGGCACCTGAAACAAGATGGATTAGTAAAAATTGGCCTCTTGAAAACTGGCAAGATTTAGCGAATGAATTAAGTTCAAAAGCAAATTATCAAGTAATTATTTTAGGCTCAGAAGCTATTCGGAAAAACTTTGAACAAAATACAAATATTATTAATTTGGCTGGTAAAACTTCTTTAAAAGATTTAAAAAATCTAATGCCCAAATTCAAACTTTTAATTGGAGGAGATTCGGGTTTAATTCATTTGGCAAGTGCTTATAATATTAAAACTTTGGGTTTATATGGTTCAACCTCACCCGCTCGTACTGGTCCTTGGCGAGGAAATAGTATTTATTTGAACTTAAATTGTAGCCCTTGTCATAAACGCAAATGTCATTTAACTGGTAATAATTATCAGAGTTGCTTAAAAAATATTACTGTTACTAAAGTTTTAAATTCTATTTCTTAATTATGATATTGCTCAATTCAAAAAAAGCTCAATTTTTAGTTAAATGGGTTTGTATATTTATTATTACTTTAATCTGTCAAATCTGTTTGGCACCTCTTTTAATGGTTAAAGAAATCAGCCCTAATTTTATTTGTACCATTATAATTTTGTCAGCTTTGATTGGAGATTTAGAAATTTCTTTACCTTTTGCTTTGGTGTCAGCTTTGACAATTAGCTCTTTATTGCATGATCATTACTTCTTTTTTAGTTGGTTAATATTACCTTTTTTATCAATTTATACTTTACCTAAAATATCAATTGACAAGAATATAATGCGAGTTTTGCAGGTAATTTTATGCAGTTTATATGTTGAATTAATTAATGCTTTTTTTATTTCAATGCCATATGGCATAAATTTTTTATTGGATAATTATTGGATTTTATTAATTACCCCTTTATGGAATGGCTTAATTGCTATACCTTTAAATATAATTATGAGTAGTATTTTTAACTTTGGTGAACAACTTTAAACTATATTATCTATTGCATTAATTAGTATATAAGATATAATTACTGAGAATTAAAGTTAAGATTAATAGTAGTATTCGGAGAATAAACAATGCCTCGTTATTTAGTAGAATTTACAGATGGAACAAGTGTGGAATACGGTGCACCAGGCTTAGACAATGAAAAAATTAGAGCAACTGTTAAGAACAAATTAGAAAACTCACATAATAAAGAAGTTGCTTCCTTAAAAAAAGTAAAAATAAAAAATAAAGAAAAGAAAGAGAAAAAAACTAAGCCTAACAATTCAAAAGGTAATTCAAAAAAATCTAGTATTGGCCTTACTCAACAAGTTAATAAAGGTAAAAATAAAGGAAAAGTCAGCAAAAATAAAAATAATTCAGTTGATAATATTTCAGTTAGCAGCAAATTAAATTTAATTGAAACTTCATTAGAAAATTTATTTGATGAATTGCAAGAATTAAAAGCTTCGATGATTTTATCCAGAAGAAGACAATTAATTGGTGAATTAGAATTATTAGAAAGCCAAATCATATAATATTGGTTTTTTATGCACGCCCCACATCCAGTTCAGAAAGCAGCTTTATCATCGGTAGTGGCTGCTTGTTTTTTAACCTTATTTAAAATAATTATTGGTTTTCAAACTCACAGTTTAGGTATTTTGGCCGAAGCTGCTCATTCTGGAATGGATTTAATGGCCACTTTAATTACTTATTGGGCGGTCAGTTTATCCTCGAAACCGGCTGATGAAGAGCATCATTTCGGACATGGAAAAATTGAAAATATAGCCGCTTTAATTGAAACCCTACTTTTATGGATTACTTGTGGTTGGATTTTTAAAGAAGTATTTGGAAGATTAACTGGCTCAGCTGATAGGCATATTGAATTAAGCTTTTGGGCTTTTTTAGTAATTATTGTTTCGATTATTATTGATTTTTTTAGAGCCAGAAATTTATATAAAGTTTCAAAAGAGTATAATAGCCCTGCTTTAGCAGCTGACGCCTTGCATTTTCAATCGGATTTATACAGTTCGCTTGCAGTTTTATTAGGTTTAATTGGTGCCGCTTTTCATTTTCCCATTATTGATAGTTTGGCGGCTTTAATAGTGGCAGTTTGGACTTTTATAATTAGCTTAAAGTTAGCGAAAGATGCGATTGATCATTTATTAGACAAAGCACCCGATGGAGCAGAGAATAAATTATTAGAACTTCTGAAGAAAAATTTCGAAATAAAGTTAATTTCAAGTATGAAAATTAGACAGTCTGGCTCACAGCTTTTTGTAGATTTGACAATTAGTTTGGATAAAAATATAACTTTTGAAAAAGCTCATTCTGTAACGGAAGACATTGAAAAAGAAATTAAAAGTTTATTTCCAAATGCAATTATTTCAATTCACCCAGAGCCACTTTAAATTAATTGAACGGTGGTGGCATAATCATTTGCGGATTTGGTTTATTATTTTGTCTAGGATCTACTCCAAATGCTTTTATATTCAAGTTACTTTTTTCTAATGAATCAAAATATCCTCTTAAATTTGGCCTATGCCTCTTGCTAATTAAATCGCTAACTTTATATTCTTGTGGAGGAGCTTCCGCTAAATAAACAATATTTTCAATACCTAGTTTCTTTAATTCTTGGGATGTTGGAAATTTTGAAGGGTTTATATCTCTATTTTGTCGATGTGCATCTAATCCGATAAAGATAGATTTAGTTGTATTATCAGAGGCATTTTTTGAGGTTTGTGCATTAATTTCATCTCCCCAAGTTTGAGCTTGTGATAATACACGCCTTTCATTTCCATCATCGAGACCTCCAAATAAATTAGAAGGCAACATAAAAGCAGGTTGAATATCTAAGTTTCGGGCTAAAGTTGCAAATATAGGAATATCGTGTCCAGTATCAGAAATAATTAAAGTATTTTCGGTAATTTTTTCAGTTAATAATAAGCCTAAAACTCTATTTTGAAAAGCAATATCATCCCCACTAATCCCCGTCTCATAACGATCTGAAAGTTGGGCAGGATTATTGGTTTTTTGTATTAATTCTAAATTCGAAATTCTATTTGTAATTTGGCTAATATTATTGTCTTTTGGCTTTAATTCTTCTGCTAAAGCATTATTTCTTTTTTGAGTAGTATTTAACTCATATCTAGTCATATTCATAAACAATAATGAGAATATTGATTTTCTATCATGTATTTTAAACTTCCTTAATTGTGGTTAAGATAAGAAATTAAAAGTTTATTCTCAAATGACTTTTGGCAAATAATTACCTAAAAAATAAAAAAATATTTGATTAAAGAAAATGAATAGTCTAATATATATAAAATGTTGAAATTACTCTGTCATAAATTTAGAAAAATCATTTAATGCCTACTTTAAATCAATTAGTTAAGCAAAGAAGAGAAGCCAAAAGCAAAAAGAGTAAATCTCCTGCTTTATCTGGAAACCCGTCCAGAGCTGGCGTTTGCACCCGTGTTTACACAACCACTCCTAAAAAACCTAATTCTGCACTACGTAAAGTTGCCAGGGTTAAATTGACCAATGGAATTGAAATAACCGCTTATATTCCGGGTGAAGGACATAATTTACAAGAACACTCGGTTGTATTAGTGCGGGGAGGACGTGTTAAGGACTTGCCTGGTGTACGTTATCATATAATCCGTGGAACCCTTGATACTTCAGGCGTAAAAGACCGTAAGCAAAGTCGCTCTAAATATGGAGCCAAAAGGCCAAAACCAGGTGCCGCCCCAACAGACGCAAAGAAAAAAGGTAAATAAAAATGTCAAGAAAAGCTTTTAAAAGAAAAAGAAGACCATCCGTCTTAGAATCCAAATTTCACAATCCAATTTTATCGAAATTCATTCGTATATTAATGTGGAGCGGAAAATTAAGCACCGCTGAAAAATTAGTATATGGTGCCTTAGACAAAGCTGAATCTTCTTTAAAACAACCAGGCCTAGAAATATTTCTGAAAGCCTTAGAAAATGTTAAGCCTTTAGTCAAAGTAAAAGCCCGCCGCGTTGGTGGTTCTACTTATCAGGTGCCAATTGAAGTACAAGATGATGCTGGTTGGACTTTAGCCATGAGGTGGATTGCTCAGGTTGCCAGAAATAAAGGTGGTGCTTCTATGGAAGATAAATTATGCCGAGAATTAATTGAAGCTTTTGAAAAAAGAGGCGATGCCGTCCGTAAAAGAGAAGAAACCCATAAAATGGCTGAGGCTAATAGAGCTTTTGCTCATTATAGAGTTTAAATCACTTTAGTTTTACAATTCCTAATTTTAGCTAATTAAATTTATGGCCTTACAATTACAAAAAGTTTCCGCTGGTGAAAGAATTAATTTATCCAAAGACCATTCTGAGCTGAAAAAAATTAAAATTGGCCTAAGTTGGGACGTTAAAGAAGGTGTGACTGCTGATTTAGACGCTTCTTTGGTTGTTTTGGCAGAAAATGAAAAAATGCTAAGTGAAGACAGTATTTTATTTTACAATTCGCCAAAAAATCCGCAAGGAAAACCAATTTTATATAATGGTGCTTTAGAACATTCAGGTGATGAAAAAACTGGAGCTGCTGACGGAGATGATGAAACAATTACAATTGATTTAACTAAAATTCCGCCCGATGTAAAAATAATGCTGGCTGTTATTACTATTTATGGCGTTGGGCAAAGTTCACCAGTTACTTTTGGTAGAGTAAAAAATGCAATGGTCAAACTTTATAATGCTGAGACCAATGAAGCTCTTTATCAATTTGATTTAACAGAAGATGCTTCGAGAGGTACTTCGGTTGAGATGGCTCGTATTTATACGAAAGATGGCCAATGGAGATTCACTGCTTTGGGAGATGTTTTAGGGACAGCACCAAATGGTTTGGAAGATATTATAAATAAATACAAAAAATAAAAAAATAAATGTCAGCATTAAATTTAACCAAAGGCGATAAGCTCAATTTACAAAAAGAAAATGGCACTAAATTAACTTCATTTTGTGTTGGATTAAATTGGGGAGCAATTCTTAAAAAAGGTTTATTTGGTAATGAGAAAAAAGAAGCGGTTGATTTGGATGCCAGTGCGGCTTTATTTGATGAAAATAATCAGCTTATTGAAATAGTTTCTTTTAGACAATTGACTTCTTCGGATAAAGCAATTAAGCATAGCGGTGATGATATGAAAGGCGATTTGGACGGAGATGATGGCTTAGACAATGAAATTATTACGGTTGATTTGGCTAAATTAAATCCGAAAATTGATAAAGTTGTTTTTATTTTAAATAGCTTTCGAGGTCAGGATTTTGCAGATATTCCATACGCCCATATTCGGGTTTATCAAGGCACTGCTACCCAAGTCAATTCGATATTTGCAAAGTTTAATATTTCGGCTGAGTCAAAATTTAAAGGTTTTGTTTCAATGGCAATGGCCAAACTTTATAAACATAAAGGTGAATGGAAAATTGAAACTATTGGTGAGCCAACCCAAGATAAAAAATTAGAAGATACAGTTGCAACGATTCAACGTTGTTATTTGTAATTACTTGATTATGCAACCACAAACAGGGCTTTTTCCCAAACTGAATTTATTATTCAAATTAACTTTTGAAAGATTAAATATTATATTCAAGGCCAAAAATAATTGGAAACAAGAATTAAGTTTTTCGGGATCTTTGATTAAAGATTTTATTTTCAATAATTTTTCGGTTGCTGAAAAGCTTTTTTGTGGGGTTATTATTTTAGTTTTTTACGTTAGTTTTACACTTATTTATGACTTTATAACTTATGCCACAATTGATAAAGCCCTGCGGAACCAGCAATCTGCTAAAGCTGAGTCTTTAATTCGTCAAAGATTATTATTTAGCCCAGATGATAATAGTTTAAAGCTCCGATTAGCCCACGCTTACCTTACTTTGGGGCGAGGAGTCGAAGCTAAAAACTTAATTGAAGAGGTACAGTCAATTGATCCAAAAAATTCTTATT
Organism: Synechococcales cyanobacterium bin2.concoct.b11b12b14.033; assembly: GCA_013298875.1. Taxonomy (GTDB): domain Bacteria; phylum Cyanobacteriota; class Vampirovibrionia; order Caenarcaniphilales; family Caenarcanaceae; genus JAAFJH01. The sequence continues at coordinate 6,366 of JAAFJH010000070.1, forward strand.
TGGGTAAGGTGGCACGTGAATTGGCGATACATTTAAGGCTTTCAAAAAAAGAATATCAAGCAATTCCCATTTTAGAAAAAATACCACTTAATTCTTGTAAAGACTGTGTGAATGAATTATTAGAGCTTTATACAACTGAGGGTCGACATTCTTTGTTACATAAAAATTTAGAGAGAGCTAATTATTTTCTCTCCAGAGCTTTGAAATTAGCGGAAAAAGTAAAAGAATCAAATTCTTCAGTTAATCATCGAAAAAGAGAATTGGCTAAAGCTTATAATATGCAGGCTCAGCAATTAATTCGGGCTAAGCAAATTAACAATGCAATTAAAATTTTAGAAATTTCAAAGGATATATTTCCCATCGGGCAAACTTATGCCATACTCGGGAAATTATATTTAGCTAAAAAAGAAATTAGTATAAATGAATTAAAAAAATCACTTGATTGTTCGGACAAAGCTTATTCTTTCGGTTTAGTTGAGTCGGAAACGGATTTTCGGCAAGCTTTAAAATTATTAAAACAAAAACTAAAACAAAAAGGTTTATCACCGAAAGAAATAGATGAAGAAGTGCAGGGTTTTCAATTAAGCTCCGTTACAATAGCCCAAGAAAGTGCCAAAGAAATTATGGCTGAAAATAAAAGCAAATTATCTGAAATAAAACAAAAAGAAAAAACCGAAGAACAAATTCAAGAGAAGAAAGAAGAAGAAAAACAAGAAATTGACTCTCCGCCACATACGGCACTAGTTAAAGAAGAATCCCATAAAGCCCCATTGCCGGCTCCTGCTCAAAATATAAAAAAAGACTCACCACCAGCTGAAAATGAAAATAAGGCACCAAATCGTAAAAAACCTACCATGTATGGAGATAATCCTTATCAAGATCAGCAGCCATCGTCCGCTGAAAACCTACCTGCTCAGCAACCCGTAGAATATACTCGGCCACCTTTACCTGATAATTAAACCAATTGCTTAGCTTTTTCAATAACTTCTTCAATTGAGCCAACCATATAAAAAGCTTGTTCTGGCAAGTGATCCCATTTTCCTTCTACAATTTCTTTAAAGCTTCTAACTGTGTCTTCCAATTTAACGTATTTTCCTTTGGAGCCAGTAAAAACTTCAGCCACATGAAAAGGTTGACTTAAAAAACGTTGTATTCTTCTAGCCCTATTCACAACGGCTTTATCATCATCCGACAATTCATCCATTCCCAAAACTGCAATAATATCTTGTAAGTCTTTATATCTTTGCAAAATGGACTGTACAGCTCGAGCAGTATTATAATGTTCTTCGCCTACAATACTAGGTTTTAAAGCATTAGAAGTCGAAGCCAGTGGATCAACAGCTGGATAAATACCAAGTTCGGCAATACGACGATTTAAAACTGTAGTAGCGTCTAAATGTCCAAATACAGTAGCCGGAGCTGGATCAGTTAAGTCATCTGCTGGCACATAAACCGCTTGAATTGAAGTGATTGAACCATGTTTAGTAGAAGTGATTCTTTCCTGTAATTCGCCCATTTCACTGGCTAAAGTTGGCTGATAACCGACCGCACTGGGTAAACGTCCTAAAAGAGTTGAAACTTCAGAACCAGCTTGGCTGAAACGGAAAATATTATCCACAAAGAGTAAAACATCACGGTGTTCGCTGTCCCGGAAATATTCTGCCATAGTTAAAGCTGACAAACCAACTCTCATTCTGGCACCAGGTGGCTCATTCATTTGTCCATAAACCAAACTAACATTTTGCAAAACGCCCGATTCTTTCATTTCATGGTAAAGGTCATTTCCTTCCCGGGTTCTTTCTCCTACACCAGCAAAAACTGAAATACCTTCATGAGCCTTGGCCACATTATTAATTAATTCCATAATAATAACAGTTTTACCAACGCCTGCTCCGCCAAACAACCCAACTTTACCACCTTTGATATAAGGCTCTAAAAGGTCAATTACTTTAATACCAGTTTCAAAAATCTCGACTTCATTATTTTGTTCAATTAAAAGAGGGGCTTTGCGGTGAATAGACCATTTTTCGGTATCATCTGGCAACTTAGCACCATTATCAACTGTTTCTCCCAAAACATTAAAAATACGCCCTAAGGTTTTATTACCAACTGGCACTTTAATTGGCTCACAATCAGTATGAACTTTCATGCCTCGACTCAAGCCTTCGGTAGCTCCCATCGAAATTGCCCTTACAATATTATTTCCGATTAATTGCTGGACTTCGGCTACTAATCTGATTTCTTGTCCATTACTATTTTTATCTTCAACAATGACAGCACTATAGATGGGGGGCAAACCATTTTCGAAAATTATATCTAAAACAGGGCCAAGCACTTTAATAATTGTGCCGGTTAAATGGGTTTTTTCGGAAGTATTGAGGGACATTTTTTATAATTTAAAAAAGATTTTGATTTATTTTGTCTGCAAAAAGATTTGAATAATAATATCAATAACCGATAAATTAAGCTGAAAATTACAAAAATAATCCAAATTTGGTGGGCAGTGAGGGACTTGAACCCCCGACCACCTCGGTGTAAACGAGACGCTCTACCACTGAGCTAACTGCCCTTAATATTGAATTACTATAAGTTAACAAAAATTACTTAATTAAGCAAATTTATATTTAAAGATAGGGAAAGCTTTGTGAAAAAACCTATAAACTAAGGCATTTTCTGATTATTATGAAAATTAAAAAACTTTTACGACGATCATACAAAGACGAAAGCGGTGCTTTAAATGATTTTATTGGTTTAATCATATTTTTAATAGTCATTTTTATGATGCTAGTTCCTTTAGTAGTTGAATTAATGGTCTATACTGGGCAAACTCAAGAAGTGGATCGATTAACCAAAATTGCAGCTAAAAGAGCTTGTTCCATGACCGCCGCTCCTGAACAAAAATCGACTGCAGGTGGTGACCTTAATATGGGAAGTGTGGGAGCTGGTATTAATATTTTAGCTTTGCCAATTATTGTAGATAGTGTTAGAAGAGAAGCAGCACACCCTGAGCAATACAGCAGATTCGAATTAACATTATATGATGCCACGGGGCAAGTAGTTGAAGCGGAAGAAAATTTTACAATGGAAACTCCTAGTGGTAATAGTGCTCAAATTGCTTTAGCGGGTGCTAATGGGGAAGGGTCTCTTTGTCCATCCGGTGGTGGTGATCGGTGGGATTATTGCCGAGAGCCAGGTAGTGATCAAGCCATAAAAAAACAATTAAAAAATACTGGCGGCACAGAAAATACAGATTTAATTCAAAGAATGGAAAGATTTCAGGCGGGAAGGTGCAGACAAGGCGAGAACTGTCGAGGTGATTTTGTCGGACGAATAGATCGTTGTACGGTTTGTGCGAGTAAAAAGCGGCAATCTATTTTTGGACGGGGCTTTGATGATGGAACTGGTTTCTTTGGAATTTTAAGCTGTCGAACTGAAGCAGATAAACGAGTTTTACCCTGCAAAATACAAGCTTGTGCTAGTGAAAAGCTAACTCAGGTTGGCGGTACTCGAGGTTATAATAGAGCTTATTTAGACGCTAAAAACTTTGGCTCAATTGGTAAGCAAGCTGGTGGTGGAAATGCTGGCGGTGGCGGAGCAAAATATACAGCTGCTGAAATACATTATGGAGAAGCTCAAAACCAGAACAATACACTTTCAACTGGTGAAACCAGCACTAAATGGCATGCTGATGAATGGGACAATTCTTATAAGCCTAATGGATCAACTCCTCAGGCAGGAAGAGGTGGGCAACAACAAAGGCCAGACCCGACTGATTTGAAAGCGACTAATAATGGCTTTGGGACTTTAGATGAACAATATGGAAGCATTAAAACTCATTAATTATTTTGGCAGTGGTCAGTGAAAATAGATAAGCTGAAAAAATGAAGTAATACAATTAAAAATTATAGAAAAATAAGTTAATAAACAGCATTTTAAGAAGAAAATGACTATTTTAAAACAGGCATTACAGATTAATTAATGAGTTTTTAGCTTTGATCTATTTCTTTAGAGC
>JAAFJH010000071.1:0-5679 GCA_013298875.1 Synechococcales cyanobacterium bin2.concoct.b11b12b14.033
TATCCAGCTTATTACTGTTGCTACTCCTATTTTAAATATCCTGCTTAAGGCTCTAATTCCTATTCCTTCCAAATATGCTTGAATGACTTTCACCTTGAATTTCTCTGGGTAACCAACATATTCAACTGATTGATTATATCCACAGTTTTTACATTTATATCTTTGTCTTCCCTTTAGAAGACCATTTTTTACAAGCTTTTCTGACTTGCATTTCCTACAATTTTTCATTCTTTTATTATATCTTTTTCTTGTCTATTTTTCTAGATCACTGCCAATAATTTAAGCGATGCCAATTAGTGAAAATAAATTACCGTTAAAGCTACCTGTAGTGGCTAAAGCCGATTTATTCTGAAGTTGTGACTGATTTCCTTTTTGAGCAACTGCTTTACCATTCGAAGAGGAAGCCAATTGAATATTTCCTCTAACTGAGCTTTTTGTACGTGGAGGCACTACTGGGTTTGGATCGCCGGGAACGGGACCTGGAATAAATAGATTAGGAACGGCCACAGCTCCTGAAAAAACGGTAAAGCTAGAAGTACCTGGGGCAGTATTAGTAACTGGATCATAACCGGGAGTGGCGGAAGGATTATTAGGATTAGCTAGATTGCCTGCTGAATCCACCAATAAAACTCTTCCATCTTGTCCAATGCTATGTTCGCGGCTAATTTCACCGGAAACAGCAAAGGCAGAAGCAGCTTGAGCAGCATTTTTAAGTGCGTTTTTCGCTCTAATTTTATCTAAAAGACTTTGAGCCGCCGTTTTTGGTTTTGGTAATTCTCCGAATTGAATCTCATTATTATTAAAAGTCGGTAATCCTGGAAAAGGGGCAATGCCATTATTAAAGGTTGGGGTAGTAAAATTACTTAAAACTTGAGGAGTTATAGTCGGAAGTGGCGATAAACTAGGCGTAACAGCACTTTGATTAGAAGATACATTTCCCCCAAAAGGAAATAAGTCCGAACCACCCAAAGCTACACGAAAAGGTTGGGCTGGATTGGGGTAAGTAGTAGGCAGGGAAGAAACGCTTGGGATGGCTGACGAAACATTAACAGCCAAATTTAAATTATCTTGCAAATCTGGTTTGGGAGTTTGAACATTAATTTGATTTGCTCCAGTAGCTTGCCAAGCACCCGCTGCATCAATACTTGCATCTCGGAATGGAAGTATATTAAAATCGCAACGATCAGTTGTTAAGCCAGTAATTTGGGAAGCTTCAGTATCATGGGCTATATTACCTTGCATTGCACTATTAGAAGCAGATTGTAAAGCTCGGGCATTTCCATCCCTTTGGCCTTTACTAGCAGCTTGAGCTTGGCTATTATTTTCATTTGAGCTTTCAACTTGTATACCATTGCGGCTTGAACTTTGAGCAACAGCTTGTCCGGCTCCAAAACTCCCATTAATAGATATTAATCCCATATTCTTTACCTTGCAAAAATGATTGTTTGCTAATATAAAGCCCATTTTTCAGGGCGAAAAATTTAATTATTAGGGATTTACCTATTTTTTTCGTATTTTTACCTGGCAAATTAAATCACCAAGAAAGTAAAGGATTAGCTAAGAGTTAAAGGAAATTTATTGGAGGCAAAATTTAATCAGCCTTTGGAATCATAAAACCTTGTTCTTTAATAATTTGATTAGCAGACTTATTATTTTTTAAATAGTCCAAAAAGCTAGTCAGTTCGGATTTTTGATTATTAGTTTTCCAGATTAAATAAATATTTTCAGTTGGCATTTTAATTTCGGTATTATCAATATTTACAACTTTTAATAATTGCACTGAGTCGTTTAAAGAACCAACTGAAATATAACCAATACTCCCATTGATTGAAGCAATTGCTGATCTCATCTCTGGGTTAGAATTAACAATTAAAGCACCGAGTGAAATATTTAAATTATTGTTTAAAAAAGCAGTTTCAAATTGTTGTCGAATTGGTGAGCCAGCTTCTCTGCTTAAGACTTGAACAGTTTTATTGTATTTATTAACTGAATTCCAATTTGTAATTTCGCCTGCAAAGATTTTTTGCAAGTCTTCAAGTTTTATTTCTTTTAAATTATTTGCTTTATGGTTGATAATTATTAACTGATCAGTAGCCATAATCTGACTGCTTAAATTTTTGTTTTCTAGGCTTAAGTCTCTTTCAGTAATTAATAAATCGGTTAGATTATTGTTTAATAATTCTTCTTCTTGGCCTAATGAACCTTTAACGGCAATTGAAATTGAATTATTAGTGCTAGTACGTTTAAAATCTAGAGCTAAGGTTTCAGATAAAGATAATAATTGAGTGGAAGAAGTAATGGTTAAATTGTTTTCTCTTTCAGAGCATCCAGACTGAAAACTGCAAAACAAAAAACTCAAAAACAAATAAATTGTAATTTTCAAACTTCTCATAAACAAAATATAAATCAACTTACTCAATTAATTCTTTTTTAGGTGCTTTCACTTTTGTATGTTTATTTTCTCTCAAATCATTCTTTCTGTCTATCTTTTCAAGCTTGCTTCTGTCTTTTTGGGTTCATTAAGCCGTTTTATCGTTTGAAATTGTGGGTAAAAACTATAAATAATTTTGATTTTGAGGCAAATTAATGACCACAATTTGTGATAGTTGCCATGCTGGCTGTTGTAGAGCTTATAAATTAACCATTAATATTTTTGATTTTATTGATTTAATGAATTCCTTAGGAATGGACGAAACCATTAAAGGTACTTCTTTTGAAAGTTTTCCTTTTAATCCTAGTTATGCTTCAATTCAGCATTCAGTTTTTCCTTTTATTTTTGATAATGAAAATTTGAAAGGTTCAATGCATGCTTTGGCTCTCAAACGAGTAGATTCGGAATTATTGCCAGGTACGCTTAAATGCAATTTTTTGAAAGAAGAAAAAAGATCTACCCCTCACGCAAACCCAGAATTGCCGGGTCATAAATTTCATCCTGGTAGCCGTATCACCGCCCAATGTTCTGTTTATGAAAATCGGCCAACTATGTGCCGTACTTATCCAATTGCTTTTAATCCTAATGCAAAAAACAGCGTCTTAAGGCGTCGGGAAAATTTACCTCAAGCGTCTTTGCATGAAGGCTATCAGATTTGCCCAAAACAAATTTTACAATTAGCGGATTTTGGCTTAAATAGCTTTAATGATTTAATGAAAAAAAATAATGAATTATTCTTGAATGATGCCCGACTATTAGCTCATAATCAAATTGTTTTAAAATGGAATTCTCTGATTGAGCGGAAAATTGAAAATATTGTACCTTTTATTATGAATGAAGCTCAGCAATTAATTTCTACCTTTATTCCACCGATTGTGCAAGCTCCTAAACCCAAATTGCCAGATAAAAATCCTCCTATTCAATCGGCTTTACAGCTAATACAAAGAAAAGAATTAGAAATTGAAAAAGTAAATAATCAAGATTAATTATCTAAAATAAAACTCAACGTGTTATTACTGAATATAACCAATCAGAGCCAAATGAACAACCAGAAACTTTTAATATAATCGGGGCTTGTTGTCTTTTAAATTCAGCTTTTTTAATTAAATTAATAATTTTTTTAGTCAGCTCAGCCGAAAAACCTTTTTGCTCAATAATTTCTGCCGCATTTAATTTGTCTTCAAGATAAAACTTAAGTATTTTGTCTAATTCAGCATAATCTGGCAAAGAATCTGTATCTTTTTGATTTGGCCTTAGCTCAGCTGATGGTGGCTTTATAATAATTTCAGTTGGAATTTCACTAAAAAACTTGGACATTTCTTGCACCTGGGTTTTATATAAATCACCAATTGGAGCAATGGCACCGCACATATCACCGTATAAAGTGGCATAGCCAACCGCAAATTCGCTTTTATTACCCGTGGCCAAAACTAAAGCTCCTTCGGCATTAGCCAAAGCCATTAAAGTTGTTCCTCGGATGCGAGATTGTAAATTTTCTTCGGCCAAAGTTAGCTGTGAAAGGCCAATTTGTTTTAAATAAACCTGTAAAATTTCTTCAATTGAAATACATTTGCTTTTAATTTTTAAATTTGTCAAAAGCTTTTCTGAATCTTTAATACTGCCTTCTGAAGAATATTTAGACGGCATCATAACTCCAAAAACATTTTCTGAACCCAAAGCTCTTTCGGCCAAACAAGCGACTAAAGCCGAATCAATGCCCCCGGAAATTCCGATAAAAGCCTTTTTGAAACCAGTTTTAGCAAAATAATCTTGAATACCTAAAATTAAAGCCCCAATGATTTCTTGTAATTTATTTTTATCTGGCAAGGCATTTGGCGTTTCAAGTTTCTGATTTAAGTCAATTACTTTCACTTCTTCCTCAAAAGACTTGGCTGAATAAAGTAACTCACCATTTTGATTTAAAATTAAAGAATTTCCGTCAAAGATCAAATCATCTTGCCCGCCAACTAAATTAATCAAAACGAAATTACTAGCCTTGAAATAATCCTGGTGAGCTTTTTTCAAAATCTTTAGTCTTTTTTCAGGTTGACCCTCTCGGAATGGTGAAGCAGCCAGGCAAATTATTGAATCAAACGATTGGTTATCTTTTTCCGAGAGATTTTTGAGTTTTTCTAAATTATTAAAATCATTAAACTCAAAATTATTTTCTAAGCCTAATAAATCTTCGCAAATTAAAATACCCAAATTTTGTTTTTTTACTTGAATTAAATAATCGCTTAACTTATCTGATGAGCCGCTAGAAAAATAACGCTTTTCATTAAAAACTTCATAATTTGGTAATAATTTTTTATGAATAATTTTTTTAATTTGCTTGTCTTCAATAAAAAATACGGAATTGTATAAATTGCCAAACTCTTCATGAATGGAACCAATTAAAGTCGGAATTGTAATTTTAATTATTATTTCTTCTTTTAATATATTCTGGCAATCTCTCCTAAAACCCTCATGGAAAAGCAAGTCTTTGGGCGTATAACCGGTTAAAGCCATTTCCGGGAAAACAATTAAATCTGGCTTTTGTTCAATGGGTAAAGCCTGGCAGCTTTCAATCAGCTTGCAAATTTTTTCAGCATTGTATTTTAAATCAGCAACTTTACTATTTATTTGAGCGAGGCAAATTTTCATATTTAAAAAGTACTTCTAACTACAGAACAAAATTAATTAATGAGAGACTCACTTAATAATATATCTGAATCCAGTTAATTAAAAATATGTACGAATCTAAATCACAGCCTTTATTACCTTTTTCTACGTTTATCAAGCGGTTTTTAATTCATATTTTTATTTCAATAGTTTTATTAATATTTTCGCTTTTATTGGGCATTGGAGGTTATCAATATTTTGAAAAGCTTAGTTGGGTAGATGCTTTTTTGAATGCGGCTATGTTACTTGGCGGAATGGGGCCAGTTGACGCACCTAAAACCGATGCGGGAAAATTATTTGCAGGGTTTTATGCCCTATATGCTGGCTTAATATTTTTAATTGGTGTCAGTATTATTTTAACGCCTGTTTTACATCGAGTTATGCACAAATTTCATTTAGCTGAAGAAGAAGATAATAATTAATTTTTGAATCTCAAACAAGCTATCTTCCAATAGATCCTTACTGATTAAATACTTTAGAGTAAAACCATAAAATAAAAATCATAGTTCATCATTTAATCAGTGTAATCCAAGTTCAAGACAATCCGTGTCCATCTGTGATTCAACAATTACTCTATTACATCGGCG